>CALLIG010000207.1 GCA_938009735.1 uncultured Flavobacteriaceae bacterium
GTACCAATACGATAAGAATTAAAACGGGTATTCTCATAGGTATAAGGTATAATAGCAACACTAAAGGTATTGCTGCCAGAATCTACCACAGTTAAACTTGTGCCATCAATAGTAATAGAACCTTTTTCAATGGTTGGGTTGCCATTAGTAGCATCATATTCAAAAGAAAAGAACCAACTACCATTTTTTTCGGTGATTGAAGTACAGGAACCGGTTTGATCCACATGACCTTGCACAATGTGCCCATCTAATCGACTACCTAAAATCATGGCACGTTCTAAATTCACAGCATCACCAACTTTCAGATTACCAAGGCTAGTTTTTTGTAAAGTTTCTTCTATGGCGGTAACTGTATACGTACTTCCTTCGAGAGATACAACAGTTAAACAAACACCATTATGAGCAACGCTTTGATCAATCTTGAGTTCTTGAGTTAGCGCGGCATCTACTGTAATATGAAGATTGCTTCCTTCTTTTTCTAGTTTGGTGATTTCACCTAAGGTTTCGATTATTCCTGTGAACATCTTCCGTTTAAATTAAGTAATTTTGTTAAATCAAAGGTAAAGAATATCATGGATGAAAACAGAAAAATAAAGCTCGGAATATCCATAGGAGATATCAACGGTATTGGTTGTGAAGTTGCACTTAAAACTTTCGCTGATTCGCGTATGCTTGATTTCTGCACCCCTATTTTCTTTGCTTCCAATAAAACTATGTCAGGACAAACGACAGCGTTGAATATAGATATTAAATTCAATGGTGTTGAAGAAGCCTCCAAAGCTATTGATGGTAAAATGAATGTGGTTAATGTTTGGAAAGAGATACCAAAAATTGAATATGGTCAGGCTACAGAAGCTGCGGGTGCGCTATCTATAAAATCTTTAAAGGCAGCAGTTGAAGCGCTTAAGAACGGAGATATTGATGTTTTAGTTACCGCTCCAATAAATAAAAACAATATTCAGTCAGACGACTTTAAATTCCCGGGGCATACCGATTATTTAGCCCAAGAGTTAGAAGGTGAAAGCCTAATGTTTATGGTAACTGATGATTTGAAAGTCGGTTTACTAACTGATCATTTGGCTGTGAAAGATGCTCCAGCAGCAATTAATCCTATTCTTATTCGCACAAAAGTTAGAACCATAGAAAAGTCTTTAACGATGGATTTTGGTATTCGACGCCCCAAAATAGCTTTACTAGGTATTAATCCGCATAGTGGAGACAATGGTACTATTGGTAAAGAAGATGAAGAAATTTTAAAACCTGTGATTAAAGAAATGTCAGACGCTGGTCATTTAGTTTTCGGGCCTTACGCTGCAGATAGCTTTTTCGGATCAGAATCTCATCACAAGTTTGATGCTATTTTAGCTGCTTATCATGATCAAGGATTGATTCCTTTCAAAACGTTATCATTTGGAAAAGGAGTAAATTATACTGCCGGATTAAGTAAAGTACGAACATCGCCTGACCACGGAACAGCCTATGAAATTGCTGGAAAGGGTGAAGCAGACCCTAGCTCTTTTAAGGAAGCTGTTTTTACGGCACTCCGTATTTTCAAAAACAGAACCGAGTATGCAGAACTTACTGAAGACGTTTTGCAAAAACAACGTGTGAGAAGGTAATCGGCACCTCTTATTAGGGTCATATCAAACTCTAATGTTTTTGGTTTTTAACAGTTGCCTATAATCAAAATAATATTATCTTTGCACCCGCCTTGCTAATAGCAGGTACGCCTCTTAAAACAGGCAATACGTTTTAAATACGAGTGTTACGATGAAAAAAAGGGAGTTTAGCGTTCCTTTCTCAGGGTTAAAGCAGGGAAAACACGAGTTTGATTACGTAGTTGAAAATGAGTTCTTTGAATCTTTTGAATATAATGATTTCAATGGTGCTAACATAAACGTTCAGGTTTTGTTAAACAAAACAAGCACAATGTTAGAATTTGATTTAATTGCTAGCGGTACTGTAAATGTTGATTGTGACATTACAAGCGAGCCTTATGATCAAGAAATACCAGCAGAATTACGATTGGTGGTTAAGTTTGGTGATTCGTTTAACAATGAAAACGATGAAATCTTAGTTATACCGCATGGTGAACATCAAGTAGATCTAGCACAATATGTGTATGAAATGCTTGTTTTAGCTGTACCTCAAAAAAGGGTACATCCTGGTGTTGAAGACGGCACGTTAGATTCAGAGGTTTTGAAAAAATTGGAAGCGTTGCAACCAAAAGAAAAGAAAGACAACAAAGAAGAAACAGATCCCAGATGGGATGCTTTAAAAAAGTTAATAACGGATAAATAAGTTTGTAAAATGGCACATCCTAAAAGGAAAATTTCCAAAACCAGAAGAGACAAGAGAAGAACACATTATAAAGCTGTAGCTCCAACTTTGGCAACTGATAGCACAACAGGAGAAATGCACTTGTTTCACAGAGCACATTGGCACGAAGGTAAATTGTACTATAAAGGTCAAGTTCTTATTGACAAAACAGAAGAAGCAGAAGCATAAACTGTTTATACTAAAGATATTATAACTCCCACTTTTTAAAGTTGGGAGTTTTTTAGTGAAATAGAGTTTCTAAACAAGAAATACTACAATTAAACTCTTTTTTAAAAACTACTCATATTTTAGAAAAAATTGATGATTTCAAGCAAAAAATCACTAATTTTCACCACTTTTTAGCCATTTTCATGCTTTTTTGGCGAAAACGATTTTACTATGAGCAAACTAACAGCAGCTATAACAGCTGTGGGATCTTATGTTCCGAACTTTGTAATGACCAACGAAATGTTGGAAAAATTGGTAGACACTAACGATGAGTGGATTACCTCAAGAACAGGAATTAAGGAAAGGAGAATTCTCAAAAAAGAGGAAGGTGAGGGTACTTCGTATTTGGCTATAAAAGCCGCTGAAGATTTAATTCGGAAGAAGAATATCAATCCCGATGAAATTGATTTAGTTCTTGTAGCAACTGCAACACCTGATAGTATGGTTGCATCTACAGCAGCATTTGTTGCTTCTGAAATTGGGGCGAAAAATGCATTTGCCTACGATTTGCTTGCTGCATGTTCTAGCTTTCTTTTTGGAATGTCTACCGCATCAAGTTATATTGAGTCTGGTCGCTACAAAAAAATTCTTTTAATAGGAGCTGATAAAATGTCTTCAATAATAAACTATGAAGATAGAACCACTTGTATCATTTTTGGGGATGGCGCTGGCGCCGTTTTGTTTGAACCTAACACAGAAGGTTTAGGTTTACAAGATGAATATTTACGTGCTGATGGTAATGGCAGAAAGTTTTTAGGAATGATAGCAGGAGGGTCTATGCATCCTGCAACCCATGAAACCATAGATGCTCATCAACATTATATTTATCAAGATGGTAAGTCGGTCTTTAAGTTCGCTGTTTCGAATATGGCAGATGTTGCAGAAAAGATAATGGTTAGAAATGATCTTAAAAATACAGATGTTTCGTGGCTAGTACCGCATCAAGCTAATAAACGTATTATTGATGCTACGGCTAATAGAATGGGCTTAGATGCATCTAAAGTGTTGATGAATATTCAACGATATGGTAATACAACATCTGCTACTTTACCCTTATTACTAGCAGATTTTGAAAGTAAATTTAAAAAAGGAGATAATCTTGTATTTGCAGCCTTTGGTGGTGGCTTTACTTGGGGTTCTATTTATTTGAAGTGGGCCTATTAAATAATTGAATAAAACTAAATCGAATTCTATATGGATATTAAAGAAATTCAAAGCTTAATCAAGTTTGTTGCAAAGTCAGGCGCTAGTGAAGTAAAGCTAGAAACTGATGATATTAAAATCACAATTCGTACAGGAGCAGTAGGTACATCAGAAACTACTTATGTTCAGCAAATGCCGATGGGACAGCCACAAATGATGGCAGCTGCACCAGTTGAAGTTGCTGCAACACCTGTTGCTGAGAAAGCAGCAAATGAAGCAGAAGATGATAAATACATTACGATTAAGTCACCAATTATTGGTACTTTTTACCGTAAACCATCTCCAGATAAACCTTCTTTTGTAGAAGTTGGTACTGATATTGGTAAAGGTGATGTGCTTTGTGTAATTGAAGCAATGAAGCTTTTCAATGATATTGAGTCTGAAGTATCAGGAAAAATCGTTAAAATATTAGTTGATGATTCTTCTCCAGTTGAATTTGACCAACCTTTATTTTTAGTTGATCCGTCTTAATAAATTTTAAGTGTTGCATATTAAATACGAGAGTACAAGTATTTAAAACTTAGATCTTAAAATTTAAAACCTCAAAAAGATGTTTAAAAAAATATTAATTGCAAATAGGGGAGAGATTGCACTTCGTGTGATACGAACTTGCAAGGAAATGGGCATTAAGACGGTAGCAGTCTATTCTAAGGCTGATGAAGAAAGTCTTCATGTTCGTTTTGCTGATGAAGCGGTATGTATAGGACCCGCTGCAAGTAGCGAATCGTACTTAAAAATACCAAACATTATAGCAGCAGCTGAAATAACAAATGCAGATGCTATTCACCCTGGATACGGATTTTTATCTGAAAACTCTAAATTCTCTAAGATCTGTGCAGAGCATGAGATTAAATTTATTGGAGCTTCAGGTGAGCATATTGACCGAATGGGAGATAAAGCTTCTGCAAAAGAAACTATGAAGAAAGCTGGTGTACCTTGTGTGCCTGGTTCTGATGGTCTTTTGAAAGATGTCAAAGAAGCAAAGAAGATTGCCAAGAAAATGGGCTATCCTGTTATGATTAAAGCTACGGCCGGTGGCGGTGGAAAAGGAATGCGTGCGGTTTGGAGTGAAGACAAAATGGAAGACCTCTACGAGAGTGCTGTTCAAGAAGCAAGTGCGGCCTTTGGTAATGGTGCCATGTATATGGAGAAGTTAATTGAGGAGCCACGTCATATAGAGATTCAAATAGTAGGTGATCAATACGGAAAAGCATGTCACTTATCAGAAAGAGATTGTTCGGTACAACGTAGACATCAAAAATTGACTGAAGAAACTCCTTCTCCTTTCATGACTGATAAACTTCGTGATGCAATGGGAACAGCAGCAATAAAAGCAGCTGAATTTATACAATACGAAGGAGCTGGTACTGTTGAGTTTTTGGTAGACAAGCACCGTAATTTCTATTTTATGGAGATGAATACGAGAATTCAAGTAGAGCATCCTATAACAGAGCAGGTTGTTGATTATGATTTGATTCGTGAGCAGATATTAGTTGCTGGCGGAGTTCCAATCTCAGGTAAAAATTACCTTCCGAAATTACATTCTATAGAATGCCGAATAAATGCAGAAGATCCGCATAACAACTTTAGACCATCCCCAGGAAAAATAACAACTTTGCATATTCCTGGTGGTCATGGAATCAGAATGGATACGCATGTGTATAGTGGTTATACCATTCCACCTAATTACGATTCTATGATTGCGAAATTGATCACCACCGCTCAGACAAGAGAGGAAGCGATCAATAAAATGAGGCGCGCGTTAGATGAATTTGTAATAGAAGGTATTAAAACAACCATTCCTTTCCATCGACAATTGATGGATCATCCTGATTATTTGGCTGGTAACTATACCACCAAATTCATGGAAGATTTTGTTATGGAATCAGAAGTCGAAAACTAAGAAAAGCCCCTTGAATGGGGCTTTTTTTATGCTTTATCCCAATATACGGGGAGTCAAATTCACGGTTTTCAGGCAGGTTCTTTATGCTGCTATTATATAGTTTTGCTGTTAAGAAGTGTATTCAATAGTAGAACACACAATTTTCAAAAGAATATATAGTTTATTACAAACCAATCAACAACCATGACCCCGAAAAGAACCTTCAGATATTTTTCTTTAATGCTATGCATTTTTTTGTGTACTAGTTGTTTCGACATTTTAGAAGAAATCAATCTAAATGCCGACGGAAGCGGTAGTGTCTTGGTTACATTCAATATGAGTAAAAGTAAGACAAAACTAGCTTCATTAATGCTTCTAGATAGTATTAATGGTTATAAGGTGCCTTCAGAAGATGATATAAATGAAGTGCTTAAGGATGCCTTATTACACCTTGAAAAATCAGAAGGAATTTCAAACATAAAACAAACTAAAGATTTCAAAAACTACATTTTTACTATCGCCTGCGACTTTAAAAATATTGAAAGTATCAATGGTATTTTCAAAGATTTGATACAAGAACAAAATAGAAAAGAGAAAACTAATTTCAGCACAGCTAATTTTTCTTATAGCAAGCCTTCAAAGACTTTTGAAAGACACTTCAACTATGAAGATAGTATGAAAAAGTCTTTCTACCATTTAAACAAAGAAGACCGAAAGATTTTTCAAGATGCTAGTTTTACCTCTATATATCGCTTTGAAACTGCAGTAGAAAAAGTATCAAATAGTAATGCTAAAATCGCACCTAATAAAAAAGCAGTAATGCTACGATTAGACGCTATGTCTTTAATATTAGGCGAGAACACAATTCAAAACACAATTCAATTAAGTAAATAAAAAATACGATGATCAAACAAATAATACCTTCAATAATTGCTTTATGCTTCACCATGTCTCTAGGTGCGCAAGAGCTTATTTCAAAAATTCCATCAAATGCTAGTGCCGTAGTCACAATAAAAGGAAGAAACATTACCCAGTTAATGTCTGTTGATGATTTTTCTAGTTCTAAACTCGGTCAAATGATGATCAAAGAGATTTCGAAAGAAACGGATGAAAAAATTACGACAATTGAGGGTTTAGGTTTGGACCTAGAAAAAGATTTTCATTACTTTTTGGAAGTTAATGATAACACTTTCTACAACGTTTTTCTAATTCCACTAAAGAATAGTCAGGGGTTTTTAAGTTTGTTACCTGAGAGAGAAAAAGATAAAATAGTATCAGAAGGCGCGATTTCATATTTACAAGAAGAATATGATGGAATGACCATGATGTGGAATGATAATACTATGATAATGGTATTTGCAGTAGATCAGTCGAGTGAAGATTATTTCTATGATGATTATAGTTACAATGTTGAAACTGTAGAAGAAGTTGTGGAAGCAATGGACGCTGCTGAAGCGGTTGAAGATTCAGAAGCTGTTGAGGAAGTGGAAGAAGCTGCAGATGCTGTTGAAGAAATTGTAGTAGAAGCGATTGAAGAAACAGTTATAGAATCTACAGAAAATGAGGTTGTTGATTATTATGATTCTCCTGGATACAAAAAGCAAGAGGCCGATAGACAAAAGAGACGTCAAGAATGGCAAGCGAAAAAAGATCAAAGCCAAAAGGAACTTGCTGCTAATACGCTAAAAAGAGCGAAGCAGATTTTTGGTAAGAATAACGCAACAAATAGTATTTTAAAAAATACTTCTTATATGAAGAGCATTGGTAAAAACAATGCAGAGGCTACTGTTTGGGTCAATGATTTCATGAAAATTTATGAAGAAACAATGCTTAATTCGATGAGCATGTTAGGAGCCGGAAATCCTTATGAGTTTATGAATTTAGGAGTGATTTATGATGGAATTTCTGTAGCTGGAAAATTAGATTTTGAAGAAGATAAAGCTACATTTAAAATGGATTATACTATGAATGATGAAATGGCTAAGCTATATAAGCCGATGTATAATGGTAAGTTCAACAAAAACTTTCTTAACTATCTAAATGAAGACAAACTTTTAGGGTATTGGAACTTAAATACAAGTACAGAAGGTACATTAGTTGCTTACCCAAAACTTCTTGACCAAATGTTCAAGTCTGATTCTAAAAATACAATATCTAATAGTGTTTCTTTAGCATCAAATTTAGTTTCAATTTTATTAGACGAAGAAGCCGCAGCAACTATTGTTAGAGGCGATATGCTTTTGGCACTAACTGACTTAAGAGAACAAACAGTCACCTATACAGATTATGAATATGATGAAGATTACAATTACAAAGAGATAGAGAAAACAAAAACAGAAACGATACCTGACTTTATATTTATGTTTACATCTGAACAAGAGAAATTGTTCAGAAACTTAATGAGAATTGGAGTAAATGAAGGAGAGATTTCTTATGAAAATGGTATTTATGAGATTGTAAACATGGGATCTTCTAGTCCATTTGAAATTTTCGCTATGTATAAAGATAACACCGTTTTTATCGGAAGTTCTAAACAACATCTAGTAGAGATAAATAGCGGGACTTACGTTTCTAAATTGTCTAAAACACATAAGACAAATTTGACGCGTAATTCGACTAGCATGTATGTAAATGGCAAGAAAATAGTGTCTGAAATTCCAGTAGACTCTTATCCAAACAGTCTTAAGGGAGAAATAGGATTCATAACTCAAAACACAGAAGATATACAGATTAATTTCTCAAGAGTTAAAGGTAACTCTATGAAAGGGGAGATGATCTGGGCAACTCCTGAAGAGGGACATAAAAATAGTTTTGCTTACTTCATCAATATGATTGATGCATTAATGGACTAACCAAAGACAAGCCATGAATAAGTTTGTAAGAGGCTTCATTCTTATAATTACAATAGCCATGGTGAGTTACTATGGCTATACTTCATATAAAAAATCAGTCTCATTTATTGGTGTTGTGCATGAAAATGCAGACAGCGTTATAAAAGTTGGAGTTCATGATATCATGGAAACCATAGCGTGGGACGCAATAACATCTCCAAAATATTATTACGACAACAGTAATGATAAAAAGGATGATGATGACAAAGAGAAGGATGACATGGATGAGGGTATTACAATTCCATACAATGCATTTATTTATTCTCTGCCAGAAATAGCAGACACTTACTTTACAACTTTAGAGATTTATGACGTTTCTGAATTTGAGCGATTTATCAAAAAAGAGCTTGATAAAAAGACATTAAAGATTCAAGATGCAGAAGATAAATCATATCGTTTCGCATTAATAAAAGACTTAAAAACGCAACTGGCTTGGAATGAAGAAAAGCTGATTGTAACTACTTCTTTCAATTCTTCTTTCGAAAAAGCAAAACAAGTTTACCTAGATATTCTTGTCCATGCCAAAACGATTAAAGATTCTGATCATGAATTACTAAAAGCTTTAAAAAATGAAGCATCGCATATAACCTATGCAGATGCGAAAAGCACAATGAACCTAGATTTTAATGACGGAATAGCTTATTTAAAGGGAATTACAAATGATGAAGCTGCTGAAAAATATCCTAACGAAGTTGTTGTCGCGATGAATTCTGATGCTTCATTATCGCTGTATTTTGATGTTGATTTTAAGCAGAATATTTTCAAAGAAAAATTTATTAAGAGCCTTGAGCTATCAACATTTTTCAAAAAAAATAACTTGGACGCAAGTAAATTGGCCGATCGTACCAATGGTTTTTTTAGCATTGAAGTTAATGGCAAGACTACTCAACAAGACACCATAGTAACTTATGAATATGATGACAATTTTGAAAAAATAGAAACAAAGACTTTACAAGAAAAGGAAGTGCCTAAAATCAATATTAAATTAGGCGCTGAAAATGAAAGTCTTAAAACCTACTTGTCGGAAATTGAAGCGTTAGATAAGAATAATGTTTTCACTCCTTTTCCGTTATATCAATTACAAGTACAAGAGGATGCGATGTATACTTATTTTAGCACGTATAGTGAGCTTGTTGTAACTCAGAAAAAAATAAACTCTAATTTTTTCGAAGGGAAAGTCAATTTTGAAAAATTACAAAAGGATATTGAAATTCCGCAAACAACAAAACTTTTTGCGCTCCTTGAACATCTAAGAATAAGAGGATATGTTGATAACAATCACAAGATCAATACTGAAGGAAGTTTAACAGGAAAAAATCCTGAAGTAAATATCCTTTCGCAGCTATTTTTTGGTATGGAAACAAATGAATCCACCCAAAAAGAAGAAACAGAATTATAATCGTAATTTTGAGTGTGCAATTAAGTTATTGGGAATATAAATCTTGGCTTTCAAACATTGATTTTACTATCATTGGTAGTGGTATTGTAGGTTTGAGTTGCGCACTTTCGCTTCAAGCAAAATATCCGAAATCTAAAATACTGGTTTTAGAAAAAGGTATGCTTCCTCAAGGAGCGAGTACAAAAAATGCAGGATTTGCTTGTTTTGGAAGTATTTCAGAGGTTTTGTCAGATCTTAAACATCATTCTGAAGAAGAAGTCGTTGAGCTGGTTAAGAAGCGCTGGAAAGGCATCAAATTACTTAGAAAAAACCTAGGTGATGCTAACATAGATTTTCAAGAGCATGGTGGTCACGAGTTATTTCTAAATGACAATCGAAATTTATATGAAGAGTGCTTGACGCAAATGGAAGCGATTAATAATTTGTTACGCCCAGTTTTTGGCGAAAACGCTTTTGTGAAGAATAAAAATATTTTCCAGTTTAATAATATTCAAGAAAATTATATCACACATCAATTCGAAGGTCAAATCGATACAGGTATGATGATGAATAGTCTTCTAAAGCTCGTTTTAAGTAAGGGAATTCAAGTTCTAAATAGTATTACTGTAGAATCATTTACCGAAAAAGCAAACGAAGTAGAAGTCAAAACCAATCAGTTTGAATTTAAAACTAAAAAGCTATTAATAGCAACAAATGGTTTTGCTTCGAAGCTAATAAAGGAAGAAGTTAAACCTGCTCGTGCACAGGTGCTTATAACAAAACGCATTAAAAATCTAGATATCAAAGGAACCTTTCATTTGGACGAAGGATATTATTATTTTAGAAATATTAATGACAGAATTCTATTTGGTGGTGGTCGAAATCTAGATTTTAAAGGTGAAGAAACCGATGAGTTTGGTAATACCACCCTTATTCAAAGCCGGCTCCAAACTATCTTAAAAGAAACTATTTTGCCCAATACAGCTTTTGAGATTGATCGAAGTTGGAGCGGCATAATGGGCATTGGTGATCAAAAAAAACCTGTTGTAAAACAGCTTTCAAATAATGTTTTCTGTGGCGTTCGCTTAGGTGGTATGGGCATAGCAATAGGCAGTCTTGTGGGAGATGAGCTCGCTAATCTACCCTAAGATTAGAAGGATATATGGATGTTAGGGTCATTAAGTATCGATATTCAGCGACTTTATCATTCCGTTCATCGTAGATTTTTAAAAGCTAGCGAATTTTTTAAGCCAGCACCTTATTTTATCATTATCTTGCTAAACCCTAAAAAACAGTAAGACTCTGCCCTGATTCTTATATTATTTTACAGAACAATACCTATAGTACATGTTTCATTTTACATGTATGTTTTTATGTCATAATTGGTTAAGAGTAAAATTGGTTTAGAACACCTTTTACAAATTGCTAATTTTAATAGAAGCATTTTATGAAAATTGAATACAAACTATTTATAGTAACTATTTTAATGTTGGCTTGTGTTTCTATTCCATTACACGCTCAGCAAGATGATCTTTTAGCAAGTAATGACGAGGGCCACTTTATTGTTTTAGAGCCATCTTATACCACAACTAAAATCAATACAAAATTTGAAAAAAAGTACCATTATTTGGTAGCGCGTTCGTACTTTAAACTTCTTGCTGAAGCTCAGAGGTCTGAGCGTAAACTAAAGCTGCAATATGACAACTTTACTTTTGAGAATCAAAAATATAATAGGGAGGGTAGTCGTACTTTTCAAAACAAATTGAATAATGCGCACAAGAAGTACAAATTGCATAGGGCAATGCTTGAAGGATTAAAATCATGGAATCTTTTCAGCGATGATAGAACTGGCGATATGTTTTATTTTATGGCTGAAAATGAAGAACGAATTTTCAAAATGTATTCAAAAGAGGTGAAAGAAGAGAAAATGATTAAATATTTAATTTATAAATTAGCAGATCTTTACCACCTAGAAGAGTAAACCCTTAAATCAAATACCGTGAATGATTACTAAAAGCCAATTACAAGAATTTTGCAAGGCACATGTTACTAGTAGAATTTCACGAATTCAAAAAGACATAGATAATATTCAAGAATCATTAGCTTCTGAAACGAAAAGTAGCGCTGGTGATAAGCATGAAACTGGGCGAGCTATGCTTCAGTTAGAACGAGAAAAATTGGGACAACAACTCAATGATGCCGAAAAAATGGGGCTAATTCTTACTCGTATTTCAATCACTTACAAGGCAAGAACTGTTGTATTAGGCAGTTTGGTGAAAACTTCAAAATCTGAATATTTTCTTGCTATATCGGCAGGAGAATTTAAAACAGAAAATGATTCAATTTTTTGCATTTCAGGATCTTCTCCAATTGGTCAATTGCTATTGGGTAAGTCAATCGGGGATGTTATTTCTTTCAATGACGAAAAAATAAGAATTAAAGAAATTCTATAGTTTCATACACCGCTTTATTTTATTTTTATAGATGGACCGTACAATAATGTGTATCATGCAGGTCTGTACTTTCAAAATTGAAATATCGCAAATAGAAGATAGCTTTAAAAATTACTTTATTTAAAAGATTGGAAGTGAGTTAGACTCTGCAAGAGTAATTACAAACAAAAAATGTACTGATACTATGAATATATCATTTAACATAAACGGGAAATCAGAATCTGTTGAGATTACAGATGAGAATACTCCATTGCTTTGGGTAGTTCGAGACATACTTGATCTTAAGGGGACAAAGTTTGGTTGTGGAAAAGCAGCTTGCGGCGCCTGCACTTTACATGTTGATGGTGAAGCGATTCGTTCTTGTTCATATCCAGTAAAATTGGTGGAAGGCAAAATGATTACAACACTTGAAGGTTTGGGTGATGCAGAAAATCCGCACCCCGTTCAGCAAGCGTGGATTGAAGAAATTGTGCCACAATGTGGCTATTGTCAGCCAGGGTTTATGATGGCAACCGCCGCGCTACTCAATAAAATTCCGAATCCAACAGATGAAGATATCGACAATAATATAAGTAACGTTTGTCGCTGCGGAACCTACTATAGAATGCGAAAAGCAATTCATAGAGCTGCTGAATTAAATGTGTCAGAAGTAGCATCAGAAACTCAAAATTCTTAAGTCATGGCAGAAAAGAAGAAACTATCTAGACGTAAGTTTTTAGTAAGAGGAGGTTTGGGTACTATTGGTGTTTTAGCAGTTGGAACGTATTTGTTTCGGAACCCTATTCGAAGAGGAATCGCAGGTGTTCTAGATACAATGGATACACCATTTACCGGCAATACAAGCTCGCCTATCATCTGGTTTGAGATGACAGCTGATAATACTATTATTTTACATAGTCCTAAGGTAGAAATGGGTCAAGGTACATTTACAAGCTTAGCCCAAATGGCAGCAGATGAACTAGACATATCAATGGAACAAATTAAGGTTGTTCATGCTAGCTCAGCTTCTGGTAATATGGATGGTTTTGCGACTGGTGGAAGTACATCAGTTTCCGCTTTATGGGTGCCGTTACGTGAATTAGCTGCTACCATGCGAGAAATGATAAAGAATGAAGCGGCGTCTAAACTTGGGGTTTCACCAACAGAAGTAAGTACTGCAAATGGAGTTGTTTCAGTCGGAGAAAAGACTATGACTTATGCCGATGCTGTTGCTAATGTTACAGAATGGGATGTGCCCGATACTCCTGTATTAAAAGATATTAAGGATTATAAGTTTATAGGAAAGCCTATTCCTCGTGTGGATTTAAAAGATAAAGTTTTTGGATCACCAATTTACGGAATGGATGCTGCAATGCCTGGAATGTTATACGGAGCTGTTGTTCGTTCTTCAGCTATTGGAGCAAAATACATTGATGCGGATACTTCAAAAGCAGAGAACATGCCCGGAGTAATCAAGGTTATTAAAGAACCTGATTTTGTGGGTGTAGTGGCCACTTCGCTAATAGAAGCTGAAAATGCTAAAAGCGCTATTGATGTACGTTGGGAAGTAGAACGAAATTGGCAAACTGCTGATATAGAAGCAATGATTGAAGTAGGTAAAGGAGAAGCTTTTGTAATTCAGAAAGAAGGAGATGCTAAAAATATTTTAGAGGAAGAAGAAGGTCTGATTACGTCTGAATATAAAAGTCCGATTGGAGCACATGCACAATTAGAACCAAATGGAGCTCTCGCTTTTGTAGAAGCAGACAAGGCGACCATAATGATGTCGACACAAGTTGTTAAGATCACTAGAGATGAAATAGCCGATAGAATTGGGCTTGATGAAGAAAAGGTAAATATTGTACCTACATTTTTAGGCGGTGGTTTTGGTCGACGTTTGCATACGCCAAATGCTATTCAAGCGGCTGTAATGTCAAAAGCTGTTGGCAAGCCTGTTAAGTGCTTTTTCACAAGAAAAGAAGAGTTTCAAAATGACACTTTTAGACCGCCAACACATCATGTGTTGAAAGCGAAATTGACGGAAGACGGAATGATTGAAGCCATAGAACACAATGTTTCTAGTGGTGATGTTGCTTTTGGTTCGCCCATGGTTCCTAGTTTTGCTGCTCCTATATTAGGTGCTGATTTGGGTGCTTGGCGAGGTGGAATGATTCAATATGGTGCAATTCCGAATTATAGAACAATTTCATGGCGTGTTACTTTACCTTTTGCTACTAGTTGGTGGCGTAGTTTAGGTTTGTTAGCGAATACATTTGCCATAGAAAGCTTTATGGATGAGTTGGCGATTGCGGCTAAAAAGAATCCAGCAGAATTTCGTTTGGCTCAAATTCAAGATGACAATAGAGGTTTTCGTTTAAAGGAAGTTATTAAGGCTGCGGTTGAAAAATCAAGATATACTGACGAGATTGTAAATGGTCGTGCAATGGGTTTTGCAGTATCTACTGATGTCAATACACCTTGCGCTCAAGTTGTTGAAGTATCTATAGAGAATAACGAAATTAAAGTATATAAAGTGACTTGTGCCATGGATCCAGGAATTTCAGTTAATCCTGATCAAGTACGTGCCCAATGTGAGGGAGCTATCATAATGGGAATGAGCGCTTCAATGTTTGAAAAAATGGAGGTAGAAGATGGAGAATTGACCCCAACTATTTATGGTCCTTATCAAATGGCGCTGATGAAAAATGCCCCTAAAGAAATTGATGTTGTACTCCTACAAAATGATGATAAACCCGGTGCCGTAGGTGAGCCACCATTAGGCCCAATTGGAGCCGCAATAGCTAATGCAGTTTTCAGATTGACAGGTCAGCGTTTCCGAAGTATGCCTTTTAAGCTTGCTTAATCTAAATCTGGCTTTGAACGATTAGCTTTCTTTTGTGCAGATTTCTTTTTAGCTTTAAGTCTCTTTTCTATTGCAGATCTAGAGGGTTTCGTCTTTTTTCTTTTTTTAGGAACTTTAAGTGCATTTTCAATTGTTTCTAAAAATCGCTTAATTACCAAGGCTTTGTTTTTGTGCTGGCTACGACTTTCATCACATTGCAGTAATAACACGTTTTCTTTAGTTAAACGTGAGCTTAATTTTGAAGCTATTCTTTCTTTTTCTAAATCAGAGAGTGCTGCTGAAGCTTCTAAATCAAAAACTAATTCAATTTTAGTTGACACTTTGTTCACATGTTGTCCGCCGGCACCACTACTACGAACCGCTTTAAATTGTAATTCCCTTAAAATGTCAGTTTTGTTCATGATTTAGACATTTCCCATCCGTTGATTGATAATATCAATAGAGATATTTAAGAATACTTTTTTGCCATTTTCTATAATTCGGGGATGGTTAAAATATACGTTGTGATCTTCATATTCACCAACAATCATATAATGGCCGCCCATATAGTAAGACCCTTTAACCGTTGCTTCTAAACCTGATTTTTCAGAAACTTTGAATTCATGTGCATAAATTATGATTTGTCTTTTTGTGTCCGCATAAGATTTTACAATATTTATGGGAATTTTATTTGCTTCACCAAATAACGATGCGATATAAAGATCCTTCGGGTTTCTATATAGATTTTCAGGACTGTCTTTGGCAATAATGTGCTGATCTCGAAGAACGATAACACGATCTGCAAAAGGAAGCATATCATTATGATCGTGAGTTGCTGTTAAGACTGTAATGTTTTGTTTTCTTAGGTATGCAAAAAGATTTCTTCGCATACTGTTCTTTCTAAAATTATCAATGTGGCTAAAAGGTTCATCGAGTAATAAAACCTTTGGTTCTTGGGCAAGCACTCTTGCTAAAGCTACCCGTTGCTGCTGACCACCACTTAAATACCGAACTTTAGTATTCGCAAACGCTGTCATTTCAATAATTTCAAGTAATTCAGCGGTGCGCTCCTTTAAAAATTCTGGCTCAAGTACAGAAAGGTATTGGCTTACATTTTCAAAAACCGTAGTAAATGGCATGAGGTCAAAATCTTGCGAAAGATATTTCATGTATGATTCACCTGGCACTAAATTATGTGAAGGGCCTAAAACTTGTGTTTCGTTCCAATAGACTTCTCCAGTATCAATTTCTAAAAGGCCGTAAATTATTTTTAATAAGGTGCTTTTACCGCATCCACTTTCTCCAATAATACATACCTGCTCTCCTTCGTTTATTTTTAGATTGATATCATCTAAAACGTTAACCTGGTCATAGGCAAAGGAAACATGATCTACTTGTAGCATTTCTTATAGTGAAATAGGATTGAGTTGAATCTTATAGTTGATACTATTTTTTGGTATTTATTGTGTGGGAGTAAAATCTTTTAGCCAATAAAAAGTCCGTCTCTACCTAAGAAACGGACATTCATATGAAATATTGAAATTAGTCTTTGAATTCTTTTAATACCGCTTGATTAGGTAGTTTTTCGAAACCCATATTATGTAAAGTAAAACCAAAAATATCAGCGTATTGCTCTATAGTTTTACTTACTGGAGTTCCGGCGCCATGACCAGCATTTGTTTCGATACGAATAAGGGTTGGATTGCTTCCCGCTTGTTTTTGTTGCAATTCAGCAGCGAACTTAAAACTATGTGCTGGTACAACTCTATCATCATGATCACCTGTGGTAACAAGCGTTGCAGGGTATGAAACACCTTCTTTAACATTGTGAACAGGAGAGTATCCTTTTAAATATTCAAACATTTCTTTGCTGTCTTCGGCTGTACCATAGTCATATGCCCATCCCGCGCCAGCGGTAAATGTGTGATACCGAAGCATATCCATAACGCCTACAGCAGGTAGGGCTACCTTCATTAAATCAGGGCGTTGGGTCATTGTGGCTCCAACTAAGAGTCCGCCGTTACTACCGCCTCTGATAGCTAAGAAATCAGATGAAGTATAGTTGTTTGCAATTAGATATTCACCGGCAGCTATAAAATCATCAAACACATTTTGTTTCAATAATTTAGTGCCAGCATCATGCCATTTTTTACCATATTCTCCACCGCCTCTAATGTTTGGTACAGCATAAACTCCACCTTGCTCTAACCAAATAGTATTTGTTATACTAAATGAAGGTGTAATACTGACATTGAATCCGCCATAGGCATAAAGAATAGTTGGATTCTTACCATTCAATTCAATACCCTTTTTATGAGTTATCATCATCGGAATTTTAGTGCCATCCTTTGAAGTATAAAATATTTGTTTGCTTTCATAATCTTCCGGATTAAAATCAATTTCGGGCTTCCAATACTGAACATAATCACCAGTTTTTACATTGTATTTATACGATGAGCTCGGAATGGTATAGTTGGTGAAGTTGAAATAGAAATCGACATCCTCTTTTTTACCTCCAAAACCTGATACGGTACCTAAACCAGGAAGCTTCACTTCTCTTATTAATTTACCGTCATAATCGTATTGTAAAATTTTAGAAATGGCATCAACCATATATTCAGCAAAAAAGTAGCCTCCTCCAGTATTTGGGGACAAAACATTTTCTGTTTCTGGAATAAAATCTACCCAATTTTCAATTTCGGGGTTATTTGCATCAACCGTGACTATCTTCTTGTTTGGAGCATCTCGGTCAGTAACTATGTAAAGTTTTGATCCGACATTTTCCATAACGTAATTGTCAGATTCTGTATCATTTACAATAGGTAATAATAATCCGTTAGGGTCTTTTAAATTTTGAATAAAGAGCTTATTTCCAGAGGTTGAAACTGAAGCTGTTAGCACCAAATAGTTTTGATCTTCGGTAACATAAGCACCTATGTATCGGTGTTTTTCTTCAGGTCTTCCACCATAAACTAACTGATCTTTTGATTGTGGAGTGCCTATTTTATGATAATATACTTTATGTTGATCCGTTTTCGCAGAAAGTTCACTTCCATCGGGTTTGTCATAGCTAGAATAATAAAAGCCATCATTTCCTTTCCATGAAATTCCGCTGAATTTGATATCTACTAAGGTATCTTCAACAATTTCTTTGGTTGCTGTATTCATTATGATTCCTTTCCTCCAATCGCTTCCGCCCTCTGAAATTAGGTACGCAGCCATAGAACCATCTTTTGTGAAACGTAAGCCTGCAAGTGAAGTAGTGCCGTCTTCAGAAAATGTGTTCGAATTTAGAAAAACCTCTGTTTCGCCATCTCCTTTTTTTCTGTACACAACATATTGATCTTGTAGGCCGTCATTTTTATAAAAATAAGTGTAATTGCCTTCAACAAAAGGTGCTGTAATTTTTTCATAATTCCAAAGCTTTTCAAGACGGTTTTTAAGCGCATTACGAAACGGAATTTGTTCTAAATATCCGAAAGTGGATTTATTCTGTTCTTTTACCCAAGCCTCTGTTTCAGGACTCCTATCATCTTCTAGCCAGCGATATGGGTCTTTGACTTCGGTTCCGAAATAGGTGTCAGCAGAATCAGCTTTTGCAGTAATTGGATAGTTCACAGTTAAAGGTTCTTTTTTAGCTTGTGTATCACAAGCAACTATTAAAATTAAGGGTAGTGCTAAAAAGACAATTTTTTTCATAATGCTCTATGATTTATCCTTAAAAATACCACAAAAAAACCTTTGGCAAATAATTATGCCAAAGGTTTTAAAATCATCAAGTCTTGCCAGTAATTTATACCAGATTATTTGCCACCAAATATTCTGCAATTTGAACTGCATTGGTTGCAGCACCTTTTCTAAGATTATCAGAGACAATCCACATGTTTAAAGTATTTCTTTGAGTTTCATCTCTTCGAATACGACCTACAAAAACTTCGTCTTTATCATGCGCATAGATCGGCATAGGATAAGTATTAGTATCAGGATTATCTTGCACAGTTACACCAGGAGTTTCATTCAATAATTTGCGAACGGCATTTAATTCAAAATCATTTATAAATTCAACATTTACCGATTCTGAATGACCACCTGCTGTTGGAATTCGAACAGCAGTAGCACTTATTGAAAACGTACGATCATCTAATATTTTTTGAGGCTCGCGCGCCAATTTCATTTCCTCTTTTGTGTATCCATTTTCAAGAAAAACATCACAATGTGGGATTGCATTTCTACTTATTGGATAAGGATATGCCATTTCACCTTTAACACCTGCAATTTCATTTTCTAATTGACGTACGGCTTTGACACCAGTACCAGAAACTGATTGGTACGTTGAAATTACAACCCGCTTCATTTGATACTTTTTATGAAG
>CALLIG010000208.1 GCA_938009735.1 uncultured Flavobacteriaceae bacterium
TCTTGAGTCTTGTCGTCTTTCAACTTCAATGGCATCGATAGAGCTAATTAAGGGTGTTAGTTTTTGGAAACCATAATTACGAGCATCAAAATTAGGTTGTTTTTTTTGTAAAAGACTGCCAACGTCTCCTAAGAAAGCCCAACCGTCGTCGTCGCCCAAATCGTTGATTGTAGTAGCTATTAAACGTAATTGTTTTGAAGTAATCTTATCAAATTCTGTCTTCTCTTTCGATTTTTCTTCAGAAGAATCAGAATTTTCATCCTGCGATTGATTTTTTAAAATCTCTATATATATAAACTTATCACAAGCAACAATAAACGGATTCGGAGTTTTCTTCTCTCCAATACCAAAGACCTGCATACCTGCTTCTCGAAGTCGCGTTGCCAAACGCGTAAAATCACTATCGCTACTTACCAAACAAAAGCCATCAACTTTACCAGAATATAACACATCCATAGCATCAATGATCATGGCCGAATCTGTTGCGTTTTTCCCTTGTGTATAACCATATTGTTGAATAGGCGTAATCGCATTTTCAAGTAAAACTGTTTTCCATTTGTTTAAGCGTGGATTCGTCCAATCACCATAAATACGTTTGATGGTTGGATTACCATATTTGGCAATTTCTTCCATCATTTCTTTAACATAGGCGGAAGGAATATTATCACCGTCAATAAGTACTGCTAGATTTAAATCCATTTGTAATGTTTGGTTTTCTGCAAGTTACGAGAATATTGAATGCTTAGTAGCTGTTGTAAAATATCTTATTTGATTATTTTCATCTGCCGAAGTGCTTTAAAAACTACTTGTTTTCTAGCAGGTACAAAAGTAGCTCTAGAAAATGCTCCTTTAGGCTCCACATTAGCAGCGAAGAAATAAGTGTTATTCTCTTTTTTTAAATACCCAACAAACCAACCATTATTATGATCATTTCTAATGGACCAGCCTGTTTTACCTCTTAAAGTATATTCATTGTTTTCATCAATGACCATCATTCTATTCATAATCTCATATGTTCTTTCAGCTATCGGAAGTTGCTGTTCATAAAACCGCCGTAGAAAATCAACTTGTTGAAACTGACTGATCTTTGATTCTCCTTCTAGCCAAAATGAATCAATGTTCGTAGAATCAACTTTCATATCACCAAAGGATAGTTTGCTGAGATAAGCATTCATACGTTTCACTCCTATTTTTCTAGCAACATCTTGATAACAGGGAACACATGAGAAGTGGAAAGCATCTCTAAAGATTAGATCTTGCTCCCAAACTTTTAAGGCTCTCTCTTGCCCGTTCCATTTGAACAGCGTACTATCATTTTCAACTACACCCGTTTCTAATGCGATTATAGAATTTGGTATTTTATAGGTAGACGCAGGAAGCTTTCCTGCTCTAGACCATTCAAAATCATTGGAATAATAACTATCCTTCTTAAGGTCATAAATCAATATCGCACCTTTTACATCGGCCGAATCGAGTATGGATTGGAATTTTGGTGATTGAATTTGGCTCGAGGATAATGATTTTTCACCTGTTTGCCTTTGCTTCTTATCTACACAGCATGTAAAAATAAATAGTGATACAGCTAATAATAGAAGTTTCATATTCAAAATGAACATTTTAAGTTATCAAGATAAAGTTATTAATATCTACTGGGGATTCCGAGCCTTTAAACTGCCAAAAACAAGAAACACTAAAAAAGCTAAACCTAACCAACCGAGCAATTCGTAAGAACCAAAAGTGCTAAAACATAGACTGAATACACTTGGAGCTAAAGCGCTCGCCAAGATTAAGAATGACATAATTTTCCCTGTGATTGCACCTAAATTATCTCGACCATAAAAGCGTGGCCAAGCAATGGTATTTAAAACTGCGAAGAAACCACTCATGATTCCGAATCCAGCAACTAACAAAGGTATACCGGCAGCAGTTGGCAATAATAAAAAACCTAGGGAGGCAACAATGCCACCCGTAATCATTAAATACAAATACAAACGTAATTCCAAGTAATCACTTAAGAAATTGGCAACTGTCGAAATCGAAACAGCTACAACAGATGCTGGTAAAAAAATAGAAATAGCATCTTCTTTTGGAAAACCTTCACTCGCAAAAATGGAAACAATATGAAAAGTGAGGCCGGTAATAAAGAAACTATTAAAAGCTAGAATCATTCCATACATCCAAAATGCACGGGTCCGAGTAGCTTCTTTTAAAGTGAATTGTTTCCTATTTAGTGCTGTTTTCTCTTCTGTTTCTGTAATCTCTTTTACACCATCTGGCAGTAAACCATATTCTTCCGGTTTGTTTTTATACAAGAAGAAAATGAAAATACTCATAACTAATAGTCCCCATCCTAAATACTGCCAGGCACCATGCCAGCCGCTACTTTCAATTAAGGCATCTACCCAAATAGGGGAAGAAGAAAATCCGAAGGACAAAGCAACACTACTAAAAGCATTTACTTTACCTCTGTTTTTATCAAACCAAATCATGATGACATTTCGAGATGCCATGGTCAATACACCCTGACCTGCAAAACGTAATAAAAAGAATAAAAAGGTCATGATCACAAAAGGAATCAGCCAAGTATCTTTATTGAGCGTGTCTTTTACGAATTCGCTCATATGAACAGACCATGAACATAAAAAAAGAGCGAAAGCTAAAACCAAAGCAGCAAAGAAAGCCACATGACGAGCGCCATATTTATCAAACCATACGCCTGCCCTTCCGATTATTAAAGAACTTGCAATAGTACCTATCATATAGGCATTACTAAATTGATTTCGAGAAAGCCCCAAAGCATCTTTTACAGGATCTGTAAAAACAGAAACACCGATAGTCTGACCAGGAATACTGCAATACACGCCTATCGAACCAATTAGAAGTACCACATACCCATAAAAGATGGGGCTTTTGGCAGGGTCAACAAGTGTAAAACTTTTGAACTGTTGGATAGAATGCTATTTAAAGGGTTAAAAGCGAAACAAAATTACATAAAAAAGCCCCGACCAAATGGTCAGGGCTCTGTCTTAAAAAACTAAAAAGTATATATTAAATTACTTTAACGTTTACTGCGTTTAATCCTTTATTACCTTCTTGTAGATCGAATTCAACTTCATCGCCTTCACGAATTTCGTCTACTAATCCAGATACGTGTACAAAATGATCTTTGTCTACTCCTTCTTCCGTGATAAAACCAAAACCTTTAGTGTCATTGAAGAATTTTACTGTTCCTTTACCCATTACTTAAAATTTAAATTAATTACTTATTAAGCGCCAAAGATACTGCCAATATATTCAATCACAGCATTAATTGTACTTAATGTGCTTTTAATTAATTAGTTAGATTAAGAATTAACAATCTGATTAGTAGTCTAATAAATCACTTATTCAATTGGTCTTTACGAGTAATTATGAACTCTACCCTTCTATTTTGTTGACGTCCCGCTTCTGTATCATTTGAGGCTATTGGTTTTTTTCCTCCAAAGCCACGCGAAACAATCCGTTCTTTTGACAATCCTAAATTTTGAAGATAACTAGCAACTGCTTGCGCTCTCTTACTTGACAATAACTGATTATATCGTTTTGGCCCTATAGCATCAGTATGCCCTTGTATAGTTATTTGTAGTGTTGGGTCTCTATCTACATACTCATAAAGCTGTAACATTTCTTGTTTTGCGGGCGCTAACAAACTGAATTTGTCAAACTCAAATAATAGATTTTCAAAAACATGTATTTGATCTAGAGCGAAAGTTTCGATCTTATTCTTTTTAGTACTTACTACTTCTTTAGAATTCAAATCGCGCACTTCTTCAACGCTGAACATATCTAGATAATAGTATGAACCTTGTTTTTTCTCCCTTTTTGTCTTGAATCTTCTTGTTCTTTTATTAGTCTTAAAATTACCAATTGTCATGAAACGCTCTGTGCCCTTTGCAACAAATTGCGTATTCACCAAAATCCAATCTTGGGTATCAGAATAGAAATTGGAATATCCAATTTCCATATAATTATATTCATTGCCTGGTTGACTATATAATTTCTTTTTCGATAAATCTTTTTTCGTGGGCACTTGCATCTTATCCTTAGAAAATAAAACTCCAAAATCTTTTACTGCAAATTCAGAGCGTTCTGCCAAACTCACATAAAAAGAAATTTGATATTTTCTACCTGCAACCAAGGATTTGGATAAAGTTGCCTGAAGGTACTCTCGATAATCGTTGGGTGCATAAACATAAAGTCCTGAATATCCCAAACCAAAATCAGCAGGTTGTGTGCCTTTAAAATTATCAGGAGTTCCCATTGCAACACTACATGCATTAAAATAGTCAGTTGAACCACCAGTAGGAATAGACCAATGATCTACATCTGCGTCAAAATTACCTAATCGCGCGGGGCAATCTGCATAGTCCTCAAAACTGGGGTTTTCCACTAAATTTTGAGCAAAACAAAAACATGCAATAAACATGCATGCTGTAACTATTATATTTTTCGGGATAATTATGTTCAAAACAATAGATTATAACTACCTCTAAAATAGGAAATTAAACCATTGCATAGCCTTGATCATAATAACAGTTCGATAAGTGGTATGAGTTCTTGGATGTTATGAACGAAATGCATGCCTAACAACAAAATGAAGTATTAAAAAAATGGGATTTGACTAATCTTCGTATTCAAAACAACTGAAGTATAGCTATCTTATTTCTTTTTTAGAGATCACCGATTCAACGTTAGATGTTTACAAATACTTAAAGTTAAGAAAGTGATTTTACAGAATGAGTGATATACTATTGAATTATAAAATATCAATTTAAAGAATCAATATAATCTTGAATCAATTGTACACCCTTATCATGAAGTACTGAAATACCAATTAAAGGCATTGAAGTACCAAAGGCAGGAGAAGTTCCTATGCGATTCCTTAGATCTGCTTTAAAAGGATCAATGTTTGAGTCAGCAAAACTAGTCTCAAATCGAAGATCAGGTCGTAGACCAATATTAGCATCATGCAATCCTCCTGGTTGGTGACAATGAGCACAGTTTACATCCATGTAAGCTCTTGCTCGCTCTGTTAATGTAAATGATGCATCTGACCATTCTGGAAGCGATTCAATTTCAGAAATACTAGGTGCACCTTCTAGTAATCCTTTAGCTATAAACTGTTCAAGGGAATTAACTCCGTTCTTAACAAAATTTAGATTTCTCGCTTTCGGGCCGATGGGAATCGTAGTTCCATTATTATCATGACATTGAATACAATTTACCATGATAGGCACTTGATAATTTACCGATCGATTAGCCCCTGAACTATCAATCCAATTAATAGGAATTGTTGGGCCACTCAAACTCAACTCAGCTTCATCTTGTGCAGCATTCCATAAATAGTTACCCATTTCCCAAAGACCATTTTTCTTGATCAATAAACGGGTTTCTATCAATTGTCTTCCCGCGGATGGATTAGTCTCATCATTCAAATAATAAAATGTCTTACTGATAATTGTGCTATCAGGAAAACTA
Organism: uncultured Flavobacteriaceae bacterium; assembly: GCA_938009735.1. Taxonomy (GTDB): domain Bacteria; phylum Bacteroidota; class Bacteroidia; order Flavobacteriales; family Flavobacteriaceae; genus Maribacter_C. The sequence continues at coordinate 5,518 of CALLIG010000208.1, forward strand.
AGTAAGCCTGCCCCGTTATAAGTCATTTTAGCCCCTTTAGGAAGCGATATAGAACGAAGCTTGTATGAGTAATCTGTAAATAAGGGTGTTGCTAATTCATATTCATGAACTGTACTATTAAATTCTAGATTTGCGACATTGCCTTTGAACAATAACAACTCTGAAAGATTTGGCAAAAACTCAGCTATTGGATACACCGTATCATCTAGATAAGGGTCTGTTGAATTGTTTAGTTCATCTGCATTCACCACTCCATCTAAATCGCAATCAGACATCAACCATAAAGTACTTGATGCATTATACTCAGTATAACCAGGTTCTTGCTGAGGATCACAAGGGTCGTCTTTATCTGTACCCGCCATAATTTCAGCGCTATTAACGATTCCATCACCATCGGTATCTGTAATTTGATCAACATAAGGGTCGGTATTTGCTGAAAACTCATCACCATTCGTTATACCATCTTTATCACAATCTGAAGCTAACCAAATACTACTTGTAGAATCAAAACCTGTATACCCTGAACTTTGCACAGGGTCGCAAGCATTGTTTTTATTTGTCCCGTTGGTCATTTCCTGCTCGTCAAGAATACCATCACCATCAGAATCTAAAATCACTTCGGGGCGTTCAGCAGGATCTTCAGATTTACATGCGACCAACAACAGTCCGCAGCACATAAATAGTAAAACACACCTCAAAAACAATTTCAACATCATAATTTTTCTTTTCTAGCACCACAAAAATAGACAACAAATGCCTATTTAGTTCCAAAAAACAGCTAAGAAGCTCTAATTTATGGTGAATGGTAAAACGTCAAAAACATAGAATTATTTGGGATTTCTAAAACAATTAAGTGCTAGAATACCCTACTTACAAAATTGTGATTCACGAAATAAGGAATTGAAGAAATGATTTTTAAAAATCAAATTTATACGTTAGACCGCCTAATACTTGTAAGCCTTGCACTTGAAAATTAGCCCACCGCTGGTAATTATTATTAGCAAGGTTTGCACCCTTAACAAAAACAGAAAGTTGATCATTAACTCGATAACCTAAATGAGCATTCAAATCAAAATAGCTTTCTAATTCAATAACAGTTGCTGGAAAATCAACACTAAAAGTATCAGGCAGGGCTGTTGTAGAAAAATCTGAACGTTGCCCTACATAAAACAAGTTAGCCCCTGCATACCACTTCTCACCTATTTGATAATCTAAAAACATAGAGCCAGTTACATCTGGCAAGTTCCAAGCTGGATTGTTAGTTTCTGTACTATAATTAAAATATTCGGCGTTGACGCCTAATGTGAAATTTCTATTCACATCAATATTCAATTCTGCAAAAACTGCAAAGGTCTTTACATCATCACCTAAAGTAAAGCCGTCAATCGTAAAAAGCTCGAATGAGTTACCTAAGTTATAGGCTTTATCATCATTACGGAAAGTATTATTAGGATTCAATTTGAACAATGCTTTTCTATTTTCCGCTTTATAAGATCCTTTTACATTATAACTTAAGTTGGGTAGTAATTGGCCTCTTAAACCTAAATAAGCATCATACTGCTTATCAGTAGGCACAATGGTTAAAGTTGGTGACACATACGGATTCTCTTGAACAAAATCATAATAAGAATTCTGCATAAGCTCACCTTCAATACCGCCATATGCAATGGCAAATTGATCTAATAAGCGATACGAAGCTGTAACTGCCGGATAGAAATAGAAGTTGTTTTCGCTTCGTTCTCCGTCTAAACCATACACAAAATTCACACCTAAATTCAAAGTGAGGTCATCACGTAGCATTCGTAGACTAGGATTAACACTAACCTGTAAATTACTATAGTTAATACCTGTTTCATTATCGGTATCATTTAAACTAGCATTTGCAAAACTACCATTGACATAATCCACATTAAATTTCAATCCGAACATTTCATCCGCTACTGGGAATTGAAATTCTGGTTTAAAAATCACTCTATTTTCTCCAGATTTTACAGCATCCCAAAAGCGACGATATTGTAATTCAGCGCTCTTAAAAAATGAATCTTCAACATTTATATGAGCACCTACTTCTCCCATAAAATAGTTTTGACGTGTATCGACATTATTCAAAGTAACACCTGTTGGTGGATCGTCAAAAAAGCCTGCGGGTGTTCCATACCAATTATACAATTGATGTTGAACCCCGATATCGGCGCCCCAATTCACATCACGCTCTCTCTTTGAATACGAAGCTTCAAGTTCGCTATTTGAATAAAAATTATTAAGTTCAACACCGGCTATATCAGCTCTTGATGAATTGTGGCCCAAACCAATAGTATAGCCAGATTCTCTATCGATAGTTCGGCTGGTATAAAATTTAGCCATCAAATTAGCAGGATTTCCACCCCCAGCTGAAGCGTAAGAATTATATAATACAGGCGGAGCCGTCTTTTTAACCTTAGATGCTGTTCCTTTTGTGGGAGTAAAAGTCGATGCAACAGGTACAGAAAATATACTATACTCAATCTTCTTCTTTTGCAGCACAATAGAGTCATTCAAATTCGGTAAGGATTTGATTTTAAACGCATCTGAAATAGTGGGCGTGTAGGCTTTGGTAACGGTTACTGTTTCTGTACCAATGTCATCTTCTTCACCTGTGTCTTGAGCCCATCCTATGGAAATAAAACCTAGAATAAAAAGTAATGTAAAAAGTTGTTTTTGCATGCCGTGTTCTTAATTAGCTATGTCATTCCTATATATCGGAATATTGTTTTGTCTTTTAGTTTCCGTTCGGGTTAACCGAAGAATTGCTTTTTGCTTCTTTTGCTTTGATAATAGAAAGTTCTCCTCTCGCTTCAGAAACCACTTCTGGATATTGACTGAAATTGGTTGTAACACTCTCCAAAATATAAGTTGCTTGATATGCATCACCTAAAGCGTAGAAATTTTTCGCCATGATAATTAAGCCTTTACCACCCCACTCTTTATAACTTGAATAGTCTTTTGCCAATTTCTGAACCGAAGCACTAGATGCTTCATAGTCTTGTTCTTTATTCTTGAAATAGGCATCATAGTATAATGCTTCCGCTGCCAAAGAACCAGATGCTATTTTCAATACCTGAGCATATGCTCTTTTTGCTCTTATCTCATCATCTGTCTTGATAGCTGAACGAGCAATCATCGTTTGCGCATCACTCTTAATTCGATTATCAATAGTCGGCGTTGCTAAAACTTTCTCTGCATATGAGATGGTTTGCTCATAGTTTCGTTGCTCAAAATAGCCTTTCATCAAATTTGATTGCGCAAAGGTTCTATTTTGTTGAATATCTGCTTGTCGCTCTAAACGCTCTAGATATGGTACCGCCGTAGCATAATCTTTATTACCAATATAAACTTCGCAAACACGAGTTAAAGCTTGCTCTGCATATTCGCTAGCTCCTCGGTCGGCAACATATTTATAAAATGGTAATGCTTTTCCTTTTTGATCTTTTGCGAAATACAATTGCGCCAAATTAAAATTGGCTTTGACCGAATGCAAGCCATTTGGGAATTGCTTGATGTAATTTTCATACCCTCGGATTGCCGCATCCTTTTTACCTTCTAAATTTTGTTTATCCGCAGATTCAAAAGTCGCATTATCCAATTCTGTATCGGTAACTTCTACAAAATCTAAATCTCGTACCCATTCTGCATATTCGTTTACACGACCCATATCAACATAAACCAATTTCGCTGTTGCTACAGCCTGAATAGCCTCTTGTGTTTTAGGATAATCACGAACAACTGTTTTAAA
>CALLIG010000209.1 GCA_938009735.1 uncultured Flavobacteriaceae bacterium
TTGGTTACTATCGTCATTTCAATAGTTTCAACTTTAACTAACTCGGTAGCGTTTTGAGCTTGAGCAGTTGCTCCGATAAAAAGAATAAAGATTAAAGTTGCGATAGTTTTCATGTCTGTACGTTTTACATATATAAAACGGGAAGGCCTTTGTTTATAGGGGTTCGTGTCGCTGAACGAGACTAAATACTCGTTAACTGACCCAACTTCGGTTGAAGTGTAAAAAAGTACCGATATCGGTCACAATCACCAAAAACACTTAACCGAATAAAAGGTGTTTTTAATCGGATGTAGAGGTATTATTCTTATAAATAATCAGACCTAGACTATTTGGAGATATCTTTGACTGCCTTGAATTTGGTTCAAAGCTTCATAAAAATGATTTAATTATAATATGACAATGCAGATGGATATTTTAGATTGGATACAGCAATGGTTTAAGGATAATTGTGATGGACAATGGGAACATGGTGAAGTTATTCAAATAACCACTTTAGACAACCCTGGATGGGAAATAGAAATTAACATTTCTAACACCTCTATTGCCAATACCACAATAAACTGGATATTGAACGAAAATGATAAGCAAGATTGGTACGGGGTGAAGATTGAAAATCAAAAGTTTACTGCGGCTGGTGATGCTAGTAAACTAAAATTTTTATTAGGCTTGTTTAAAGAGATGATTGAGAAAATTGAAAATTAATATATTAGTGAGCAACTTGTTGATTTTTAATAAATTTTAAATGAAAAGAAACTCTTAAGATAATGTATCAGTTTACCAATTAAAAAAGTCTTGATATGAATTCAGAAGAGAATAAGAAAAATGCTGTAGCCTTTTATAAAACTGCATACGAAGGAAATCCGAAAAAGGCCGTTGAACAGTATGTTGGTGATAATTATATTCAGCATAACCCTGATGTAGCGGATGGATTGAATGGATTTATTGAATATTTTGAAAGAATGAGAAACGAGTATCCCAACAAATCAATTGAATTTGTTCGATGTATTGCCGAAGGAGACTTGGTAGCATTGCATACTCATCAGGTTTGGCCTGAGAATGACCAATATGTTACCATGGATTTTTTTAGATTTGATCAAGAAGGTAAAATATGTGAGCATTGGGATGCTATTCAGCAGGTACCCGAACAATCAGAAAACCCTAATACGATGTACTAAGTCAAAATTCAAAAATGTTATTCAATTAATAACATTCATAGCTTTTAAGAATAAAATTGTTTCATAAAAATCCAGACTACATATGAAAATAACAAGCGCCATTCTAATTCTTTTAACCACCTTCATTATAAGCTGTGAAGTTGATAAGAAAGAAAAAACAAACGAGACTGAAACGAGTACAGTAACTTTCACTTCGAATGACTATTCAGATTTAGTTACCTTATTTAAAGAATGGCGAATCTTTGAAAAACCACCAGTTCTTGAAGGGGCTCCTGATTACACGGTGGAATCGTTTGAAAAGCGTTGGCCAAGGTTTAAAGAATTACAATCAAGCATTGTTGCAATTGATACTACAAATTGGCCCGTAGAAAATAAAGTGGATTGGATGATTGTTTGGGCGGAAATGAACGGCTATGATTTTAATCATCGCATTTTAAAACCTTGGGCTCGTGATCCTGCTTTTTATAAATCCGTTTGGTCGTATAGAAGTGATGTGCCAGCGCATGAGGGACCTACACATCATGGTACAACAGAATTATGGACTTATGATTTTCCGTTGTCAGAAGAAGCAAGGCGTAGTCTCTTAGCTGATTTAGGAAAAATTACACCACTAAACACGCAAGCCAAAAAGAATTTAACTGGAAATGCTAGAGACTTATGGGTAACAGGTATTAGAGACATTCAAAATCAAAGCATTGTATTAAAGGAGTTAAAAGAGCAAACGAATGTTAAGGATGATGCAGCATTGGTTGCTGTAATTGATAAAGCCATTACATCAACGAATGATCTTGTTTCTTGGTTGCACAATGAATCTACATCAAAAACAGGTGCTTCTGGCATCGGTAAAGATAATTACACCTGGTATTTGCAAAATGTACATTTGGTACCATTAACGTGGGATGATGAGGTAATGATTCTAAAACGTGAGCTTGCTCGTGCTTGGACATCGTTAAAATTTGAGGAGCACAGAAATAGAAACCTGCCGGAATTGGTAGACGCGAATTCTCCTGAAGCCTACGATAAAATGGCTGATGCGTCTGCAAAAAGCCTTATTAATTTTTTAGATCAACAAGACATTGTTACCGTGAAACCATATTTTGATTCTGCATTGCGCGCGCATTTGGGTGAATATGTGCCAAAGGAGAAACGAAACTTTTTCTTGATTGGTGAGCATTTCGACCCTAGACCCTTATACTCTCATTTTTATCATTGGTTTGAATTAGCGCGTATGGATACAGAGCCGCATAAAAGTGAGATAAGAAAAGGCCCGTTGTTGTATAATATTTTTGATTCAAGAAATGAAGGAACGGCTACCGCTGTTGAAGAAATGTTTATGCAAGCAGGTTTGTATGATGATAGTCCGAGAACAAAAGAGATTGTATATATCATGATTGCGCAGCGCGCAGCAAGAGGATTAGGTTCATTATATGCACATGCCAATGAAATGACTATGGAGGAAGCCGGAGGCATTCATAGCGAATACACACCTCGTGGTTGGATGAAAACTGAAAAAGAACTTCTTATTTTTGAGCAGCATTTGTATTTGCGTCAACCTGGCTATGGTACCAGCTATATTACGGGTAAGTATTTACTAGAAAACACCTTGGCTGATTATGCGAGACTGCAAGAATTGGAAAGTAAACCTTTTGTGGTAAAAAACTTTTTCGATGAGCTTAATAGTATCGGAAATATTCCTATTTCCTTAGCAAATTGGCAAATGACAGGTTCAAAATGATCTTAGCTAAGTCGTTATCCGTTATAGTGCTATCGGGAGAAATCAAAAGTCAAAATGTTCTGTTCAGATCGCCAATGTAACCCTCATTGTGAACAGAGACGTTATGAGTATGTATTTTTTAAAGTATAGTAATAGGACACATATATTTTCAATGAATCATCTGTTAGCTCTGTAATTTTATGACTTTCAATGAAATAAGTGTTAGTTTTTTGAGTTAATTAAAAAACTATAATACAGAAATTAATATGGGTAAGTTTGAAATTAACAAAGACAAAGCGGGTAAGTTTAGATTTAATCTTAAAGCAGGAAATCATCAAGTGATTTTAAGTAGCCAAGGTTATGCCACGAAAGCATCATGTGAAAATGGTATCGAATCAGTTCGAAAAAATTCTAAAGATGATAGCATGTTCGATAGAAAAAAGGCGAAAGACGGTTCTCCATACTTCAGTCTAAAATCATCAAATGGTCAAGTAATTGGTAGTAGCGAAATGTACTCTGGAACGTCAGCTATGTCAAAAGGAATCGCTTCAATAAAAAAGAATGCTCCTAAGGCAACGGTTCAAGATAACACCTAAGACTTTTTTAAGTACCACATGTACTTTTATAGTATTCGATAAAAATAAAAAAGACAGCCCATATTTAGGCTGTCTTTTTTATTTGAACTGTTTTGAAGGATTAAGTGGTAATATACTTTTAATCATATGTGTTTTTATTTAAAAAGCTCCGATCTATAAAATAGATAACCAGTACACCTAAGGTATAGGCTATTAAATCTTGTACGCTAAAGCTATTCCCGAAAATCAAATTGGCCCAGGGGTTGTTTTTTAATCCGATGACTTCAAGAAAGGAGGTGCGTTGTAAGAACTCTGTCATATATGCAATCCATAAAGTAATGATGGCTATGTTTAGCAGTTTAGTTTGTATAAAACTCCTAAAAAAGCAATAGATCAGAATAACTACTAAAAAATCACCCACGGTGTGTCGAATAAATCCGGATTTTAAGAAATAGGCAATGGCGACTTCTATTGCGAATAATACAATGAAGGCTATCAAGTGGTATTTATTGAATTTAAATTTCATGATTTTATTTAATTTCTAATTCTTAGTTCAGTTTGCTGAAGCTGCATTACCGATTGTAATACCGAAAACAATATCCATAGAAAACCTCCGAAGGCAAAAGTGATGAGCCACACTTTGGGTTCTTTTGCACTTTCGAGTATTTGAAGGAATAAGGTGCCAGGTTTGGTGGTGATATCCCAAGAATTGAAACGTAGAAAGCGTCCTAAGTAAATACCATAGCCGCTTAACAAACAGACTTTGAATAAGGTGTATTTGGCGACTGTTTTGCCATATCGCTCACTAATTATCGAAAACATATCTAACATAGAGAGCAGACCTAAAAGCAATCCGTTAAAGGCAAAAACGAAGACTAGAAAAAGATCGAGCCACATTAAATTGGAGTAATCAATGGTCAGATGAACCAAGTCTGTAATAATATATGGACTATTAGGTAAGAATAATAACCAAGAGATAAAACCTAAAAACGCCACGATTTTTATAGAGCGCAATTGCTGACTAAGCTGCAGCAGTTGGGTAATGAGATAAGGTATTCCAGCTAAAAACAGATTCCATACTAAAAAGAGGTAAAAGTAACTGTGGGTGAGTTTCATTCGGAATACTAATATCACCAATGCAAAACCGATGGAAAGTGCGAGGTTGAAATAAAGTTTATGTGATCTTTTAAAAGTGATATTTTTCATGCTGTTAAAAATTTAAAAAATTGATATATAATAGGGCAATAGGCAAATTCATTAGTACAATAATAAAGGTCATCACATGCTCATGAATGTCTTTGAAATTCGCCAAGCTGTTCACCATTAAAATGAATAATAACAATAGCGTTATGGGTACGTAAAAGACAAAAAATGCGATACCTAGCGTGATGATAAAATCATTATCAGCCATGAGTGCTGCCAGCATTATAATGGTGCCCAAACAAAAACTTAGCGTTGCCATACGTACTGCAATTCGATTCCATCGATGTTTAAAAAGAGCTATCATTTGGTTTCGTTGTTTACGATTTGATATAAGGTGTATTCTTGCCATGTTTTTTCAGATTGTGTTTCTAAAAATTCAAAGTACTTTTCACCTATACTCTTTTTTAGGTTGGTTTCTACTTCGTTTTTATTGGCTTTTGCATATTCGTAGAGTTGAACGCTATTACTATCGCCCAATTCAAAAAGATAATCTAGATCTGCATTTTCAATGGTTTTTAGATTGTACCAAGTGATGGTTTTATCCCAAGGGATGGCAGCACTCACGATTAAAAAAGCAAAAACCGTGGCGATATTGGTCCGAACTAAATAGACAAAACTCTTTATTTGCGCGACTTTGATATAGGCGGTAATCAATCCTGTTAAGGTGAGTAAGAGATATACAAAAACCCCAATGCGTTTGTAGGTAAGGCCTAGAGCTTCTACATACGTGAAATTCTTATAACAGGTTAGAGCGACAAGGACTACATTTAAGAAAATCCATACATAAGTGAGTGATTTGATGCGTTCATTACCTTCAAAAAAGTTAAGGTTTCCACGAAAGAAATACAATATCAAAGCAATAGCACACACTATGGAAAATAATAAAGCATAAACACCTTGGTGAACCGCTTGCGAATATTCGGCATTAGAAATGTCATTTTGTTGAAAGAGATAAACCACATCGGTAGATAGAAAGAAGATGAGCAATAGATTAAGTGCGATGAAAACCATGCTACCTAAAGTATGCTCGCCAGTTAATTCTTTCTTAGCACCTATCAATTGGATTTCGGTAGGCTTCTCTAGCTCATTCTTTTGGGCAACATCAAAGGCAACAAGTTCTTCAGCATTGAATGGACGTAAAATGTGAAGGAAGATGATATAGCCTAAAATGGTGAAAAATAACCAGGGAACACTTACAAAATCTAAGTTGATGTGAGCGATAAGATTCCCGAACACCGGATTGGCATTTTTATAGAGCATTCCGAAAATAATCAAGCATAATAAGGCGATTAGAGCACCTTTGATGCGATTCCATACAAGTGGAGAAATGTCTTTTTGCGCCTTTTTTTCTTCGCCGACTTGACGTTCATTAAAGTTAGCGATAGATGCGATGAGCATGTTGACAATCCCTAAAAACCAAGAAAAATAGATGGACGTTTTCGAGGAAATAGATTTTCCTATGAAAACAATAAATGCCATAAAATGGACAAAAATGCTAAATCCTGAGGGATTTAAAAAAACGAAAATGGCAGTTGCTATATAAGCAAGTGCATAGCCCCAAGATATGGAACGGGCTGCACGAATAGTTGCCACAAGAACAACTACCAAAATCGAAATTAAAAATAGGTTGAGTCCGAAACTTTTACTGTAAAACAATAGACTAAAGGCGATTGCTGCTGCACTAGATTTTATATGAATGTTCATACTGATATGGTTTAAATGTTTAAGAATGTTTTAAGGCGAACCCCAACGAGAACGATAATAAAACCGACCACTAGAATGAGGTTCTGATAAATCACATGAATTTTCGAAGATGTTGTTTTCATAGCTATGTTTTATAGAATTTCTAAATAGTAAAGTGCCATAGGAATACTTGCCAGTAACAGTACTAAAACTTTTATATGTTCTTTATAATCTTTAACACGTCGAAAGGTGTTGAAGATTAAGACAGGTGTCATTACCGAGTTGGCAATGATGGCAGCCAGCGAAAGTGCATAACCAATACCAACGAAACCGGTATCGCTACTGTTTTTAAATAATAGTAGACAGATAAGACAGGTTGCTAAACTTGTGATGGCCATAAGGGTGGCGAAATAGTTACTAACGTATTTGAATCTATTTTTCATTGCTGTGGGTTTTAGTGAATTGCTTTATTGGGTTAAATGACGATGTCCATATATAAGATTGTGATGGGGATGTTTGCTAATACGGCTAAAATGGTCATTAGATTTTCTTTGTAATCGTGATAATTACTGATAGCATTTACGCCTAATATGATGATCATAAGAATGTTTAGCATTGCCGCAACGAATGTGTAGTAAAAGCCTATGCTTACTATAGAATTATCAAAGATCAAGTACAGGAATAACAGCAGCGTGCCGATACAAAAACTACTAATGGCTAGTATTATGGCTATATAATTGATTTCGTGTTTGAATTTTGTTTTCATGGTCGGTTATGGAATTAAAAAAGTGTTTTTAATACGGGTTAAGGGTTGATCTAATAATTTGTAAAAGTCAAGTTGATAAAAGGGCAATGAAGATTTGCCAAGGCGATACTTTGCTCGAAATAATTTTATGTAATCAGGAAAAAGGAAACCGCCAATTAGAATTACTGAAAATAGGTAGGCGCTACGTTTGCCATTACCCAGCAAATAAAATTGCATGCTAATTTCTTCGGGTACCGTAATGCCTGTTCCAGTAAGGACATGAAAGACATCATGACTCTCTAGTTTTTCTTGGAGGTCAAAGTTGTTCTTGAGTAAAAAATGACCCATTTGAAAGCCTAAGGTCTCTTTAGGGTATTGGAGAAGATCTTCAATACCAAGATCCCATGCTGCATTTTTTTTAAAGGACTGGTAGGGTATTAAACTCCATTCATATAATTTTTCTAAAATAATAGCTCTCATAATAATATTTATAAAGTACTTTGAAATTCAAAGTAAAAGGATAAAAAAATATAGACTTACTTTCCTATTAATTTTTCAAGGGCATTAATATGCTTTTTGAATTGCAATTTTCCTAGTTTGGTAGCAGAATATCGGGTATTTGGTTTTCGACCAATAAACGACTTTTCTACTTTTATATATGCTGACTTTTCTAAAGCTTTGGTATGACTTGCAAGATTTCCGTCAGTTGCTCCTAAGAGTTCTTTCAACATTTTGAAATCAGCATGATCATTCACCATCAATACAGACATAATGCCTAACCGAATGCGGTGATCAAATGCTTTGTTTATGTTGTCAATTAGACTCATTCTTTTTAAAAGTTAATAGTATTAAGTAAAAAGTATTAAGTTGAAAAATTTATTTTGCTTACTGCTTACTGCTTACTGCTTAATTATTTCCGATCATATTTAAAGTACATCATTGCGCCATAAATGATATGGAATACTCCAAAACCGAGTGCCCAAAAATACAATCCGTAACCTATAAATTGTGTGCTTATTAAACCAATAATCACAAAAGCTAAGCCCATGTAGCGGACATCACCCATAGTGTATTTACTTGCATTTACACATGCTAGTCCGTAAAATACTAATGTAGCTGGAGCCACTAAACCAACAGCTCCATATTGTATTAATACTAGACAGAAAATTCCACCAGCTATTAAGGGAATAAGGAAATTAGCAACAAGACGCTTACTAGTTGCATCCCAAATTTTTTCACCACTCTTTTTCGATTTATTTAAGGTCATTAAAAACCCAGTAACTGCAGCAAGTACAACTACTACTAAGGCAATTAATATTAAATCTTGGATAAGATCAGTACCCCAAAGCGCTGAGCTTCTTCCTGAAAAGCCATCATAGTTAGCACTTGAAAATGTTTTTAATCGAATGTAGGCTAAAGCCGCTCCAATCAATGCATAGATTCCTGCCAGGACACCAGACATGCCGCTAAGTGATATAAACCGTGAAGAACGATTCATAATGTTTTTGATTTCCGTAATGTCGTCTAGATACTTATTTGCTTCCATATTAAAGTACTTTGAAATACAAAGTTAAATTAAATATATGATATTTCAATAATCAAGTGCCAAAAAAGTTTGGAAATTACTTTTCAACGGTGATTTTCCACGTTACAACGGGATGTTGTTTCGGAGCGCTATATGCGCCCAATGCTTTTAGTTTTAAATCAAAATCCTCTTTTACAACCATGGTTTTAATAAGTAGCTTATAAGTGCTTTGCGCTTTTACTTCAAAAACTGGTGAGCTATTGTAAAAATTGAATTCAGTTTCATTTTCAAAGAGTAAATCGCTACTCGAGGTATTCTCCAATTCTACCTCGATCACCTGGGTGTCTTCTAAATAAACCGCTTTGTTAACTTTGATACTAGCTTCAATCAATGGCAATAAGAACTCAGGTTTCCCCACCAAAAGGGAATTATAAACAGCAACAGTATTGCCTTGAAAAAGCGCTTTTTGAAGCGCAGCTAAGTTTTTTTCTTTCGAAAAAACCAAAGTAATAGGTCGGTCATTTCCTTTTTCAGTATAATCCCAATCTATTAATCCGTGAATGTCGCTGGTGCCCATAATTGTCAAATTCTGCTCTAATGCCAAGGCTAAAGCTTCTTCTGAATAATCGACAGAATTAATGACCTCGATACCATGTAGTTCTCCTTTTTTAATACGTTCCTTTTGAAAATCACTTAAAATCGGATCTCCCTTAGGGTTTTGTCTGTGCCATGCAGGGTGATTCCAGAAGACAAAAGCATTTTGTTTTTTGGCTTCCGCAAAAGCAGTTTCCGCTTTTTCAGTTAATAGCGGGTTGGCATCAGAGATAAAAACGGCATTGTTATGACCCATAGGTGCTGAGCGTGTAATTTCTGAGCCATGTACAATTAGAAGGTCGTGTTCTGCAGCTTCTGCCAACGCGATATCATAAGAACGATTACGATCAGGATGTGGAATATCTTCTAAATGAGGTTGGTATTCTAAATGCTCTGTCAACGAAATGGCGTCTAAGTTCTCACGCAACGCTTCTTGTACCCTAATTGTAGGCCATACATTTCCATCAGAAAACACCGTATGAATATGTAAATCAGTTTTTAAAGTTACATAGCCTTCAATATCAGGGTAGGTGAGGGCGTGATCGCTTTGATGGCTGTGTTGAGCTTGAGTTAAACATACGAAACAAACAATACATAAAAGCGTAGTTAGAATTTTCATCGTAAAAGGTTTTTGGTAAATAGATGGTTTAAAGTACTAAAAAATATAGGGTTAGCGGTATCCGATTTTATCGATTTAAATCAATTCAAGGTTTTTTTTGTATTTTGAAATTTAGAATTGCTTTATTTGCTATAAATAGGGTGACAAATTCATTATTCTTAAAATGTTTATCTAGTTTAATTTTTGAGATATACCCTTTTCCTTTTTTCTTTTTAACGTGAACTTTTCTAAGCTCAGAACTATTTTCTAATTGGTAATAGAGCATTGGTTTTTTTGGTAAGTGTTCAAAATTAAGCACAAACTCATTATTATCAGATAGAAAGAAGGTGCCTTTGGTGTTCTTTACCAATTTGACGTCATTTATAAAATAGGATGGAAAGTAAATAGGCGCGTTATAAAAAGCTTCAAGATTGACAACCTCATTTGAAAGTTGCCAGTTCGTATTTGCTGGAAAATGGGTTTTTGAAAATTCTATTGGGGAAGTGAAAAAATAATAGTCGCGAAATTTTCGCACAAATCGATTTTCGGTGGAATCGTAATAACCAGAAGCCATTGTAACATCAATAAGTTTCCATTTGCCGTTTAGGAATACTGCATTCCATGAATGGTTTTTAAATAAGGAGCTTTCTTTAATGTCCTGACTATTCTTGATGTCTGTTTTGAAAATACCAACGATAACCTTGCTTTTCAATCCGAATTGGTTAAACAATTCATTGAGAACAATGGAGTAATCAATACAAACACCTCGTTTATTCTTAAATACATGTTTTATTTTTGCAATTTTTAGTTTTCTAATCTGTTGTTTTTTTACAAATTCTGAAATATAATACAAGCGTTTATGCGGTTGAAAAACTTCATCTAATGTTTTCTCATACCTAATGTTATGTGCTACCCAACTAAAAGCAGCCCGAATGCGATTTTCATCGCAGCTGAAATTATTCTGAATACGAATACTTAAATCATTAAGTGTTTTGAATTGCGGGTAATTTTTAACTCTTTCATCTATTTCGTCATACGATTGACAAAAACAAGTGGTGGTGAAAAGAAAAATAAGAGAAATCACTATTTTAGACATACGGTAATTGTTTCCTCATAAAGATATGAATCCTTCAGAAGACTACATCCTAATGCAACCCGAACCTTTTCGCAGTATGTTATTGCATGTGCAATCTATTATCGAACTGACTATAACCGATGTCGATTTGAAATACAAATACCGAGTTCCTTTTTACTATGTAAATGGAAAACCGTTTTGTTACCTCAATCAAAGCAAAGATTATATAGATGTTGGTTTTTGGTATGCGCATCATCTAACAGAGAATTTAGAATACTTAACTACTGCAGGAAGAAAAACTATTCAATCACTTCGTTATAAATCGCTAGAAGAAATCAACGATACTATTTTAATAGCAATTTTACAGGAAGCCTATTCAGTAAAGGATAAAAAGTTTTATTCGTGACAAGATTTATCAGAAGCTAAGAACGACTATTGGGTGTCGAAAAGATTTTCAGTAGGCCATTCGGTCGTGTCTTTTATCTTTTGATCCATGAACTCTTTAATAATTCGAATCATTGCAGCAAAATTTGCTTCTCCTCTATTTAATAGAACGACATAAGAGGTAGGATAACCAACGTTCATAACAGATACCGTACCAGGTAAGGCGCCTTCATGACGCCAACTGCCGTTAGCTAAATAACTTAAAGATGCGTCACTAGTCAACAAATCTGGTACTGTATTATTACCGTCTGAAAATATAGCAAATAGGGCTAGTGACTTCGCAGAAGACACCCAGCCATCGTGAGAATCCATTCTGTTTATATTCAATTCGTATGGAGAAGTCCAATTAGAGTAATAACGAACTTCTTTGTCAAAAGCTTCCGAAGCTGAATTTAGTGCAATGTTCATATTTGTTATACCCATGGGCCCCAAAACATCTTGTTTGACATAATTTTCATAGGTTTTATCACTTGCTTTTTCGATAATACGTCCCAATAGTGCATATCCGAAATTCGAGTATTCATAGGTATTGCCTGGTGTATAGGCAAGTGACCTTTCATCAAGAACTTTTCCTATTAAATCACTTTGGGTTAGCGTAACATCTTCAAACATAATATCAGAAGGATCATCTGTAAAGCCCGCACGATGTTCAATAAGTTGCCCCACCGTAATTGCTTGTTCGTTAGATTCATAAGGCGGAGTGCCGTATGTTTCGCCTAAAATACCATTAGGTCCAAAAACAAAGTCTTCAGATGATAATTTATTATCGGCAATCAAATTTGAAATTGCCATAACCGTGATCGGTTTTGAAATACTAGCAATTCTGAATAATGAATTTTCTTTGACCAAATCACCTTCTTCAGTATCAGCTTTACCAAAAGATTCTAGGTAAACTAACTTACTATTTCTAGTGATTGCTATTTGTGCTCCTTGCAATCCATATTGTGCCATTAGGGTTTCAAACTGCGAAGTTATTTCAGAAACAGTACTAACTGTATTAACAGGAGTAACATCAGAATTATCATCGGTATTTTCGTCTGGGGTCACTCCGTCTAGTGGAGCGCCATTCGGTTCAATTTTAGGAAACCTATCTTCAGACTTAGAACATGCGGTAACCAAAATGAGGCCTATAATTAGTAAGCAGATTTTTTTCATAGCAGGATGATCAATGCATGATTATTAGAAACAACTGCATTTTACACTAGAAGAAAGGTACGTATTTTAGAATATCTATAAAAAACGAGGGCGAAAAAATCTTGATTATGCAGATTAATCAATCCAACCATTATCCTTATAAATCTTAATATATTGATTGCTAAGTTCGTCTGAATCTTTGTATTTGGTTTTTAGCTCTTTTAGCTTTTGCTTCAATTCTAGAACCGATTCCGCATAATTCGGATCATCAAAAACGTTATTCACTTCATGTGGATCTTTTTCGAGATCAAACAATTCCCATTCATCAACATCATGATAAAAGTGTATGAGTTTAAAATATTTGGTAGCAATACCATAATGTCTTTTAACTGCATGCTCTGCGGGATATTCATAATAGTGATAGTAAACGGCGTCTCGATTCCATTTTTCTTTTTCTCCTTTTAACAACGGAACTAAACTTTCACCTTGCATGTCATCAGGCGGAACCACACCGGCTACTTCTAAAAATGTTTGAGCGAAATCTAGGTTTTGAACCATTTCGTCTTCCGTTGTGTTTGGTGTAATTTCATTGGGCCACTTTATAAGCAATGGCGTTTTAAATGATTCTTGGTACATAAACCGTTTGTCAAACCAACCGTGCTCTCCTAAATAAAAACCTTGATCTGAAGTATAAACAACAAGTGTGTTTTCGCTGAGGTTTTCTTTATCAAGATAGTCAAGTAATCTTCCTACATTTTCATCTACAGCGGCTATAGTACCCAGATAGTCTTGCATATACCGCTGATACTTCCATATCGTTAGCAACGAATCAGACATGGTTTTATATTCCGTTTTAAATTGTTCGGCTATAGGATTATAAACTGCATCCCACTCTAATTTTTGTTCCTTATTTAATTTGTTCACGCCCCCCGCACCTAATCGTTCTTTGAGCCCCAAATCATTTAGGATGTTCTCTGGAATTTTAAGGTCATATTGTAGTAACATGTCTTTAAAAATTCCCATTTCCGCAGTTTTTGATGCTTCTCCTCTTGTACTATAATCATCAAATAGGGTTTCCGGAAGTGGATAAGTGTTTTGAGTGAATTCTTTATAATGTCTCGCTGCTGGTAGCCAAGAACGATGGGGTGCTTTGTGCAGATACATAAGTAAAAATGGCTTTGCTGTATCACGACGTTTCTCCATCCAGTCCAAAGTCAAATCAGTAATAATATCGGTCACATATCCTGTAATGGTTGTATCTCCTTCTGCGGTATTAAAAACAGGATTGTAATAATCACCTTGTCCCGGTAATATTTTAAACTCATCAAAACCTTTCGGATTATTACCAAAATGTAGTTTGCCGAACATGGCAGTTTCATAGCCTGCTTTTTGTAGAATTTGAGGAAAAGTAACATTCGTGGTGTCGAAGGGCGATCGGTTATCAATCTTCCCATTGATGTGTGAATGCTTCCCAGTAAGAATAACCGCTCTTGAAGGAGCACAAAT
>CALLIG010000210.1 GCA_938009735.1 uncultured Flavobacteriaceae bacterium
TTGCTTAAATATCAGATGCAGAGTAAATATCAAATAATTATTGGCGAAAATAGGGAAGTAAAAAGAACGAAAATCATTCGAAATGGCAGCCAATAGGTGAAATTTAAGTAATCAACAACAATTTCTGTATGCTTCTACACACCACATGTCTGTAAGAATTCACAACAAAATTTAACATAATAATGCTACTTAACAATATCTAATCTTCAGTCTCGTTCTTGAGCCTATACTAATAATTTAAACCAAAATTAGACATGAAAAAAGTAGTTTTATTTATGGCTTTCGCAGCCGCAGTAGCATTCTCAAGTTGTTCAAAAGATGATGATAATAAATGTGAATCATGTACCGCACAAGATCAGAAAATAGAAATATGTGAAAATAGTGACGGCACGTACACCTTAACGGTTGATGGACAGTCTAGTACAATTGAAAGCTTAAGTGGATTAACAGCAAAACAAACTGTAGAAGCAACTTGTGCAGCACTTAATACTTTAGGGAACTAAACGAACAAACTAGAAGTCCTGCATTAATTATACTGTAGGACTTTTTTAATCATTCAATTTTAACACCGCCATAAATGCTTCTTGTGGCACTTCAACATTACCAACTTGACGCATTCTTTTCTTCCCTTTTTTCTGTTTTTCGAGTAGTTTTCGTTTCCGAGAAATATCACCACCATAACATTTTGCAGTAACATCTTTACGAAGTGCTTTTGTAGTTTCTCTTGATATAATTTTTGCGCCAATCGCAGCTTGAATCGGAATATCAAATTGCTGCCTAGGAATCAATTCTTTTAGTTTTGCGCAGATCTTCTTACCAATGTTTACTGCATTGTCAGCATGAAGTAAAGCAGAAAGTGCATCTACTGGTTGTGCATTTAGTAAAATATCAACACGTACTAATTTAGAAGGGCGCATTCCTATTGGTGTATAATCGAAAGAGGCATATCCTTTGGAAACGGTTTTTAATCTATCGTAAAAATCAAAAACGATTTCTGCCAATGGCATGTCAAAAGTAAGTTCTACACGTTCCGTGGTCAAATACGTCTGATTCGTAATCACCCCTCTTTTTTCAATACACAAAGACATAACGTTACCTACAAAGTCAGCCTTCGTAATAATGGTAGCTTTTATATAAGGTTCTTCAACATGATCAATACTTGAAGGATCAGGTAAATCAGTTGGGTTGTTTACAACAATAGGAATTTCCGGATTTTTACGTGTAAATGCATGGTAACTTACGTTGGGTACGGTAGTAATTACGGTCATATTGAACTCTCGTTCTAAACGCTCTTGAATAATCTCCATGTGAAGCATCCCTAAGAAACCACAACGGAAACCAAAACCAAGTGCCGCACTACTTTCTGGGGCAAAAACTAAGGAAGCATCATTTAATTGAAGCTTTTCCATAGAAGATCTTAGCTCTTCAAATTCATCAGTATCTACAGGATAAATTCCAGCAAAAACCATTGGTTTTACATCTTCAAAACCTGCAATAGCATTTTTTGTTGGCTTAGCAGCATCGGTAATAGTATCACCAACTTTAACTTCACGTGCGTCTTTAATTCCTGTTATTAGATAACCAACATCTCCAGCTTTTACACTTTGTTTTATCTCTTGAGTTAATTTGAGCGTGCCTACTTCATCTGCAAAATAATCTTTATCAGTAGCAACAAATTTTATCTTTTGTCCTTTCTTGATTTCCCCATTAATAACTCTAAAATAGGTTTCAACCCCACGAAAAGGATTGTAAACAGAATCAAAAACAAGCGCTTGTAAAGACTCATCAAGGTTACCTTTTGGAGCAGGAATACGATCAATGACAGCACTTAATATTTCTTCAATACCAATGCCAGTTTTTGCACTTGCAGGAATTACCTCTTCAGCTTTACAGCCTAAGAGATCTACAATATCATCAGTAACCTCTTCAGGGTTTGCACTAGGCAAATCAACTTTATTCAATACAGGAATGATTTCAAGATCATTCTCTAAAGCCAAATATAAATTTGAAATGGTTTGGGCTTGTATACTTTGAGCAGCATCAACTACTAAAAGGGCGCCTTCACAAGCAGCAATAGAACGCGAAACTTCGTACGAGAAATCTACGTGACCAGGAGTGTCTATTAAATTAAGAATATAATCTTCTCCTTGATACGTATATTCCATTTGAATAGCATGGCTTTTAATGGTAATACCACGCTCTCTTTCCAAATCCATACTATCAAGCAATTGTTCTTTTGACTCTCTTTCCGTTACAGAGCCAGTAAACTCTAATAATCGATCAGCCAAAGTACTTTTACCATGGTCAATATGGGCAATAATACAGAAGTTTCTAATGTTCTTCATAAATTCTCTTCATCAAAAAAGTCAAACACGAAAGTGTTTAGCAGCTGCAAAGATAATGTAAAATAAAAACGAATACGAGACTTAGTCGGCATGTTATGCTTGAAGTACTTCGTGATCGATAAAAATCGATAAACTGCACAAACTACGTAGGATATTTCGACTAAAATAGGCTAAATTTGAAATTAGTGTCTCAATGAATGAAAAATAAGTTCTCACATCTTTTTATTCTAGTTTTTTTTTCCGCGTTTAGCTTTTCTCAAGAATTTGATGTTTTGGGAACCGTTGTGACGGGTGAAAATGAACCTATTGTGTTTGCTAATGTTTTGCTACTAAACACCAAAGACTCTACTATTTTAAAAGGCACTTCTACTGATGACCTTGGCAAGTTCATTTTTAATGATGTTTTAGTAGGCAAGTATTTACTCAAAGCCAGTTATATTGAAAGCTTTTCATTGGTTGTGCCCATTGAGATTGATGCTAATACTGATATAGGTAATATAGTTATTGTTGAGACAAATCAAGAGCTTGATGAAGTAACGGTCACCTATCAAAAGCCAACTTTGGTACGTAAGATTGACCGATTGGTTTTTAATGTTGAAAATACCGCACTTGCCGATGGCACAATTTGGGATTTGCTAAAACAAACCCCTAATGTTAACGTAGTTAATAACGTACTTACCATAAAAGGAAGCGGAAATGTTGGTGTGATGATTAATGGTAGAAAAGTGAACATACCTGAAGCTGATCTTATCAACCTACTTTCTGGGTCATCAGCAAGTAATGTTGAATCAATAGAGGTAATTACTAACCCTCCATTAAAATATAGCGCAGAAGGCGGAATGTTGATTGATATCAAAATGAAGAAGAATCTGGTAGCAGGATATAATGGGGCGCTCTTTAATAATTTTACACAAGGTGTTTTTGCAAAAAACACTATTGGTACTGATCATTTTTTCAGAGGGAAAAAAACAAGTTTCTCTATCAATTATAGCTTCAGTAATGATAAGAGAATTTATAGATATACAGAAATTACTAATTTTTCAGAAATCGGAATTCCTGCTTCTATTTGGACTGCAAATCAAGACTTAATAATCAAAAGGAAAAAGCATAATTTGAGCGCTTTTTTTGATTACGATATTGATGACAAAAATGTATTGAGTATTTCTACCATTAATCTTTTTAATCCCAATGTGAACTGGTTTTCATTGAGCAAGACAAAGATTGCTGATATGGCAGGTAACTTAAGTTCAAGTTTTAGAACCATTAATGATTCTGGGCAGCAACAAATAAACACCTCATTCTATGCTGATTGGGTACATAAGCTCGAAAAGAAAGGAGCCGAACTTTCCGTTGGTGGGCACTATACTTTTTATGATTCAAACAGAGGACAAGTTCTTGATACCGATTTCTTTGACCAGGATGAAATTGCTGTCGGTGATAATGATTTTACAACTCAGTCTGATCAAAAAATCAACCTCTATAGTTTTCAAACAGATTTTATTTCTCCTTTAGGAAAGTCAACGCGATTAGAAGCGGGGTTACGATATGCTGGGATCAATTCTGAAAGCACCATTTTTCAAGAAGGTTTTGATCGAAATCAACCGGGAATCAATCCGACAGAAGCAGGAGTATTTACTTATGATGAAGCAATTTATGCAGCCTATACTAGTTTTGATGGCAAATGGGATTTATGGAGCCTCAAAACAGGCCTTCGAACAGAATACACAGAAACCAAAGGGAAACTTGATACGGAAAACGTACCCAACGAAAATTCTTATATAGAATTTTTCCCATCGTTTTCATTGCAACATACTCCGACTAAAAAAAATCAATACTCGTTATCTTATTTTCGAAGAATTGACCGGCCTAGATACAGTAACATCAATCCATTTCAATATTTTCAAAGTAATAATACTGTGTTTGAAGGCAACCCTGAACTTTTGCCAGGCATCCGAAATAGGCTTTCGGCTGAATACACCTACGATCGCGACTATACAATTGCGTTTTTTTACTCGAAATGGACAACCCCATTTCGAAGACAAACTTTTCAAGACAATGAAAGTAATTTGCTACGTTTTATTAGTACAAATATTGAATCAAATCAAGGATATGGCGTTGATATTACCTTAAATAAGGACATTTCAAAAAATTGGGAATTATATATGTTCTTATCAGCTTTCAATGATGAAGAGCGCTTTATTGATCTAGATTCGGGACAACTCTTGAAAAACAGCTTGTGGAGTGGTTATTTTCGACTAAATAATAGCTTCAAACTATTAGAAGATAGAAGTCTTGTTGCTAATTTAAATTTCACCTATCACGCGCCAAGAGTGCGAGGAAATGCGCGAACAGAATCGTTCAACAAATTAAATTTACGATTTCGAAAAACCTTAATGAACAATAATGCTAGTATTTCATTAGGCTTAGAAGACATCTTTAATCAAAGCAATAGATTTACTTCTCGTAAATATTTGAATCAAAATAATTCTACATTATTCCGACCAGAAAGTCGATTATTTACGCTTGGTTTTCGTTACAAATTTGGAAATACCCGTATTCG
>CALLIG010000211.1 GCA_938009735.1 uncultured Flavobacteriaceae bacterium
TTCTTAAAAATCACTAGTGAGTTGTTTTGAATATCAGTAACATGTTCGAAAACTTTCTTTAAAGCCTCGTAATCTTTTGCTTCAAAATAGGAGCTAAAAGTAAGGTCAAAAGAAATTTGAATTTGATTAGGTACTGTCAAATGTTGAAATTTTAGTAATCCGAAATTTTCACCAAGTTTTACCATTACATTTTCTGGTAGCTCATGTACCTTATAACCTTCAGGAATGAATATGCCAATTTGATATTTATAACTTCTTTGGTAGCCGAAGTCAACTGGGTAATTTCGTTTTTCAAGTGTAAAAGGGTTTTTTTCAAAAAAGCGAATTAAAAACGGATTAAAATATATCATATCACCGTTTTCAATCTGATCTATTTCAAAGTTAAAGCGTTCAGAAACCTGGGTGTCATGACTACGTTCTTCGATCAAATTATAATCAATAATATTAAAGTCACCCGTAATCATTTCTTCCCAATTTTCTAGGTACTCTTCTTCTGAACTCTTGTCAATTGCTCTCCTGCTTCTCACAGCTTCATATCCTTGATTAATCATATCCATCATCCCTGTGGCCTTATTTTCTTCAAGGTTAAATTTTATTTGCGCTCTCACCTGATATTTATTATTGGTTTCAGGTTTAATGTCTTGCCAATAGCTGTCATTTTTAAAGTCCATAACCCGACCATAATGATTTAATGCTCTGTAGGGTAATAAGCCAAAAGCGTTGTATTTGTCTGTCGCGTCAAGTAAATAATCTTTTCCTTCAATATTTATTTTGGCAATTCCGTAATTGAAATCACTCATGACTGGATGAATCTTTTTTGGAAGACTTCTACTTCTAGTAGCTATTAACATTAAGTTTGATTTAATGTTCGCTGCGTTAAGAAGATTTATAAGTGACATGTTGATTTCTAAAACATTGCCTCTTTTTTCTTCAAAAGCATTTTTCACTCGTGCTTTACCGTAGATGCCATATTCCTCATTCCATGAATAGTGGTTTTGGACAAATTTGTAGATGTTTTTAGCACGTGTTAAATCATCACCTTCAGTTAAAAGTTTTTTATCCACATTGCTTTCAAAGAAGTTCTTTTTAGATAGTTGTCGCCCTATATCTTTATCGCCTCTAAATTCCTTGTCCACATCTTTCCAAGTTTTGGTGTATTTATCTGTTGTGCCGTCTAAGTTTTGATACTGAGAAAGTTCAAAATCAATGCGTGAAATATAGTTCGAAGCTGCCAACATATAGTCTTCTTCAGCTTTAAATGCAGGCACATCTTTCATGGTGTATTTCAATACTTCGCAATCAGCTGGGTCTCTTACACCTTCAAGCTGAAAACAGTATTTCTTAATGCTTGCATCATTAACATCTAATTTTAAAGGACCTGTTAAGGAACGATTATAGGTCCAGTTACCTGGGATTTTAGCATTAAACTCGCTATATATTACCGGTATGCTGGTTTGAAAGTTCCATCCTGTTAAGTTAAATGTGAAAGCGGTTTCTATGGTATAGCTATATTCTATAATACTCCCAGGTTGAAGCTTTGGAAATGTAAATTTCTTTTCTCTCCATTTTTCTGTTAAATCAGTAGTGAATACTTCACTTGGCAAAACATTGTGTTGTTGACCTTCATTATGTGTAACTGCTTTTAGCTTTGTTAACTTCTCAGCACTATTCGAAGTGTGGTACAACTGTATTTCGATAGTACCTTGATCAAATGCTTTTTCGTTGAAGATTTTGATTTTACCATGATATTCTTTTATCAAACGAATTCTGCGGTTGACTACCTTAAAATAATTATCACCTCGTTCATACAGAACCACAGCATTTGCTTCGGGGTCTTTTTCATAAGCTGTCATGGTTTTTTCAGCATGAGTTAACTGGCCAAAAGTGTCAGGCATTTGACCATATGAAAAAGAAAAACTAAAGCATAGAAGTGCTAGGAGGGTGTGTTTGATTTGCATGGCATTGGTTGGTTGGTGCCACAAGATAACTTTTTTCTGACAGAATTATTGCAGAGTATTCACCGTTTTTCGTAAGGCTACCAAATTGGTTAGCAGCTTCTCTAAGTGGTCTAAATGCAGCATATTAGCGCCATCGCTTTTGGCTATGCTCGGGTCAAAATGGGTTTCCATGAAGAGTCCGTCTACTCCTGTTGCGATACCTGCTCTTGAGATGGTTTCAATCATGTCTGGTCTTCCTCCGGTAACTCCAGAAGTTTGATTTGGTTGTTGTAGTGAATGAGTTACATCTAAAACAACAGGTGCAAAGGATTTCATGGTAGGTATTCCTCTAAAATCAACCACCATATCTTGATAGCCGAACATGGTGCCACGATCGGTAATCCATACCTGATCATTGCCAGAATCGGTTACTTTGGTTGCAGCATGCTTCATGCTTTCCGGACTCATGAATTGTCCCTTTTTTAAATTAACTACTTTTCCTGTTTTAGCAGCGGCGACAACCAAATCAGTCTGACGCACTAAAAATGCAGGAATTTGTAGCACATCAACATATTCAGCTGCCATAGCAGCATCCTGCTCGGTATGAATATCTGTTATAGTCGGTACATGAAAAGTTTCAGATACTTTTCGTAGAATTTTAAGGGCTTTTTCATCGCCTATTCCTGTGAAAGAATCTACACGGCTACGGTTTGCTTTTTTAAAACTTCCCTTGAAAATATATGGAATTTCAAGCTTGTCTGTAATCGAAACTATTTTTTCAGCAATACGCATGGCCATATCTTCACCTTCAATAGCGCATGGGCCAGAAAGTAAAAAAAAGTTATCTCCAGCTGTATGTTTGAGTTGAGGTATGAGGTCTAATCGCATTGCTTTTTGTTTTATACAAAGATACTATTTTGGGTTAGGATTGGTTATATCTGTGTACATATGATTACCTGGAGACTATTTTGTAAGGTGTCTATCTAATTATTGACCAAATAGTGACTAGAGTATAAAAGAATTTGATCCCAAATCAAACTACTATGCATATAAGAATATCAGTAGCATTGTTTCTATTCAGTTTAATAGCAAATGCTCAATTTGGCAAAAACTGTGAACTTCGACAGTTTAAAATCAATGTTTTTAATCCCGGTTTAGAATATGAAATGGCTTTGGGCACGAATACGACCCTTGATGTTAAAGTGGGGTTGCAAGTAGCCCTTGACCCTCTGGTTTCAAATGTCTATGAGGAGGTTGGGTTTTTTCCAGCAATCGCTGGCCAATACCGTTACTATTACAATTTTGAAAAACGACAGCGGAATCGAAAACAGATTTATGGAAATTCGGCTAATTATGTTGCTCCCGCAATTGCGGTCTTTCTTCCTGAAACAAGAACCATAAATAATCAGCGGGTTAAAGGTGCATTTGGCTATGCCGGATTGGTGACCGGACTCCAACGCAGTTATAATTCAGGAATTAATTTTTCTATCGATGTTGGTGCAGCATATTATACAGGCCAGTTTGATGGAGAAATTTACCCTGTTGCAAATTTAAGTATCGGTTGGATCATAAGTGAGAAGCGATGGTGTGTTGGTAAATAGTAATCAATTTATTTCATAAAGTTTATTTAAATTGAATAGTTAGAAAAGGATTTGGTGTTAGATTTAAAAAATCAAAAACACTAACATGTCTATTAAACTACGCTTAAGCCTACTACTTTTTTTCTTCGTTATTAGCGTCACCCAAGGCCAAAAGGTGATAGAATCAAACTCTGGAAGCCCTTTTGAACTCATTAATTTAGAAAGGCAACAGTTTAAGTTTAATTTTCTGAGTCCGGGTTTTACTTATGAATTTGCTCTTTTTAAAAACGTCACGGTTTCATCAAGTGTTGGACTAGGAGCCGCCACTTATGAAGAAGGTTATGCGTTCGGTTTGGTTCTAAATAACCGTGCCCGCTACTATTATAATTTGAATGCACGTGCTAACAAGGGAAAGAATGTCTCTGGTAATTCAGGTAATTATGTTTCTGCGGCGCAAGCAATATTTTTCTCACAACTTCGATTAGCAACAAATATTGAAGGACCTAGCGATTTTAATATTGGGTTTTTTGGCGTCGTTCATGGTATTCAACGCACCTATCCTAAGGGCTTCAATTTTAATGCAGAAATAGGAGCAGGATATTATAAGGGTGATGGCGTTTTCTCAGGATATGGCCCTTTGATAAATTTGAATTTTGGTTGGGTGGCTACAAAACGAAGGTCAAGAAAACCGACTTTCGATTAATACATTTCGAAAAATCGATTTTGGCGTGTTTTTTGTAAATAGGCTTATCCAACTAAATTCAATGTTTATGAGAAATTTATGCTTCCTTCTATTCGTTTGCTCCATACTTTCTTTAAATGCTCAATCTGATAAAAACGTAGAGGTTAGTCAACTGCAAATAGGTTTACCCTTGCCCAGTATACTTTATGAAATAGGTGTTGGCAAGAACATGACAACAAGTTTAGAAGCGATAGCTGGTTTTGCTTTACGAGGCTGTACGGGTTGTGAGACTAATTTTGGCGTTTACCCTGTTGTTAGGGGTCAGTATCGGTATTATTATAATATGGAAAGAAGACTTCGAAAAAAGAAAAACATTAAAGGTAATTCAGGAAATTATGTAGCCGCCTTAGTTGCATATCAGCATGGAAGTCCCATATTTGGGAATTTAAATACCACAACGACTTTAGCGGTTGGGCCTGTTTATGGCATACAAAGAACCTATAAAAGAGGGTTTTTCTATAGACTCGAAGGAGGAATGGCTTTCGTACAAGATGACTTTGATCAAGGATTCGGATTGGTTTTAGCTGCTAGAATTGGCTGGGTGATACGTAAGCGTCGATAAATAACTCTCTCAAAATCAGCAACATAAAAATAGCACAAGTTTATCTGCTCAACAAAAAAATAGCAGTATCTTTGCACGCTTAAAATAGCAAGTATCTGCTATTTAAAATTATGAATTATGCCAGTAACAAAAAACATTGCAATTATTGCACACGTAGATCACGGTAAAACTACCCTGGTTGATAAGATTATGTATCATTGCCAGTTGTTTCGTGAGAATCAAAACACAGGTGATTTAATTTTAGATAACAACGATCTTGAAAGAGAAAGAGGTATTACTATTACTTCTAAGAATGTTTCAGTTGTTTATAAAGGAACTAAAATTAATATTATTGATACTCCTGGTCACGCCGATTTTGGTGGTGAAGTAGAGCGTGTATTAAATATGGCAGATGGAGTTTTGTTGTTGGTAGATGCTTTTGAAGGGCCAATGCCACAAACACGTTTTGTGCTGCAAAAAGCAATTGACTTGGGTCTAAAGCCATGTGTGGTTATTAACAAGGTTGATAAAGAAAACTGTACTCCTGAAGAAGTTCATGAAAAGGTTTTTGATTTGATGTTTGAATTAGAAGCAGAAGAGTGGCAATTAGATTTTCCAACAGTTTATGGTTCTGCAAAGAACAACTGGATGAGTGATGATTGGCAGAATGAAACTGACAATATTGAGCCATTATTAGATATGGTTATCGAGCATATTCCAACATTTGAGCCTACAGAAGGAAATACTCAAATGCTAATCACCTCTTTAGATTTCTCTTCTTTTACTGGAAGAATTGCAATAGGTAGATTAACAAGAGGTAGTTTAAAAGAAGGTCAACAAATAGCTTTAGTAAAAAGAGATGGAAGTATTGTAAAATCTAGAATCAAAGAGCTTTTTGTATTTGAAGGTTTAGGCCGTAAGAAAGTAGAAGAAGTTGTTACTGGTGATATTTGTGCTTTAGTAGGTGTTGAAGGTTTTGAGATTGGTGATACGGTTGCAGATCTTGAAGCTCCTGAAGGATTAAAAACGATTGCTATTGATGAGCCAACAATGAGTATGTTGTTCACTATTAATGATAGTCCGTTTTTTGGTCAGGATGGTAAATTTGTTACTTCTAGACATATTAAAGAACGTTTAGCACGTGAGCTAGAGAAAAACTTAGCATTACGAGTTAATGATACTGATAGTGCAGATAAATTTTTAGTTTTTGGTCGTGGTGTATTACACCTTTCTGTATTGATTGAAACTATGCGTCGTGAAGGTTACGAATTGCAAATAGGTCAACCACAGGTAATTATTAAAGAAATTGATGGTGTTAAATGTGAGCCAATTGAAGCTTTAACGATCGATTTACCTGAAACAGTTTCTGGTAGAGCGGTAGAAATGGTATCTATTCGTAAAGGAGAGATGACTAGTATGGAGGCTAAAGGGGAAAGAATGATTTGTGAATTTTTAATTCCTTCAAGAGGTATTATTGGTTTACGTAATCAATTATTAACGGCTACTGCTGGTGAGGCTATCATGGCACACCGTTTCTTAGAATATCAACCAATGAAGGGTGATATTCCACAAAGACAAAATGGTTCTTTAGTTTCTATGGAAAGAGGAAAAGCAATTCCTTATTCTATTGATAAATTACAAGATCGTGGTAAGTTCTTTGTAGATCCGGGAGAAGATATTTATGAAGGTCAGGTCATTGGAGAAAATTCTCGTGGTGATGATATGACAGTAAATATTACGAAGACTAAGAAGATGTCTAACGTACGTTCTTCTGGTGCAGATGATAAAGCGAAGATTGTTCCGGCAATTAAATTTTCTCTTGAAGAAGCTTTAGAATATATTCAAAAAGATGAATATGTTGAGGTTACTCCGAAGCACTTAAGACTTCGTAAGATCTATTTAACTGAAAATGAGCGTAAGCGTAATAAGATTGCTTAAGTCTTAATAAATTATAAAAGCCCCAAACTAAGTTTTAGTTTGGGGCTTTTTTGTTCGTATATATATGAGGTAGTATTAAGCTATTGTTTTATAAGGCCGCAGCTGCAGCACCAACAATACCAGCTTGATTTCTCAATTCAGCAGGAATAACAGGAGTTGCAATATTGATACACGATTTGAATTCATCAAAATCTTTAGAGGCGCCACCGCCAATTATAATCAAATCAGGAGCGATGATTAGTTCCACATATTTTAAGAATGTATTGAAGCGTTTGCCCCATTGCAAATACGTTAACTCATCACGTGTTTTGGCAGAATCAGCTGCCCAAAGTTCTATTTTTTTGTATTTCTTATATGGAATCTGACCCAACTCAAAATTAGGAATCAGTTCTCCGTTAAAAAAAGCACCACTTCCAAGTCCTGTTCCAATAGTTATCATGACTACCAAACCTTTTTCGCCTTTTCCTACGCCATAATTCATACTTGCAAAACCAGCAGCATCTGCATCATTAATAACCTTTACTGGTTGACCAATAGCTTCACCAAAAAGCTTCTCGACATTAACGCCCAACCATTTTTTATGAAGATTTCCAGGTGATTTGCAAACGCCATTTTTAATAACCGTAGGAAAACCAACTCCAATAGGACCTTTATGATCAAAATGTTTTACTAATTCAGCAACTACTCTTGCCATATCTTTAGGTTTTCTGCCTTCAGGTGTAACTATCCTGTGACGTTTCGTTAGCTTTTCTCCGGTTACAGAGTCTACCAAAGCGCCTTTGATGCCTGAGCCTCCTATATCAATTCCTAAAACTTTCATGGTTGGTTATATATTTCGTGAGCAAAAGTAACAAAAACATTTGGTAGCCATTTTGGAAAACGGTGAGTGGTGCGATATATTATTCCAAATCATACAAACCTGTATTACCTTTTTCAAGAATTGGCATCAAACGAGCAATTGCTTCAGGGTTTTCGGCTGCAATATTTTTAGTCTCATTCGAATCGATAGTATGATCGTATAGCTCGATTATCGGCATTTCTGATCTGAAATATTTTGTTATTCGGTATTGTTGCGTGCGCATCGAAATACCATTGTTAAAATAGCTATATGCTACTTCTTCTTCTTTAGTTGCAGAATGTGCCATATGCGAAACCAAACTTTCTCCGTCTATTTTATGGGTAATGGGTATGTTGCATAAATCCATAAGGGTAGGGTAGATGTCAACACTTTCAACAACAGTTGCTACTTTCTTTTTCTGAATGTTAACGTTGGGAGATTTTATAATCAAGGTGCTTTTTAATGCATTTTCAAAAAGTGTGTGCTTACCCCAAACGTTTTGATCGCCTAAATGCCAACCATGATCTCCCCATATTATAACAATGGTGTTTTCGGCTAAACCAGAGTCTTTAAGCTCTTGTAGAAGCTTACCTACCTGAGCATCGATATAACTTATGGAAGCCAAATACCCATGACGTAACTTTCTAGCATAGTCATCAGATACTGCTGTTGATAAACTAGCTTTTTCCTCACCGAGAGCATATTGATTGAATTCCCCGCTCTGATGTAAACTTTTCAAATTAATGTTTTCAGGAATGTTAGGATTATCGGAAATAGGAATACTATCTCGGTCATATAAATCCCAATATTTTTTTGGCGCATTGAAGGGTAGATGAGGCTTGAAAAAACCAACACCCATAAAAAAAGGCTGCTGCTTAGTTTTAAGTTCACGCAATTTTGCAAGAGCAATATTAGTGGTCAATCCGTCAGGATAACCTTGATCATCAACATTGCCAGCTTCGTATGGTTTTACCTGTTTTTTTAGACTTTGTCGATTTTCACCATTTGCATACGCGAAAAAAGCATTCCAACCGGTTTCCCATTTTCCTGCATCAAAAAGAAGTTCACTCCAACTATGCGGAAGTTCCCGCTTTTTAGAAACAGATTCTTCGTAGCCATATAATAGTCCGTCAGCAGAATGCGTGATTTTACCAATTCCAACAGTATGATATCCGTTTCTTTTCAAATGATGAATAAAGCTTTCGGGAATTTCGTTTTCTGGCTTATCTGAAATTTCTGTTTCAATAGCATCATTTCTAAGATGCGTTAGTTTTGATGGCCTTTGTCCGGTCATTAAAGCATACCGAGAAGCGCCACAGGTAGGTACTTGCACATAATGATTGGTGAAAAGAGAACCTTCATTCGCAAGGGCATCAAGATTTGGAGATTTCGCAATGCTACCATAAACGCCAAGCTCATTTCTTAAATCATCAATGGCAATGAATAGAATGTTTGGAGGTGTTTTCTTTTGTTCTTCTTTTTGACATCCGAAGAATACAATAATCAATAGACCTAATAATAAGCGTGCTTTAGTATTCAAAATAGTATCTAGGATTATGTTTTGATTTAGCCTGAAGATAATGAAACTCTCCAAATAAAATCTTCCAATTACTATTCATGCAATGTTTCAGTTTTGCTAAAAAGCCCTTTGATATCTTCCATGGCTTCCCCTTTTATTAGCCATGAGATTCCAAATGGCACCAAGGCAACTGTTTCTAGAATAAAGACATCATACTTAGTGATTTGGAAATTTTCTTGAAAAAAATCTATTATTACCAAAACAATTAATAGTGCGATTGCTCCCCAAACAATATTACCGCATAAGCGATAAATTTTATTATTTGCCTGATTTTGACCTCGAGTAAATTTATACTTAGACATCCACCCCATGGTGAAAATGAAGATTCCGGCACTAATTAGATGAATGATATTTAAAGTTTTGTTCATATGACCAAGTAAAGGGTAATTCTCGGAAGCGCATAAGGCATCAATGGTTACACTTTCGCTATTTGCACATTGGGTTGGAATTAGTACGACGATCAATATTGCAAATCCACCAATGTTAGTCAGGAAATCATCACTAATTTTTTCATTTGAACTGTCTTTTTGATAGCCTTTGTATGAAATTAAGAATAACCCAAAACTAGAAAGCACAACTATGAATAGTATGGATGATAATGAATAATAGTAGTAATGACTCATTGAAGAGAGCAATTCCATTTCAGATAATGTTAATAGTATAGGTAGCGAAAGACCTAAGCCTCCAATGAGTTTTCGAACGCGATAATCTGATTGTTGCAATCCTACGCTGGGCATGGTCTAATAATTTTTTATTAAAACTGAGCTAACTTTTTCGCTAAGAAATCATCAGAAGAATCGATTTGCATTTCAACCCAAATAGGGTAGTGGTCTGAGATTTGTCTAGTTCGCCAATGTGTTTTATAATAACTTTCTTTGTCGGCATATGGCCCGTCACCATCTAGAATTCTTTGATCTTCTAATGTTTGAATATATGCGAGATAATCAGGGTGATTGAATTGAGCATCTGTGAAGACTGTATCAAACATATTGAAAACGCCTCCTTTATTAGTTTTATCAAGAGCAGGATATTCGCTTTTGTCGTAAAAGAATATATGATCATAGATATTAAATGAAGCTGCTGTAGTGGTGTCTTTTCCAACGAGGTCATCTATTTGAACAAAGTGATTATCCTTTAAAATTTGAAATGCCTCCGTATCGGTTTTATAGAGGTTCATATCGCCTAAAATGATCAAATTATCAGACCATAATCGAATGTTTGAAGTTCTGCTAAGTTTATTTTTCAAAAGCTTCATCAAAAAGTCTATTTCTGCTTTTCTGATTTCTTTGTCTTTTGTGCTAGTGCCAGGTTGCAGGTGTAGAGTCAATAAAGAAAAGTTCTTCCACTCAGCTTTGAACCCAGTTAAATACGGTACTCTGTTGAATTGTTCTAAATCGTGATTTTCGCTAATTTTTTTATGAAGGATAATTTCGCCAGCTTGTCCAGAAAAATTACATCGTCTTTTGTCGTAAACAATTAAAGATCGTTCACTATTTGAACCATCATGATCACTAATATCGTTGTACAGATAGGTCCAATCAGAACCCAAAATTCGGAGTAGAATTTTCAATGGCTCTAAGTCGGCTCTACATTCTTGAATGGATACCAAATCGAACTTAGATATTATTTCAGCTAGATAGAAATATGACTCCGGTTTTCTATGTTGATAAGACCCAAAATCTTTTAAGTTCCAGCTGCATAACAATAGATTTTTATCTGTTCTTTTTTCTGGAATACTTTGTAGTGAAGTTCTTAATTTGATGATGTTATCAATAGTGCGAACTTTTTCAGGATTAGTCATCTCAGGAAAAATCAACGCATAATTTTGTTTGTTGTCATCATCAACAGGGCGAAGGTCATTATACCAAGGCATATATTTAAATTTTAGAGATCATTGAATATTGGGGAATACTTGATATCTAAATTTAGGAAATAATAAAAGCGCAGCTCTAAAAAATGTAAGGATTTAGGTAATTGATGTGTAAATGGTTACTCTTTTCTCAATTTTAACCAAGATGATGTAGATAGGTTTCTTTGAAAAATCATTTACTCCATAACAACTGCCGTGCCTACAATAGAAACCATTGAAATCATAGAAGTAGGAACAGTTTCAATGTCAATAGAAATACCTACAACAGCATTTGCATTCATCTTTGCAGCGTTCGCTTTTAATTTTTGAAAAGCATCTTCTTTGGCTTCTTCTAATGACTTCTCATAAATAGCATAGGTTTTTTTGGTGCTAAACATATCTTTAAATGACATCCCTTTTGCGCCCATAGTTGAGGCATAGGTACTACCTGTAACAATACCTAAATAATTAGAAATTGTTTTTCCTTCAATACTATTCGTAGTTGTTAAAACCATGGTTTCTTTTTTATATAAGTATGTAAGTATTGAAAATTGTTACATCAAAATTAAACGGCTCTTTGTACTACTTCAAAAACTTTATTGCCATCGCACTTTAGAGTTTTAGATGGGAATTTCAAAATAAGTGCATAGTCATGCGTTGCCATCAGTATGGTGCGCCCTTCTTTATTAATTTCTTGAAGCACTTTCATTACTTCTACGCTAGTTTGCGGGTCTAAATTACCAGTAGGCTCATCAGCTATAATTAATTCAGGATTGTTCAATAGCGCTCTCGCTATGGCGATACGTTGCTGTTCTCCTCCGGAAAGTTCGTGCGGAAATTTAAAGCCGGTAGTTTTCATGCCCACTTTTTCGAGTACGTCTGCTATTTGGGCGTCCATTTTTATTTTGTCTGTCCAGCCAGTTGCTTTTAGTACAAAACGCATATTGTTATTTATCGTACGATCTGGTAGTAACTTAAAATCTTGGAATACTACACCAAGTTTTCGTCGTAAATACGGAATGTCTTTCTCTTTTAATTTTTTCAAATCAAAATCTACAATGCTTCCTTCGCCTTGACGAAGTGGTAAATCACCGTAAAGCGTTTTCATAAAACTACTCTTACCGCTACCGGTTTTTCCTATTAAATAAACGAATTCACCTTTTTTTACATCTAAAGTAACATCATTCAGTATCAAACTTTCCTTTTGAAAAATTGCTACATCTTTGAGTGCTAGTATAGTCTCAGGTTCTACTTTTTCATTTTCCTCAGCTCCTGTCATTAAATTATCGTTGTTGTTGATATAAAAGTAATAAGTTCAATTGGATATCAAATTACCAATGGTCGAAATCTTTTTCCTTTGTATAAGAAATAATGAGCGACAATTACAACTTGTGTTCGATCTTTGATGTTGAATATACTTTGGCGCAATAATTGCCGTTATTAAAATTAGTAAATAGTTAGAACACTATGTTTAAAAAAACAACTGCAATACTTCCCTTATTCTTAGGGATGGTTTTTCTGGGGCTTTCTCAGGAGACTAAAATCTATACACATACAGATAAAGAATATCAAGATGCACTTGCGCTGTACAATAATGAACAGTATCAAGCTGCACAGACCATTTTTAGAAAGGTCAAAAACTCAACAGATAATCTAGAGACTAGAGCCAATAGCGCTTATTTTGAAGCTAATGCTGCTGTGCGTTTGAATCAACTAGGGGCGGATAATCTCATGGAAGATTTTGTGGAAAAATACCCAACGTCTACCAAGCGAAATTCTGCATTTGCAGACGTCGCTGAATACTATTTCGAAACGGGTAAATATCCATATGCTCTAAAGTGGTATAATAAAGTTGATCAAAAAGCCTTGTCGAGAGGTGAGATGGATAAGTTTAATTTCAACTATGGCTATTCGCTTTATTCTTCGAAAAAAACAAAAGAGGCTGAAAGCTACTTGAATAAGGTGCTTGATTCGCCTATATATGGGTCTCAAGCAAAATACTATTTAGGGTATATTTCTTATCAACAAGATGATTATGAAGCTGCGAATGAGCGTTTTGATGAAATTACTGATCCTGAAATCTTAGAGGAAAAGATGAGCTACTATCAAGCTGATATGAATTTCAAGCTTGGTAAATTCGAAGAGGCTATTGCACTTGCGAAGCAGCAATTGGCAAGAGGTGACCGAAAAGAGAAATCAGAACTTAGTAAGATAATAGGGGAGAGCTACTTTAATTTAAAGCAGTACGATAATGCGATTCCGTTTTTAGAAGATTATAGAGGGAAGCGCGGTAAATGGAGTAATACAGATTATTATTTATTAGGATATTCCTTTTACAAACAAGGTGATTTTGCAAATGCCATTCAACAATTCAACAAGATAATTGGAGGAACTAATAGCGTTTCTCAAAATGCATATTATCACTTGGCAGAATGTTATTTAAAACTTGATAAGAAACAGGAAGCATTAAACGCTTTTCGTAATGCATCACAAATGGATTATTCTCCTGAAATTCAAAAAGATGCTTATTTGAATTATGCTCAATTAAGTTACGAAGTGGGAAATCCGTATGAGCCTGTACCGCAGGTAATTTCTTCCTATATCGAACGCTATCCGAATGACAAGAATAGTGCGAAGATGAAAGAATTGTTAGTAGATTCTTATATCACTTCTAAAAACTTTGAAGGTGCTATGGAGCTGCTTGAAAACAATAAAGGCTTCGCTAGTAAGACTACCTATCAAAAGGTTGCTTTTTATCGTGGTGTTGAACAATTTGTAGATGCTGATTATTCAGGAGCATCCGAAAGTTTTACAAAATCATTAGGTAGTGCTGAAGATGCACGTTTTAAAGCAAGAGCTAGTTATTGGAATGGTGAGTCACTTTATTTATTAAATCGTTATGATGAAGCCTTGAGTAATTTCATGGCTTTTAAACAGAACTCAGCATCTCAAGCAGCTGAAGAAAATAAAGATTTAGATTATAATTTAGCTTACAGCTATTTTAAGTTACGCGATTACAGCAATGCGATTTCGTACTTTACAAGCTTCACAAATTCGAATGCTGGTGATACCGAAAAGTTAAATGATAGTTACCTACGTTTAGGTGATAGTTATTTTGTGA
Source organism: uncultured Flavobacteriaceae bacterium (assembly GCA_938009735.1). Lineage (GTDB taxonomy): Bacteria > Bacteroidota > Bacteroidia > Flavobacteriales > Flavobacteriaceae > Maribacter_C. The sequence continues at coordinate 14,126 of CALLIG010000211.1, forward strand.
CCAGTAAATACTGGCCGGCAATAGAAACGTACAATAAGTCTTTGGCATTGCCAGGAGCTGAAAAAGACTATGCTGCTTTTCAAAAAGCATTAAGTTATGGTTTTGTGGGTAAAACAGATTCTAAAATCGAAGGTCTTGAAAGTTTTGTAGGTACCTATCCAAAATCTACTTTAAAAGATGATGCACTTTTCGAATTAGGAAATACCCTAATTGGCGGTGGTCAAGAAAATAGAGGATTACAGACTTATGATAAATTGATTAGTGGATATAGAGGTAGCTCTTTAGTTCCGCAGGCAATTATGCGCCAAGGCTTGGTGCATTATAACGGAAGTAGAAACGAGCAAGCATTATCAAAATTTAAAACAGTTGTTCGTGATTATCCTAAAACACAAGAGGCTATTCAGGCTGTAGCAACAGCGAAATTGGTTTATGTTGATATGGGTCGTGTAAACGAATATGCAGAATGGGTACGAGATTTAGATTTTGTAGAAGTTACAGATACCGAATTGGATAATGCGACTTTTGAATCTGCGGATAAACAAAATTTAGAAGGTAAAAAGGATGCGGCAATCCGAGGGTATGAAAATTACATCAAGCAATTCCCAAATGGCTTGCATTCGGTCAAAGCCAATTTTAATTTGGCACAATTGTATTTCGCAAAAGATCAAAAAGGAAAAGCGTTGCCATTTTATAAATATGTTGCTGACCGAGGAGCAAGCGAATATGCAGAACAAGCCTTAACTCGTGTTTGCGAAGTCTATATTGGTAACAAAGATTATGCCACAGCAGTACCATATCTAGAGCGTTTAGAGCGACAAGCAGATATTCAACAAAATAGAACCTTTGCGCAATCAAATTTGATGAAAGGCTATTTTGAGCAAC
>CALLIG010000212.1 GCA_938009735.1 uncultured Flavobacteriaceae bacterium
CGGATTCAAAACCTCCATTCAGGTACAATAGAGAAAACTGCTTTAGATACCCATAAATCCCAATCGATTCATTAATTTTAATCCAAACGGAGTTGCTGCGCAAACTCCCGTTGGCAATAATAAAAAAAAATGAGCTACATAATTTCAATAACTCGAAAGGACATCCCAAAAATCGATAAACTTGCATGGGTTTTATTGGATAAATTAGTTCTTAGAGAAAAGAAAAAAAAACCTAAACAAGATTTTATAACTCTAATTGAAAAACTAACATCGAAATACCAATGTATTTCTAAATTATCAGATGATGATATAGATAATGGTGTCTGGAGTGATGGACCTCTGATAAATAATGCAGGTCATGATATTACCACGCTTAGTTTAGTTAATAACAAAGTCGATGAAGTTCTACCATTCATAATATCTATAGCAAATAAGAATGGATTTGTAGTATTTGATAAACAAACTAATATTATACATCGAATAGATGATAAAAAAATGCGATGGGTTTGGTTAATTAGTCTAGTTCTTTCCATAGTCGCTTTTCTTTTCTTAATACCCAATAGTGTATATAATTTATCTCCTTTAATATTTTCAGTACTTGGAGCCGCTTTATCAATGCTATTTTTAATTCAAATTTTTTATAATTTCAGAAACATTCAAGATTATCGCGATAAAGTTGAGCACGGAAACGATACTAAATTTAAAATTTTAGCTGTTTCTTCTATTCCTTTTACTTTCATACTATATATGACCTTTTGGATGAACTTTGCTTTTGATAAATCGAATGAAATTGAAGAGTATGGAATGAAAACCGAAGGCACGATAATTTCAGCTCATGTTACAAATATTAGAAGAAAGACAGGTTCTGGAAAGGTTTTTTATGCCAAAGTTAAATTTGTAACCGAAAATGGGAAAACAATAATTAAAGAAGAACAAATTACAGAAGAAGATTATAAAAATCTTATTATTGGTCAACAAATCGAATTAAGTTATTCAATCAAAGACCCAAAACTCATAAAACTTAAAATGGAATAGTTACGTGGAAATAACTATTGCCAACAATGCCTATAATTAATGTGGGGTTTAGGTTTTTACGCTAAGGTCTGTGTATATTTATGAGGTCGCAAAATCTTTAGGATTTTGCTTTAGACTAGAAAAATTAAAACAAAACAAAAAGATTTGGCTACGGGCTGTGGCGGTTTAGGAATTGCTTCTTTGCTCCCCACACTAATCATAGCCTCACCGTTGTAGCCAATGTAAAAAAATGCAGAACACACAAACCAACATATTAAAAGAAATCAATCATTTATTTCGATATGAGTATGGTAAATTGGTTTCTGTATTAACTAAAACATTCGGTTCATCAAATATTGAACTTGCTGAAGATGTAGTACAAGAAGCAATGCTTGAAGCATTAAAACAATGGGAATTCAAAGGTATTCCGGACAATCCAGTTGGTTGGATTTACAAAGTAGCGAAATACAAAGCCGTAAATGTTGTAAATCGTGAAAAGCATAAAAGAGAATATTCATCAGACGTTGCACATCATTTACAATCTGAATGGACAATTGAGCCAGCTTTAAATCATATTTTTACAGTAAAAGAAATAGCTGATGACCAATTACGAATGATTTTCACTTGTTGTCATCCTTCTATCTCTGCGGATTCTCAAATAGCTCTAACACTAAAGACGCTTTGTGGATTTAGTATTTCTGAAATTTCTAAAGCATTTTTAACCAATGACGAAAGTGTAAAAAAAAGATTAGTTAGAGCTCGAAAAACAATAAGAGATTCTAATTATCCATTTGAAGTTCCTACAGGTCAGGATTTAGAAAAAAGATTAAAAAATGTTCTCGAAACAATTTACTTACTCTTCAACGAGGGATATAATGCATCAAGTGGTAATGATTTAATTCGGTATGAATTATGTGAAGAAGCCATACGATTAACTGAAATTATTGCGGAGAACTCTAATATTTCTAATAAATCAACCGTTTATGCACTAATGGCATTAATGAATTTAAACGTTTGTCGTTTTAAAGCAAGAATAGATGAATATGATAATATTTTAGATTTAGAAAATCAAGATAGAACTAAATGGGATAAAAACCTACTAACCAAAGGGCTTGTGTACTTGGAACTTTCAACAGAACAAAAAGAAATATCAAATTACCATATTTTAGCAACTATATCTGCTCACCATTGCACTGCAAAAGACTTTAAATCTACTGACTGGAATAGCATTTTATCACTATACAATAACCTAATTGAAATTGATAATTCATCAATTGTATTACTAAATAGAACAATTGTCATCTCAAAAGTTAAAGGAGTTAAAGTTGCTCTAAAAGAATTAGAAACCATAAAAGATAAATCCATTCTTCACAATTATCTTCCATATTACACCACAAAAGCAGAACTTCATTTTCAAAATAATGAAAAAGAGATTGCTAAAGAAATATTGACCAAAGCTCTTCAATTACCTTTAAAAGGGAATTCTAAACTATTAATTAATAGCATCTTAAAAAAATATTGAAATTATTTTAATTTCAATGTCCTCATTTTTCTTTTTCATTTGACTTATAGGTGTATAACAAATTTATTAATCATTTAATAGTAAAAAATATGCAAGAGTTTATGTTATTTATTAAAACAAACGGAGACCACTTACAAGGGCTTTCTCCAGAAAAACAACAAGCCCACGTCCAAAAGATTGGAAAGTACATTGGAGATTTAATGGAAGCTGGAAAGTTAAAGGGTGCCCAACCATTAGAAATGAAAGGAAAAACAATACACGGAAAAGATGGTGCATTTAAAGATGGACCTTTTAATGAATCTAAAGAAGTTATAGTGGGTTATTTTCACATTTTAGCAGAGAATTTAGATGAAGCTATAAAAATCGCAAAAGCAAACCCTGTTTTTGACAATGAAGAAGCTACTATTGAAATTAGACCAATTAAACAAATGGACGGAATCAACTAAAAATGGAAAAAATGAAAAATATTGAATATGATGGTAAATGCGCATTTGCATTAAGCTTAGGGAAAACACCTCCCGAAACTAACCAAAAACACACCTTAATTAAAAATGGAAAAACATATTCATTTTTAAACCCTATAGCTAAATTTTTGTTTAAGGTTTTTCCTAAAAGTATTGAAAAAGCAAATAATAATTGGGAAAATAAAAACTTTTAGAAATGAAAAAACGGACCATAAAAATAATTGGAATAGTCGTACTTATTTTAGTTGGAATTATTTTCACTTTTGCAAAAATAAAACGAATTACACCACTTTCTTGGAATCACAATTCTGTTAATCAACCAATGTTTTCAAATCAGGCTATAAATGGTTATGATGCAGTTGCGTACTTAACACAAAATTTAGCGATACAAGGAAAGGAATCATTTAGCCATAAGTGGAATGATGCTACTTGGTTTTTTCAGAATGAAGAAAACAAAAAGATGTTTATGGAAAATCCAACAAAGTATGCTCCTCAATATGGAGGGTTCTGTTCTTTTGCAGTAAGCAAGGGATTTACAGCTAATACAAATCCGAATTCTTTTAAAATTATAAATAGTAAAACTTACCTTTTTGCAGATGATGATATAAAATCTGAATGGTTAAATAATAAAGAAGAAAATTTAAAAATTGGAAATATAAACTGGAAGTAACACAGGCTACAACAATGTATAAGAGCAATAGCGGTTTGGGAGTAATCTCGAACCGTTTTTTGTTTTAATTAAGTATCTTGCCATCCGAAAGGCAGTAGATTTTAGTCCGCTACTGCTCTTATACTAAACGTTACAACAAATAGCTCTAAAAAATAGAGTGCGTTGTTCAAACGATCAATTGTTTAATTAAATAGAAACAAGACAGAGCGCAATATAAATGGACGAACCATACATGAAACTTCTTTTACTCATTGTTCCTGCGCTTTTTATTGTAGCCAAAATTGTTTTATTCCCGTTACTGGAGGAAATAAAAACTAAAAATAATTTTCTGAAAAAGACTATAACTGTAGTAGTTGATATTTATGATTATAATGACCAAAGAATTGAACAATTCGTAACAGAAGGAGAAATTGATAAAATAATTAACTCTGAAACAGTTGAAATCAAAAGAAGAGCACAAACTATTTTTAGAATTCCATATAGCCCAGAAAAAATACTGAAACCAGAAAACTCAGTTTATAAGACCGATTACTACATTAGGTTAGATGTTTTAGACAACACGAAGTTTGATAAAACCAAAGGATTTGATGAAATTCAAACCATAGAATCAAGTCAAAATAGATAATGCTGAAATGAGGAATGGAATGTCTGTACGGACAGAAGAAATCAAAATGGACTTCTGAGCAAGTTTATGCAGATGGACTTTTTAGCTAGTGTGCGCAAATGGACACACGAAAACGCAACTGTTGTGCAGATGGACTTCCTACTCGGGTGGAATAAATCGGGAAACGCAAAAATTCGTGCTTACTCTTGGGTGTCGCAACTTGTTGTAACAATGCCTATACTTAATGCGGGCTTAGGTCTTAACGCCAAGTTCTGTGTATATTTATGATGTCGCTAAATCTTTGGGATTTAGCTTTGGACAAAAAAAGAAAAAGCAAAACCCAAAGGTTTAGCTTAGCGCGAGACAGGAAATCCGTCGGATTTCCGCCCCGCACTAAGCATAGCCGAGCCGTTGTAACACATTTAAAACAAACATTGAGTAAAATAGAAAAATTAATAAATCAGATTACCGAATTTGGAATTAATGACAAAGTTAAGTCAGATAATAAAGAGTTAGAAATTCAAAAACTCTTGGTGGAACTTTACTCTGAATATCTGAATTTAAAAGCGGACTTTGATGATGGAGATTTTGAAGAAGAACCGACTTTTGACTATGACTCGATAAAGAAAATTGTTGAGGCAAACTTTCCAGATTTTGGCTGGTACCATTCTGTTTGGGAATCTCATAAAATAATTCCAGATGCGGATTTAGTCACTGGAGACGCAATTGACGATTTAACGGATATTATAAAGGATTTACTCGAAGTTAAATGGTGTTTTGAAAATACAACCGAAAAAAACGCAAAATGGCATTTTTGTGATTTAATGAGAATTCATTCCGAGCAACATCTTGTGAATTTACTAAAATACTTAAAGGATAAAAATGGCTAACGAATTACCGACATTAGACAGCACAAACAAAGAACTAGAATCAATTTATAAAGTTCATAGCAAGAGATTTTTCCATTGGCTTGAGACAAATAGTATTTCACCAAATAGTAGTAGAGACATAGCTCTATTAGCTCACAATGAATTAGTAAAAAGGTCTAATAATCGTTATTCAAGAATATCTACAATTTTGACTTATTCTGTTATTGCTTTATCAGTAATTACTTTAACTTTTGCTTTTTTAGATTACGTTGGAGATAAAGAATGGCAAAAAGACCAAATAACTGAATTGGAATTAATAAACAAGAATTTGACTGAGAGAAACGCTGAAATAGAATCTTTGAAATTGGAACTTGAGAAAGCAAATAAAAAGATATTATCATTGGAACAGATTAATAAAACTAAAAAGAAATAAAAACGTGTTACAACAATGGCTATAAGTAATTGCTTGTTCTCGCCTACTTCTGAAAATCCTCGCGGATTTTCAGCTTGGTGTGTACTTGCAAAATTAAGTGCTAACCCACGCAACTACTCATAGGTACTGTGTCAAAAAACAAGTTTTTTCTTTAAAAATTTAGGAAACAAGTTGAGCAATCAGTTTGTTATCCCGCGCAGCAGGAGCTTCATGCTTTTGCTGCTTTTTTGTTTCAAACTCCGCATCGTAAACTTTTTCATTTTTCCACAGGGTGTACATTAATATTAAAAGCTTTCTCTGAACCGCTATTAAGGCCACTAATGGCTTTGCTTTATTTGGTTTAAGTCTGTTATAGAATTGCTTTAATGTAGGGTTACAGCGCACACAAGTCATCGATGGCATATGTAGAGCAGCTCTGATATGACTATTACCTCTTTTACTAATTCTGGTCTTGCCTTTAAAATTGCCAGACTCTCTTAATACAATATCATAACCTGCATAGCTAGCCAGTTGTTTTGCATTAATTATGGACTCAAACCCTAAGGTTTCTCCTATCACGGAAGCTGCCGATTTGAATGATATACCAGGTATACTCATCATAAAACCAATCTTACGTTCTAACTCTTCGTTTTTAGATACAAGTTCTTGCATCTATTCTTCTATAATTGCTATCTGAGTATTGAGAAGCTTTAATCTATTCTTATGCCTTTTTACAGCTTTTGCATTACTGTAAACACTAGATGAAATAGCGCCTTGGCGATTGTTTTCCATCACCCTGTCTTTCAACAAAGAGCTACGCTCTCTACTCAACCCTTTCAATTGTTGTAATTCCTCACTTGGTGGATGCCAAAGACGAATAGTCCTTTCTAAACCAAGCATACTTAGCATTTTACTATCTAGAGCATCCGTCTTTGATCGTTGATCTAAACTCTGAGCATAACGCTTTACACGACCTGATTGCATGACACAAACAGCATAACCTTTGCCGTGTAAATAATGAGCTATGCCTTGGTGATAAACTCCCGTAGCTTCCATAACAACCAAAAGATCAACACTACTATCAACTGATTTCTTTAACCATTTCAAAAGCGTTTTATAGCCTGATAGATCATTAGAAATATCTTTATGTGAGATAAACTCTTTCTCTAACTTATCTGTTAGAAAACCTAGAGACAATGACAAATTCAATTTGGAAACATCAATGCCTAAACTTTGTTTTAAACGCTTTTCCATTTCATCGTTTTTAAAGCTAAAATTCTCTTTATCATCTTTGCTCGCATTTGATTCGATCTCTTCAATATAGGATCTAGGTACTGTTCAGATTCTAAGAAAATTATAGAAGGGCGGGATTTCTATGAAACGATATCATTTTTCAATGTATCTAGCCGAGAACTCGCTATCCCTTCTATTTAAGCTTATTGTTAATTATCCAAGCTAATGCTTTAAAGCATTAGCTTGGGAAGAGTATTGAACCTATGAAACGATATCTCTTAAAAGTATCTAGCCGAGCCTCGAAATCACTCTCCGTTATTATATCTTTTCTTAAACAAAATATACTATCTTCAAACTAAGAACCAAACATACGAGCC
>CALLIG010000213.1 GCA_938009735.1 uncultured Flavobacteriaceae bacterium
TTATATACGTTAAGTACATTTACCAAATCCATATATTCAGCACCGTTTAACATATCAGGTGTAGAAGTAAAACTTTGCGTACCAACAGAACTTGTTAGTTTAACCGTTGGAGCTCCAACTTTACCTCTTTTTGTTGTAACTAATATTACACCATTCGCAGCACGAGCACCATATATAGCAGCAGAAGCATCTTTCAATACGGAGATACTTTCAATATCTGCAGGGTTTATTCTAGCAATACCACCTTCTCTATCAGGAATACCATCAACAACTACAAGAGCACCTGAGTTATTAAAAGTATTTGTACCCCTAACTCTAATTGCAGGAGTATCTGACCCTGGAACCGCAGAACCAGTATCAATAAATAAACCTGCTACCTTACCTGCTAATGCAGCACCTAAGTTTGGTGATGAAGACTTTTCTAAAGTTGCACCGCCAACACTCGAGACAGAACCAGTCAAAGTAGCCTTCTTTTGAGTACCATACCCAACAACGACAACTTCATCTAAGTTTTGAACATCTTCTTGCAAGGTTACATCTAAAGAAGTATTTGAGCCTACTGTTTGCTCTTGAGTTAGATACCCTATATAAGAATATAAAAGTATTGCGTTCTCATCTGCTACTTCAATAGTATACATTCCATCAAAGTCAGTTTGAGCACCTTGAGTAGTTCCTTTTACGACAATACTTACTCCTGGTAACGGACCTGATGCATCTGAAACAACACCTGTAACGGTTTGTTGCGCACTCATAGATATCATTAGGAATCCATTAAAAAGCGTAAAAATTGCTAAGAGCGCAAAATTTCGAATTCCGCTACTCTTTCTTGATTGAATTAGTTTGTTCATAAAGTGTTAAGTTATTAGTTAGTTGATTAAAAAATCTCTTGTTCAAATGTTTCAGTTTGAGTTCTGATGAAAAAAAACATATTAAACAAAAGCGAAATATATTAAGAGTTGTTTATGTTCATATTAAGTCACCTTTTAAAAATTCATTTCTATAAGTAACTATTTCAAAAAATTAAAAGTTTGTAATTGTTCAGTAATAATCATTGTCTAATTTATTAAAAAATAACATCAATTTAACATAAACATAGTGAAATCATAAGAATAGCTTAATGAATAAGATATTTTTTTATGCTCTTCTTAGTTTTGTGCGCTAAAAAAACGAAATTGATAAAAGCCAAGAAATCATGCAATTACCTGGCTTTATCAAAATTCGAAACTAACTCAACATTTAATTTTATGCTATGATACTCTATGCTACTATTCAAATTTAATCAAAAAATCAGTATATCATAATTTTTAGTTAAAAAAATAACGAAATTCTTATTTAAAATTAAAAATTTATAGTGAATTACGCGTAATGAGACGTAGTGGCATTATTTCTTGAATAGTTTCTTGATGCTTAATGTGGCGAGCAGCCTTGCGTGCCATTTCTTTAAAATCACAAGAAAGGGTTGTAATACCATCAAAAACAAGTTCTTTTGCTAGGTGGTCATCAAGAGATAACACGCCAATATCTTTACCAAGAACAAATGAATTATCGCGACAATCTCTTAACAATTTCCAGAGATTAGAATCTTTCAGACAAAAATATAAGTTCCCTTTTTTTACTTTCCCTGTTTTATACGTTGACTCAACGCTACCCTTAATTTGATAATCAGAAATAAATCTTCGAAAAGCATCTAAAACGCCAATTGAATTATCTTGATCTTCTTGAAAAAAAAGAACCATCTCTTTAAACTTTTTTATTCTCGGTAGCAGTTCTAAAAGTTTAGCATAAGTAGCCGCTTCAAACTCTTGAGATATGTAAGAATATTGCTTAGGCAAGGGTAGATATCTATCAATAACCAATAGCTTTTGTGGGTCTATACATTCTAAAAGCGACTGAATTGATTTTTCTGGTATCGGAGCAACAACATACATACCATATTTACCTTGAACATTATTAAATATATTTTCAAAGACAGCCTTGTTATTATGATGAAAAAAAACATCGATTTGAAAGCGTTTACCTAATTCCTTTCTAAACGCATTATAAAAATCCTCTTGAAAGCGATGAAAAGCAAATAACAATAATGCTACCTTAAGTGTTACTTTAGTTTCGCTACTAATAATGAAGTAGCCTTTTAATTTTTTCGATTCCACCAAACCTCTATCTTTCAGCTCTTCATATGCCTTAACAATAGTTTTTCTAGCAAAGCCTAGCTCATCAACCATTTGGTTTATAGATGGTAATTGATCGCCAACTTCCAATAAGTTCGCATCAATAGTTGTAACGATACCTTGAACTAACTGTTCGTGTTTACTTAAGGTATTAATAGTACTTAAGTTTTTTATATTATCTATTAAAGACATATTAATTAAGAAAGTTGGTTAGTTTTCGAGTGGAATTTACCAAATAAACTAAAAAGTATTTTTTATTCCTAATTATACTCTTGATACCGTAAGTAAAAGTTTTTTACTTTTAGAGCTCAACCTTTTTAATATTTGAAAATGAAAAACAATCTTACGTTTCTTTTAATATTGGCAACATGCACGGTTTTGGCTCAAACAAAAACTCTCAAGTCTTCTTCACCACTTGATGAAAGCTCAGCCCAAGAACAAGGCATGTCTTCTGAGCGTTTGGCCAAAATAGATCTGATGTTTAAAGATGCTGTTGATGAAAATAAAATTCCAGGCGCTGTAGCACTAATTGCTCGAAACGGAAAAATTATATTTCATAAAGCCTATGGAATGTCAAATAATGCTAACGGCGATACTATGAAAAAGGACGCCATTTTCAGAATTGCATCTCAAACCAAAGCCATTACTTCAACCGCAGTTATGATGCTTTGGGAAGAAGGTAAATTTCGCTTAGATGACCCTATTTCGAAATTCATACCCGAATTTTCTGAAGCTCAAATAATAGACACTTTTAATGAAGCAGACTCAACGTATACCACAAAACCAGCTGAAGATCAAATTACCATACGTGATTTAATAACGCACACTAGTGGCATTGGTTATGGTGTTATTGATGGCGATGCTCGTATTAAGAAATTATACGCCAAAGCTGGCATTACCGATTTATTTACAACAGAAAACATTAGCATCGGTGAGAGCGTGAAAAAATTAGCAAAACTGCCTTTACATCATAACCCTGGTGAGAAGTTTACCTATAGCGAAGGACTAGATGTACTTGGTTATTTCGTTGAAGTAGTATCTGGTATGCCATTTGACAAATTTCTCAGAACTAGAATTTTTGATCCTTTGAACATGAATGACACTTGGTTTTATCTTCCAAAAGAAAAACATAATAGATTGGTGACAGTTCAAGAAAAGAAAGAGAACGATTGGAAAAAATACCCCATCACATTCTATAATACCGATTATCCTATTAAAGGCGCAAAACGATTTTTCTCTGGTGGCGCGGGTCTATCTAGTACAGCTAAAGATTATGCCACATTTCTACAAATGTATTTGAATCAAGGCGAGTTAAACGGCGTGCGCATTTTGAGTAGAACTACAGTTCAGAGTATTATGGGGAATCAAATTGGAGATATTTGGGCAGACGGCCCCAAACACTATGGACTTGCTTTTTCTGTTTTAAATGAGCACGGACAAGATTTAGGTGGAGACGGAAGCTCAGGTACTTTTGATTGGGGTGGTTATTTCAATACACAATATTTCGCTGATCCTGAAGAGCAAATTATAGGTGTTCTTATGAAACAAACTCAAGGCAAAGTTGATGACCAGACAGGCTGGAAGTTTCGTCAAATGATATTTGC
>CALLIG010000214.1 GCA_938009735.1 uncultured Flavobacteriaceae bacterium
CGGTTTTCATAGACCGACTCCCGTATATCATCCAAATAATCAGATCCGTTATAGATGTTTAAAGCAGATGCAAAGCTTTGACTAATCTTCCCTTTTACCTGATTCATCTGTCTTCGAATTCCGAACAACTTATCAGAAGCACGATCTTTTACTTCTCCGAAACGATCAATCACTCCGTCAATTTCCTTGGGAATTTCAGTATTTAATTCGATAGCCTCTGTGGCTTGAAACAATAGCGGGTAGTATTCTTTGAATTTTTTAAAGAACTTCTTATGTGTTGCTATAGTAGTGCAGATGTTTCCAATTTTTCGGAAGCTGCTAATTTCTAAGGTGGTGTTTTCGATTCTTAGTAGCGATAATTCTGGTTCAATACGGTCGAAACCATGATTTGGTATTCGATTCTCACTAAGTAAAGAAGACAAATACTCTGAAGTTTGCCCTAAGGTGAGCAAAATGGCTTTAGAATCTGTTAAGGGTTTGATTTCGAGTGCACACTCCTTACCCAATTCGGTATTGCACCGAGCTGCTAATTGTTTTAGAACCGTAGGAAACTCTAGGTCTTGAAGTGTTTTAGCTTGTATCAATTTTGTTTTTTGTTTAAACTGCCAACAAATGTATGCAATACACACTAGACTAAAAATATCTAGGTACTACAGTTCAAGAATAGTCTTCATCTCACCGAATCCCTGCTTTTTTCGACCAAATACTTCCCTGTGGCACAATATTTTACCTCTAAATACTGTTAACTCAAAACCTACTTACGTAACATGCGAATTAGTGTGTTGCCTTTTAGTATTCTTTATTATGAGAAAATTTATAAAAATTGCTTCAGTTTGTTGTGTATTGTTAGCGATATCAAGCTGCAGTTCTACAAAACAATTAACTATTAATACTATTGAGCCTTCACCAGTTGATTTTTCAAATCAAATTAGAAAGATTGGAATCGTCAACAATAGTCAATCTTCTTTTGTTAAAAGTTATTCTACGCGATTAGAACAATTGATTGTTATGGAGGAAAGATGGTTAGCGGAAAAAGGAACAGAAGCTGCCTTAACCGGACTTTTTGATGAGTTAGCACAAGACAAACGTTTTGACACCGTACGCATGCTAAGCAATCCAGATAAAGAAATAGTAGATTTTGGAACACGACCAAACGATATGATGTGGAAAGCAATTTCTAGTCTTTGTGAAGAGAATGGTGTTGATGCGATATTTGCATTAGCTTCTCATGATACAGACACTCAATTCACTTTAAAGAAAACAAAAATAGAACAACTTGATATGTTACGAGATCGCTCTAGTGTTTCAGGTCAAGAAATAACTTTAGAGACTTTAGTTGAAAACGGATGGCGCATTTACGATCCGAAACAACGCAAGCTAATCGATGAGTTTACTTCGAATGATCAAATTGTTGCAACGGCAAAAGGTGTTAGTTCTGTGGATGCGCTGCAGGCTATTGATCATAGAAAAGAAACGCTATTGAAGCAAAGTAAAAGTATCGGAAGTTCATATGCGCAGCGGATGCAGCCACAGAAGATGGAAATTCAAAGAGAATATTTTACAATAGGATCTAAGAAATTTGCTCTTGCTGATGATAAAATTCAAGATGGAGCCTATGATGAAGCAATTGCACTTTGGAAAGAAGAAGTTTCAAATACTAAGCCGCGGCTTAGCGGACGAGCTTGTTACAACCTTGCTGTTGTAAATGAGTACAAAGGGAATATCATTGAGGCGATGAACTGGGCTACCAAATCATATGATGTGTATAAGCAAGATGAAACACTTGATTATATTAATGCTTTAGAAGGCCGTCAGGCTCAAAAAGACGTTGTGACCCAACAACTAGCAGAGATTAACTTTATAGACTAATAAACCATTTTATTTACTGGGAAGTATTTGTAACAAATATTTCAAAACATCTATTTTTGCTTTCTATTCAATAGAAAGTTTTATGGATGTGCAGATACACGAAAGCTGGTTAAGAGAATTGAAGCAGGAGTTTCAGAAACCCTACTTTCTTTCATTAATGGCTTTTGTAGAGAGTGAATATACCTCACATACTTGTCATCCAGAAATAGAGAACATTTTTGCTGCGTTTAATCATTCTCCTTTCGACACAACTAAAGTTGTAATTATCGGACAAGATCCTTATCACGGACCAAATCAAGCTAACGGGCTTTGTTTCTCGGTTAAAGAAGGTCTGCAGCACCCACCATCACTAATCAATATTTTCAAAGAAATAAAAGCTGATATCGGTAAAGAGATTCCTAAAAGCGGAAATTTAGATCGATGGGCAAAACAAGGTGTTCTACTACTAAATGCTACGCTTACCGTAAGAGCGCATACGCCAGGCAGTCATCAAAAGAAAGGCTGGGAACAATTTACAGATACTGTTATTAAGAAATTATCAAATGAAAGAGAAGGGCTTGTTTTTTTACTATGGGGCGGATTTGCAAAAAAGAAATCGAAATTAATTGATGATAATAAACATCACATTCTTACTTCTGGGCACCCTTCACCTTTAAGCGCAAATCGAGGCTATTGGTTTGGTAATAATCATTTTAGCCAAATAGATAAAGTCTTGAAACTTCAAAAACAACCTCCGATTAATTGGTGATTAAGTTTTTTAAGGTTGAAATTTCTGTGATATTGTAAATATAATTCACTATTAAATAGTTGTAGTGGTGGTTATTTTCAATAAAGATTACAAATTACCTAGTTTAAGTATTGATTTAGAAAGAAAATTACTACATTTAGTAAACAAACCAGTAAACAAACCAGTAAACAAATTATGAATTCAATTAACTTAAAGTCAATTCTCCTTGTTGACGACGACGAGATAAGTAATCTTTTTAACCAAATTTTTATTAGTAAATTGATTTTAGCTGCTGACGTAGATGTTGTATTAAACGGAAAAGAAGCACTTGAATTTGTAACTTCCTTTACGGAACCACCCAATAATTTACTGCCTTGTCTTTTGTTGCTTGATATAAAAATGCCAATAATGAATGGATGGCAATTTTTAGATGCTTATAATGCTCAAGTACCGCAAAATATTAAAGACAATATTGTTATTGTCATGTTAACTACAAGTGAGGATGAGGGAGATTCTATTAAAGCAATGAATAACCCGAATATTAAACAGTTTATTCAAAAGCCGCTATCAGAGGAAATTTTTCTTAAACTTATTGAAACACATTTTGAGAATGCTTTAAGTTAGCATTAGATAGCTGCTAGAGGGTTAAGCTTTTATAAGACTTCTTAGTTTCAATACGTTTTAACTCATGAAGGGTATTGTTGACATTTTCGATATTACTTTCATTGATTTGGTTTTGACTCCATTGAGTTATCGATAGCCACTCATCAATGTCTTCAAGTTGTTGGCTATACCTATTTGATAATGTGCGATTTATGCTAGGAATTTTCTTAAACTCCGCGGAATAAAGATTGATGATCTCTAAAATATGAGTTAAGACAGATTGATTTTCTTTTATAAAAGCTTCGGTAGCTGCAATAACAAAACAGGGCCATGGAGTTGGGCAATCTGCTAATCTTCGAAACGTGCCATTGTCTACAAGAGGTTTGGTTGTAAAATGTTCCCACATAAAGTAGTCGGCATCTCCATTAGTTAAAGCAGTTACAGCTCCATCAATATTATTAACTATTTCAAATTGCAAGTCGTTAATATTCCAATCTTCATTTTGAGCATTTACATAAGACATTAAATGACTTCCGCTCCCAAACCTACTAATAGCAGCTTTTGAGCCTTCAAGGTCATTAATATGATTGTACTTACTTTTAGCACCAACATGAATTCCCCATTGAAGTGGAGTAGCAATATACTCTTGTACTATTTTAGTAGGGTTTCCTTCAGTAATACTTTTAATTACACCTTCTGTGAGAATAATTGCAATATCAGTTTCCTCGTTTTGAAGCATCTGACACATTTTTCCTGTTCCTTCTGGTATATCTGTCCAGTTTAAATCAATACCTCGTTCAGTAAAAGCTCCTTCTTCTATGGCCATATGCCATGGTAAGTTGAAGTGCTCAGGCACACCAATGATGTTTACTTTTTTCATTATAATTATTAGGAAGTTAGCTTCTCAAGCGTGTATTTTATTAGTTCTTTGACGGATTTGTTTGGGTTTTTAGAAAACTGCCCGGTAGCTCTATTAGCCAAAATACAATTCATAGATACCGCTCGGTGACCTAATAATTTTGATAAGCCATAAATGCCAGAAGTTTCCATTTCTAGGTTTGTGATTTTTAAATTTTCATATTGAAAATCACGAAGCTTTACATGCAATGAATTGTCTGAGGTTTTGAGCCGTAGTTTTCTATTTTGTGGTCCGTAAAACCCAATATTTGTTGCTGTAAATCCTTTTGTTATGCTGTTAGATTCTAATTTAGCCGCCAAATCAGAATCACAAGTAACTACATACGGCACAGATTTAGACTTCGACCAATTGGTCTGTGCTACAAAGGCATCTGAAATTTCATCATGCAATACTTTACCGCTATCATAAAAATGAAGTAAAGCGTCGAAACCAATAGCATATTCACTCATTAAGTAGGAATCAACAGGAATTTCAGGCTGAATAGCCCCAGAAGTTCCAATTCGGATGATATCTAATTGGGTTTTATGCTCTTTCTCTTCACGTTTATCAAAATCTATATTTACAAGGGCATCTAATTCATTTAAAACAATATCAATATTATCTGTGCCTATACCTGTCGATATTACGGTTATCCGCTTATTATTAAGCATTCCGGTATGTGTCAAGAATTCCCGCTTTCCTTTTTTTAGTTCAATACTGTCAAAATAATCGGAAACATCAGATACCCGATCAGGATCTCCAACGGTTATGATCGTAGTTGCAATGTCTTCTGGTAATAAATTGAGATGATAAATACTGCCATCAGCATTTAAGATAAGCTCCGATGGACCTAGGTGCATTCTAAAGTTTTAGTATTCGATCAGTACCATTATTATACAAGTAATTATACTTTAGAGCACCACCTAAATAAACATTATCATCTTGTATGTGAGAATAATAACTTGTAGTAGAATTTAATATTTCTTTCCCTTTTTTCGTAAGTCGAACTGGGTTAAATGTAGTAAACAAAGGCTTTAGTCTTGTAATTGCTCTTTCGTACTGGCTATTCCCGAATCCTAATGAGCCTTGATTTTCTAAAACGGTTTTCAAAAGCTCTCGTTTAGAAGTGGGTCTTTTATCAACACTTAGTTGTAAAATATTGTTCTCCATGGCGTTTAAGCCATTTTTAACTGAAGGGAATCGATGTAAGTGAGAAGTTATCGCATCTGATAAATAATCAAATTGATAATTTTTAAAGTCAGTTAGGTTCTCTAATCGTATTGGGTTATCGCTGCAATAGAGCTGCCATACATAATCAGCATACTCAATGTCATCTTGAGATAAGATCTTACGGTTTTCGTAGAGCTTCATCAATTGATCGCTATCTAGGTCATTTAAGCTATATAGCTTATCTGAACTATCTTCTTTACCGCTGCAGACCAAAGAAATTTCTGCATACTTTCTATTTACTTTTAGCCAGCTGAGTACCGCCAACATATTAACCTGACAGAATAAATCGTATTCAAACCAAAGTACAATATGATCTTGCTGTTTATGGTTGCAAAGCGATCGGTACTCTTTCAAGGTCTTTTCTATAAAGGAAGATTTAGAAACCTTGTAATTTTTATTAAGGAACTCAAAACGCGCTTTCCAGAATGATTCACTACCAACATTGGTAAGTGTTTTGCCTTCGCAGAGCATTTCGCGCCACGTAATGACGTCACCTTTTAGATTCAAGGTGCTAAGCTTCTCTGTGAAACAGTCACCATTAGTAATGTGTAATAGGGAACTCATCAGGCGTTTTGTTTAGATTGGTAGATTAAAAATAACACTTAATCGCAATTAACAAAATAAAATTAACACAAAATCTAAATTAACTTCAATAAAAAGCAGTAGTTGCTAATGTTTATTAGAAGTTTTTAGATGAAATTATCCGCCAACTCGTTTCACGTTAAACCCTTTGTCTTTTAGCATTTCCATAATACGGTCACGATAATCACCTTGAATAATAATCGAGCCGTTTTTAAAAGATCCGCCAACACTTAATTTTACTTTTATTTCTTTGGCTAATAGTTTAAAATCATCATCTGAACCATTATACCCCTCTAAAATAGTAATGGGCTTCCCTTTTCGCTTTTCATATTTGCAAATAATAGGATCTTCCTGTAGCCAAACATTACTTTTATTAATAGGTGTTTGCTCTTTTTCAGGTTCGTGCTCAGGAAAAAGGTTTTTTAATTGATCTTGAAGGTCCATGCTTACTTTTTAATTAATCCTAATTCAATCAAACGTTCATGTAGAAATTCTCCCGCCGTTATATCTTCAAATTTCTTAGGATTGTCTTCATCAACACAGTTTTCAAGGCAATTCAAAGACATTTCACTAATTGGATGCATGAAAAACGGAATCGAATAGCGTGATGTGCCCCAAAGTTCTTTAGGGGGATTAATTACTTGGTGTATTGTAGATTTTAATTTGTTGTTTGTTAGGCGAGAAAGCATATCACCAACATTAATCATAAGCTGATCTGGTCTTGCAATAGCATCAACCCATTCTTCATTGTGATTCATTACTTGTAAGCCACGACCGTGAGCACCCATAAGAAGGGTGATTAGATTAATATCCCCATGAGCGGCAGCTCTAACCGCCTTTTTTGGCTCTGAAGTTATTGGAGGATAATGTATAGGACGTAGAATAGAATTCCCGTTTTTGATGTAATCATCAAAGTAAGTTTCGTCTAATTTTAAATGTAGTGCCAATGCTCTTAATACATACTTAGCTGTTTTCTCCAACATCTTATAAGTATCTTTTCCAATCTCATTAAAGGTTGGGAGTTCATTCACATTTACGTTGTCAGGATATTCTTCTTGTAGTCCTGCATTGTCTTCGACATATTGTCCGAAATGCCAGAACTCTTTTAAATCACCTTCTTTTCTACCTTTGGCATGTTCTTTTCCGAAAGAGGTATAGCCGCGTTGACCACCAATGCCTTCAATCTCATAACTATCTTTTGTTTCTTGAGGCAGACCAAAAAAGTCTTTGATTTCACTATAAAGGTTACCCACCAATTTTTCTGAAAGAAAATGACCACTCAAGGCAACAAAACCTATTTCTTCAAAGGCCTTCCCGATTTCTTTAATAAACTTTTCTTTTCTCGCAGGATCGTCGGAGATGAAGTCTGCTAAATCTACACTTGGCACTAAGCTCATGATTGCTACTTTATTCGTTTCCACCAAAGTTAGTAAATAATGATGCTGAATCTAAAATGTAATGATAGGTTTTGTGTTGTTTATTGTTAAATTTATCCTCGAATACAAACATTATCTAATAAAATATAACATGCAATACCAAAGTACTGCAATCGATGAGCAAACTAGGTTAGCGCTCTACCAAAGAATGCTAAAGCCTCGTATGATTGAAGAGAAAATGTTGATTTTGCTACGTCAGGGTAAAATTTCTAAATGGTTTAGTGGTATTGGTCAAGAGGCAATTTCTGTTGGGGTTACAAGCGCCATGCTTCGTGAAGAGTATATTTTGCCTATGCATCGAAATTTGGGCGTGTTTACAACTAGAGAAATTCCCTTATATAGACTATTTGCTCAATGGCAAGGTAAATCAAGCGGATTTACAAATGGTCGTGATCGTAGCTTTCATTTTGGTACTCAAGAATACAACATTGTTGGAATGATTTCTCATTTAGGCCCGCAGTTAGGTGTTGCAGATGGAATTGCTTTAGCAAATTTACTTAAAGAACAGAAACATGTTACCGCGGTATTTACTGGAGAGGGCGGAACAAGTGAAGGAGATTTTCATGAAGCTTTGAATGTGGCAGCAGTATGGGATTTGCCTGTGCTATTTTGTATTGAAAATAATGGATATGGTTTGTCAACTCCAACAGATGAGCAGTATAGATGTAAAGATCTAGCAGATAAAGGCAAAGGTTACGGAATAGAGTCTCATATTATAGACGGTAATAATATTTTAGAGGTGTACACTAAAGTGAAGAGCTTGTGTGAGAAAATAAGAAAGAACCCAGCACCGATTTTATTAGAGTTTAAAACGTTTCGAATGCGAGGTCATGAAGAGGCGAGTGGAACCAAGTATGTTCCAGAATCACTTATGAAAGAATGGTCTGAAAAAGATCCGATTTCTAATTACGAAGAATTTCTAATCAAGGAAGGTGTTTTAGATACAGATAAAATTGCTGTATTTAAGAAGGAGATAACAGCGGAAATCAATGAAAATTTGAAATTAGCTTTTGATGAAGAAGAAGTTGTATCTGATTTAACTAAAGAGTTAAATGATGTTTATTATAAATATGAATATAAGGAAGTTAAGCCAGTTCCTACAAATAAGAATATTCGCTTAGTAGATGCTATATCTGAAGGCTTAGGGCAGTCTATGGAGAAACATGAGAACCTTGTTATTATGGGGCAAGATGTTGCTGATTATGGTGGTGTCTTTAAAATTACAGATGGCTTTGTAGAAGCCTTCGGTAAGGAGCGTGTTCGTAACACGCCCATTTGTGAGTCTGCAATTGTTTCGGCTGCAATGGGTTTGTCAATAAACGGAATGAAGGCTGTGATGGAAATGCAATTTGCAGATTTCGCTAGTACAGGCTTCAATCCGATTGTGAATTATTTAGCGAAATCGCATTATCGTTGGGGTGAAAAAGCCGATGTAGTTATACGAATGCCTTGCGGCGGTGATGTAGGTGCGGGTCCTTTTCATTCGCAAACTAATGAGGCTTGGTTTACTAAAACCCCGGGATTAAAAGTGGTTTACCCTGCTTTTCCATATGATGCTAAAGGATTGTTGGCTACTGCAATTAATGATCCAAATCCTGTACTGTTTTTTGAACATAAAGGTTTGTACAGAAGTATTTATCAAGATGTGCCTGAGGAATATTATACGCTTCCATTGGGTGAGGCCATTGTTTTGAAGGCAGGAGAACAAGTAACCATCGTTTCCTATGGAGCAGGTGTCCATTGGGCTTTAGAGACTTTAGATAATAATAAAGAGATTGACGCAGAACTAATTGATTTGCGCACTTTGATGCCATTGGATATCGAAGCTGTTTATGCTTCCGTTAAAAAAACCGGAAAACTGATTATTCTTCAAGAGGATAGTCTTTTTGGTGGTATTGCAAGTGATATATCTGCATTGGTTATGGAGAATTGTTTCGAATATCTTGATGCTCCCGTTAAACGTGTTGCAAGCATAGAGACGCCAATTCCATTTGCTAAAAAATTAGAAAATAATTACTTACCAAAAGAACGATTTAAGGTTGAATTATTGGCGCTGCTTAGTTATTGATTATTTCAAATTTGTATTAAAGCTTACCTAGCTTTTTCTTCACTTAGGAAAACAGTTTAGGCTAAAATGCTATTGGTGTCGTATATATCAAAACCTAAATCTTATTGGTATGATAAAAAAATCTATTGTGATGCTTTTAGCATGTGCATTATTTACAGTTTCTTGTTCTGTTTCTAAAGGAGCTAGAGAACAGCGAAATCTTCTGAGTGGCTCATGGACCCTTAATAATATTTCCTATGAAAACAATGTCGGTAATTTTCAATCGGTAATTTTTGGCGACGCCAAAGACATCTGTTTTGAGGGTAGCGATTGGTTCTTTAGAGATAATAATAGCACGGGGCGTTATACTATAGGCTCTTCTAGTCTTTGTTCTGAAGGAGATCGTTTCATTCGATGGTCCGTTGTTGATGGTAGTCCTAATCAACTTCAGTTTAAATTCATAAATGAAAAGTTGAAAGACATAACAGATGGCCGTGGATATCGATTAAATATTACTTCACTTACATCTCAAGAAATGACACTAAAGTCTAATGTTTCGGTAGATGGAGAAAGAGTTACCGTAGTTTATGAATTCACAAAAAAATAAAAAGATGAAAAAATTCAATATAAAAAGTATCGCTGTATTTTTTGCAATAGTTCTGATGGTTAGTTGTAGTGCTGTTAAAAACGCGAATAAAAAACAAAAAGGAGCGGTAATAGGCGCATCAGGTGGTGCTGTAATTGGAGGCGTTATAGGAAACAATGTAGGAAAGGGTAATACTGCTCTAGGTGCTATTTTGGGAGCAGCTATTGGTGGGGTAGCTGGAGGTTTCATAGGAGATCGAATGGATCGTCAGGCAGAACGGATTGAAGAAGAAATACCCGGTGCGGTGGTTACTAGAGTTGGTGAAGGAATTAATGTAACGTTTAATGAAGATGCAGGAGTTTATTTTGACACAAGTAAATCTAATGTTAAAGGAACCTCTGCTACAACGCTTAATAAGTTGGCAGGTATTTTTAAAGAATACCCTAATTCAAATGTTTTGGTTGAAGGACATACAGATAGTGCTGGTCCAGAAGATTACAATATGAAGTTGTCAGAACAACGTGCGCAGGCCGTTTCTAAATATCTTATTTCCCAGGGAATAGCAGGAAGTAGGTTTACAACCAAATGGTATGGAGAGAGTCAGCCAAAAGGAGATAATGCCACTAAAGAAGGGAAGGCTACTAACCGTCGTGTAGAATTAGCGATTGTTGCTAGTAATGGATTGAAGGAAGAGGCTAAAGAAAAGACAAAACAATAAATGTAAATGTGATATTTTTTTGATTGAATCCCGACTATGATGTCGGGATTTCTTTTTAATAGCTATATTTCGTGGTGGAGCATTATGATGTGATTATTATTGGAGGAGGGTTGGCTGGTTTGACAGCTGCTATTCATTTATCTAAAGAACAACATTCCGTTTTGGTTATTGAAAGAAAAACCTATCCACACCACAAAGTTTGTGGTGAATATGTTTCCAATGAAATACTTCCTTATTTGAATTCATTGGGAATTACACCTATGTCCACAGGTGCAAAACAAATCAAGAAACTTCAGTTAAGTACGGTTAGTGGTAGATCAGCAGCAACACAATTACCCTTAGGTGGTTTTGGTATTAGCCGATATGCGTTTGATCATTTGATGTACGAAAAGGCAATTGCTTCTGGAGTAATTTTCGCATTTGAATCAGTAGTTTCAATTGAATATGAAACGTCTAAATTTCAAGTATTTACAGAGAATAATAAAAGTTATACTTCAAATTTGGTAATTGGGGCTTATGGTAAACGTAGTTTGCTTGATAAGCAGCTAAGTCGTGACTTTATAAATCAAAAATCAACTTGGTTGGGAGTTAAAGCTCATTATGCTTTTGATGACTTTCCAGATGACAAGGTGGCGCTTCATAATTTTAAAGGAGGTTATGGTGGATTGTCAAAAACAGAATCCGGAGCAGTAAATTTTTGTTACCTGGCATCCTATGAGAACTTTAAAAAAGCAAAGAGTGTGGCTGTATTTAATGAGCAAGTGGTGTCACAAAACCCATTCTTAAATGAGTTTTTATCCAAAGCAGTTCCTTTGTTTAAAGAGCCACTTACAATTGCTCAAATATCTTTTGATCAAAAAAAAGCTGTCGAGAATCATATTTTAATGTGCGGAGATACGGCGGGACTCATTCATCCGCTTTGCGGTAACGGTATGGCAATGGCTATTCATTCTGCTAAAATTGCTTCAGAGTGCATTCATGTTTATTTAATTGATGATCAGTATGATCGTTCACAATTAGAAGCGGACTATACTAAGGCATGGAGTGCTAATTTTAAACACCGATTATGGATGGGTAGGCGAATGCAATCACTATTTTTAAATGAAAAGCGATCTAATTTAGCATTAAAGACAGTCGTAAAATCGCCTTTGTTGCTTAGAAAGCTAATAAAATCAACACATGGAAAACCTATTATATGCTAATTGATTTAACAAAAAGAAGTAATCAACCAGAGTTGATGGATGATTTTAAGGAAGGGCTTCAGGCGCTTCGGGTAGTTTTTGATGATATTAATCGTGTCAATGTGATTTTAGGAGGCAACAACATTACTATAAATGCAGTTGCTAGACTATTAAAAGAGAACCCTCAAGAAAGCTATACTATCGTTGATATGGGGTGTGGTGATGGTAATATGCTTCGTGAGGTTGCTAATTTTTGCAGGAAGAATAACCATAATACTCGATTGATTGGTATCGATTTAAACCAAGAAGCTTTACAATTAGCATCTGAAGCTTCTTTAGATTATCCTGAAATTGAGTATCAACATAAAGATATCCTTCAGATTAAATCAACTGATTTGAACTGTGATATTGTTATTAATACACTATGTATGCATCATTTTGTTGATAAAGACTTATTGATTTTTCTTGCGAAATTTAACGAATTGGCAAGGATTGGTGTGGTTATTAATGACTTGCAAAGAAGTAGATGGGCCTACTATCTTTTTAAACTCTTTAGCCTTATTTTTATAAAAACTAGCACAGCTAAAATAGATGGATTAAGATCTATAAGTAAAGGCTTTGTTAAATCGGATTTAATTCAATACTCAAAAAAACTGCCCCGATCAAAACATGAGATTAAATGGAAGTGGGCTTTTCGTTATGTATGGATTATGCAACCAAATCGACTAAATTAAAATGAGTGAAACAAGAATAGTTGCGGTGGCTAAAGAACTGCCTCAATATTGTCGAACTACGAAAGATATATTGCCTTTTGTAGATCTTTGGTTGGCGGATGAAGATGAGCGTTTTCGAAGGAAAGTAGTAAAAATATTTGAAGGTGCTGCTGTTGATAAAAGATATGGCATTATGAATATTGAAGAGGTTTTTACCGCTACCTCTTTCGAAGAAAAAAATGCTATTTATGTTCGAGAAGTCAAAAAATTAGGAAAGAATGTATTGCTAAAGGCTTTAAATCAATCGAATTGGCAGGCTGATTCGTTAGACTATATTATTACGGTAAGTTGCACAGGTATAATGATTCCTTCATTAGACGCGTATTTAATCAATGATTTAGGATTAAAAGATGATGTTGTTCGCTTGCCGGTTACGGAAATGGGCTGCGCAGCAGGAGTTTCAGGATTAATTTATGCTAGCAACTTCTTGAAATCTAATCCAGGTAAAAGAGTTGCATTGGTTGCTGTTGAAAGTCCGACAGCTACGTTTCAGTTGAATGACCATTCAATGGCAAATATGGTGAGTGCAGCTATCTTTGGTGATGGTGCTGCTTGCGTTTTATTATCTTCTGAAGCTGATGCGGTTGGTCCAAAAATAGTGGGAGAGGAGATGTATCATTTTAAAGACGCTACCCATTTAATGGGGTTTGATATGACTAATCACGGATTAAAAATGATTCTTGATCCGTCGGTGCCCGAAACTATTGCTAATCATTTTCCCAAAATTGTGCATCCTTTTTTAGAGCGAAATAATAGTTCAATTGAAAAGGTTGATCATTTGATTTTTCACCCAGGAGGGCGTAAAATTGTTCAAACAGTCGAAGCTTTGTTTGGTGAACTAGGAAAGAACATTGATGATACTAGAGAGGTGCTTAGAACATATGGAAATATGAGTAGTGCTACTGTTTTATACGTTTTAGAGCGTTTTCTTGAAAGAGATATTCCAAAAGGCGAGCAAGGTTTAATTTTAAGTTTTGGTCCAGGATTTTCTGCACAACGCGTTTTGATTGAATGGTAGTATAATTTGTAAATAGAATGAAATACAAAGAAATTATAGAAAACCTCCCCTATAGTGAACCGTTCCTTTTCGTTGATGAAATAGTTCATATTGATCAAAATGGAGTGAAAGGCAACTATACTTTTAAAAGTGAATCTGATTTCTATAACGGGCATTTTAAAGAGAATCCAGTTACTCCTGGAGTGTTATTGACTGAATGTTGCGCCCAGATTGGGGTGGTTAGCTTAGGTCTTTATTTGCTGTCTTTAGATGAAAAATCTACACAAGAAGATTTGCAGATAGCGCTCAGTAGTTCGGAAATGGAATTTTATAAACCTGTTTTCCCAAACGAAAAGGTCACGGTTAGTTCAGAGAAATTGTATTTCAGATTTCATAAGCTAAAATGTAATATAAAAATGCACAATGAAGCTGGCGAGTTGGTTTGTAAAGGCGTCATTGCGGGAATGCTAAAGCAAAACAAAAATGAGTAAGCGTGTGGTAATTACAGGACTTGGAGTATGTTCTCCTAACGGAGTTGGTTTATCCGATTTTACTCATGCAATGCAGGAAGGTAAAAGTGGCATTCGATTTCAGCCTCAATTGGCTTCCTTAAAATTCGGTTGTCAAATTGCTGCCGAACCCTTGGTTAAAGATGGATTGGTAACTAAATATTTTACCCCTTTACAGTTACGAGGATTGAATGCAAGTGGGATTGTTTATGGGGTTATTGCTGGATCAGATGCTTGGAAAGATGCAGGGCTTTCGGTTGCGTCAAAAGACACTCCAGATTGGGATGCAGGTGTCATCTTTGGAACAGGTATTTTAGGAATAGACAAGTTGCGTGAGGCTATTTATATGGTTGATGATAAAAACGTAAGACGCTTAGGTAGTACAGCAGTATTACAAACCATGGCAAGTGGAATAAGTGCTTATTTGGGTGGAATATTAGGTTGTGGTAACCAAGTGACAACCAATTCATCAGCATGTACTACCGGAACAGAAGGTTTACTTATGGCTTATGAACGTATTTCTTCAGGAAAAGCGAAAATAATGCTCACCGGAAGTTGTAGTGATAGCGGTCCATATGTTTGGGGAGGCTTCGATGCGATGCGTATTTTACCTAGAGGTTATAATGATAATCCTAGTAAAGCTAGTAGACCTTTAAGTGCGAGTGCAGCTGGTTTTGTTCCAGGTAGTGGAGCAGGTGCTTTGGTCTTAGAAAGTTTAGAAAGTGCTCAAGAACGTGGAGCAACTATTTATGCTGAAGTACTTGGTGGATCAGTTAATAGTGGTGGACAAAGAGGAGAGGGTAGCATGACTGCTCCGAATAACGAGGCAGTACAACGTTGCATTACCCAGGCGATATCAAATGCTGGTATTCAAAAAAATGATGTTGATGTGATTAACGGACATCTAACGGCAACAGCAAAGGATGCCACCGAGATTGCTAACTGGAGTGCCGCTTTAGAACGCAAAGGTGTTGATTTTCCTTATGTGAATTCTTTTAAAGGATTATTTGGGCATTGTCTTGCTGCTTCAGGAAGCATTGAAAGCGTCGCTGCTGTATTGCAAATTAAAAAAGGACAGGTCTTTGGTAATGAGAACTGTGAAGACTTACATCCTGAAGTTACAGCTATGATCTCTGAAGTGAAAATACCAAGAAAAACAATTGACTATCAACCTAACATATTAGCAAAGGCAAGTTTTGGCTTTGGAGATGTAAATGCTTGTGTTATTTTTAGCAGATATTTAGATTGAAAATTAAATCAAAGCTTATATGATTAACGAAGAACGTTACGATGCATTGAAGGAGATAATTAAAGTATATCTTCCAGAGGATGTTCCGGTGGAAGAGATTAATGAAGAAAGTGATTTCATCAATGAACTCAACATTAACTCCGCCAATCTAGTAGATATTATTCTAGATGTTGAAGATGCTTTTGACATCCGATTAGAAAATGAAGACATGGATAAAATGCATACTGTGAAGGACGCCTTATCTATCATTGATCAAAAACTTATAGCCAAATAGCAAGTATTCTAATTTATAGAATTTATTTTTCAACAATCCAATACATGACTGAATTTATAGACTGGGCAAAAACCAAACTAAACGTAGATAAGCGATTAATTGCGATTTATTGCTTGGTTTATTTTTCATGGGGCACCCTAATGAATTGGTTTGGAGCTGAAATCGAAATTGCACGTTTTACCTATTGGTGGCAAGTGATTACTTGTTATATCCTTTATATGGTGCCAGTTTCATTATTGTTACGAAATCTACCTTTTCATGCTCAATATGCTTATGGCTTGGTTGCAATGTGTCTTTTAGAGTTTGGAGGATATGCTTTAGAATCATCGTATGCATACCCAAATAACTTGATGGATCAATTCTTTAATGAGCGAAATTTTGCATTGGGAATGGCAATGTTTTTTGCTTTGTATTTTCCGGTTGGTAATTGGGGAGTGCAAAAGATATATACCGCTATATTCAGCAGTAAAAAACCTTAATCTTCGGGTTCAATATCTTCGGCTTCTTTTTCAGGAATTGATAAAGAAGCAATAACTCCACCGACAAGCGCTAAAGATATTACGGTTAAGGAAACCCATTCAGGAAGGTGTATGTAATGCGAAGCGAGCATCTTTAAGCCAACAAACGCAAGAATTACAACCAAACTATAGTTGATATAGCGAAACTTCTCTAGCATTCTTGAAATCAAGAAATACATAGAACGCAAGCCCATTATTGCTAAAATATTAGAGCTGAATACTATGAACGGATCTGCTGTTATCGCCAAAATAGCAGGTATACTATCAAGAGCAAAAAGAATATCAGTTAACTCAATAACAATTAATGCAACAAAAAGGGGAGTGGCAGCTTTGATTCCCATGCGTTTTACAAAGAACTGATCACCTTGAATACTTCCCGTTATTGGGTATAATCTTTTTATCTGCCGAAAAACAAATGATTTTTTAGGATTGAATTCTTCTTCTTCACCTTGCAGCATTTTGTATGCCGTATATAAAAGGAAAACTCCGAAGACATAAATTATCCATTCAAAACGTGTAATTAGTGCTACTCCGAAGAAAATCATGATAGCTCTAAAAACAATAGCCCCAAGTATTCCCCAGAATAAAACCCGATGCTGATATAAGGCAGGTATTTTAAAGGAAGCAAAAATTACAGCTATAACAAAGACATTATCTACACTTAATGAAAGTTCAATAAGATACCCTGTGATATATTTTAAAACTGCATTGTTTGGGGTAAGACCTGTTGGATTCTCCACCATTCCATTGGCAAATAACCAATATATAACCCCGCTAAAACTTAAGGCTACAGTCACCCAAATGGCGGTCCAAATGCTGGCCTCTTTGGTTTTGATTACATGATTTTCTTTATTGAAAACGCCAAGATCTAACGCTAGAAAGATGAGTATGAAGGCAATGAAAATAATCCAAATCCACATAGATGTAATTATAAGAGCGCAAATGTAATAATCATTTTTAACGGTTTGACATAGTTCCGTTAAAAATCGTTTAGAACTATTATTTCAGATTCAAAACTATTTTTACATCAACTTGATTTTTCTCTCGATCACTTTTGATTTCAATTCCGTAGTCTGAACTGTAGAGCGTGGTAGTACCAATAAGTTGATTCTCTTTTTTACTGAACTTGAAAGTAAGTTTTTTGGTGATACCTTTTATAGTTAATTGTCCAAGTACGGCAATGTTATTAGCATCAACTTGAATCGAACTGCTTTCAAAAGTGATTTTCGGATAGGTCTCAGCGTTAAAGTACTTTTCTCTTTTTAGCGACCAATTACGAAGTGAGTTGTCAGTATCTAATGTGTTGACATCAACACTACCCTTAATGATGGATTTTGTCATATCAGTAGTATTTATCCTTGATGAGGAACTAAATCCTGCTATAGTACCTGAAACATCATTGTTCAAGAAAACAAAGCCAATTTCAGCAGATGAAACTTGTAGTGCTTCTTGAGCATGGCTCAAAAGCATATTAAAAGATAATAACAAAACCAGTACTTTATATTTCATAGTCAATAGTATTCATGATTCATGCCAAAGTTAATGGATTTTTTATATCGTTTAACAGCTGTAATAAATCGTTGACCGGTTTTAATCTTTGGAATTATAATATCATCTCAAATGATTTTAATACATTGGATACAGAATCATCTATATTTTTTGAAAATGAAAAAGATTACATTTATTTTTTTTAGTATCTGTTTTTCTATGCTATACTCTATTTCTGTAACCGGACAGAGTACTGAAAAACAATCAACTGCTCAAAAGATTGTAGAGGAAGAAGAAGGCCCGATTATGTTTAAGTTTGAACCTGATTATATCAGTAAGAATGAAAAAAAGAAAGCAGAAATAGCCTTTACACGCAGTATTATTGACACCTTAGATATATCAGAGCGTAAGCGTTTGAAACTGATT
>CALLIG010000215.1 GCA_938009735.1 uncultured Flavobacteriaceae bacterium
GATGCCAACGGAATTATAAACCAAAAGGATGAGCGGTTTGGAAATGTGCAAATTTTGATGGAGAATAGAACACGACTTAGTTTAGCTCCTGAAATAATAGTATCTGGTATACGAGCTGGTAGTCCTGCTGAAAATGCCGGATTGAAAGAAGGTGATGTGATTCTAGCAGTAAATGGTCAAAGAATTCATACGTATAAATTACAGCAGATTTTACAAATGTTAAATGAACGCAAGGGTAAAAAGGTTCGTGTACTTATTGAACGTTATAACTCAGACCTACAATTTACTTTTGTTTTAAAAGATATGTTCAAAGAAAAACCCTGACAACAAATGTTATCAGGGTTTTAAATATTTGTTGCTATGTGGTTTATTTACCGTCTATAGCTTTAATTTCTCCTTTAATCTTCAAAACCTTTGTTGGTGTATCAGCATTTGATATTACCGTTATAGCTTTTCTGATTGGTCCAACTCTGTTTGTGTCATACTTTACAGATATTTCGCCAGTTTTACCTGGTAAAATTGGAGCCTCAGGTTTTTTCGGGATTGTACATCCACAACTTGAGCTTACTTTGCTTATTATTAATGGTGCATCTCCAGTATTTGTAAATTCAAATACACGAACGCCATCAGCGCCTTTTTCGATTTCACCATAATCTACAGTTTCCGTTTTGAATTCGATTTTTGCAGCCGCATCTTGCGCTGTCATCGTAAATCCAAGTAGGCCAACAAATAATACAAGTACTATTTTTTTCATCATTTTATGTTTTGGGTGAATTTCAAATGTATAATGTTTTTAATCAACGTCCAAAATTCTTTTGTTATCTACTAACGTTAGTTATTTTTGTTTCGTATTTGATTTTAGGTAAAATTACCTTGAAATACGTTTATTTAACATACGCTTTTTTTGGTACTAATTAATACCGCTAAGAGTTAGACAAAAACCGTTCCAAAAAATGGATATTCCTTCAAAATATGAGCCTCAAAACGTAGAAAACCATTGGTATGACTACTGGATGAAGCATAACTACTTTCATTCAACACCTGACGAAAGAGAGCCTTATACCATCGTAATTCCCCCGCCAAATGTGACAGGAGTGCTACATATGGGTCATATGTTGAACAATACGATTCAAGATGTTTTGACGCGAAGAGCTCGATTGATGGGTAAAAATGCCTGTTGGGTGCCAGGTATGGACCATGCTTCTATTGCTACGGAAGCAAAAGTTGTGGCAAAATTGAAAGAGCAAGGCATTAATAAATCCGATTTAACGCGTGATGAGTTTTTGAAACACGCTTGGGCTTGGACAGATGAATATGGTGGGGTGATTTTAGATCAGCTTAAAAAATTAGGGTGTTCTTGTGATTGGGAGCGTACCGCGTTCACTTTAGATGACGAACGTTATGCATCAGTAATCAAAATATTTGTTGATTTATACAACAAAGGCTTGATTTACAGAGGGTATCGCATGGTTAATTGGGATCCTGAAGCACAAACAACACTTTCAGATGAAGAAGTAATTTATGAGGAAAAACAAGGGCTTCTGTACTATTTGGAATATAAAATAGAAGGTTCTGATGAAAAAGTAACTATTGCTACTACAAGACCAGAAACCATTTTAGGTGATACTGCTATTTGTATTAACCCAAATGATGATCGTTTTCGCCATTTAAGAGGTAAAAAGGCGATAGTGCCGATTTGTAATAGAGTGATTCCGATTATTGAAGATGAATATGTAGATATTGAATTTGGTACAGGTTGTTTGAAAGTGACTCCGGCTCATGATATCAATGACAAAGCCTTAGGAGAAAAGCATAAGCTTGAAACTATTGATATTTTTAATGCAGATGCAACCATGAATTCCTTCGGAATGCATTATGAAGGTAAAGACCGCTTTGTGGTTCGCAAGGAAATATCCAAAGAACTTGAAGAAAATGGCTTTTTGGTGAAAACCGAGCAGCATATGAATAAGGTGGGGACTTCTGAACGTACCAAAGCTGTTATTGAGCCAAGGCTTTCTGATCAATGGTTTTTAAAGATGGAAGATTTGGTAAAGCCTGCTATCAAAGGAGTATTAGATAGTGATGATATTAATTTCTTTCCTAAAAAGTTCGAAAATACCTATCGCCATTGGATGGAAAATATTCGTGATTGGAATGTTTCGAGACAACTCTGGTGGGGGCAACAGATTCCCGCTTACTATTTTGGTGATGGAGAAAATGATTTTGTAGTAGCTGAAAACATAGAAGATGCATTGGCGCTTGCAAAAGAAAAATCGAATAACCAACAACTTACAACCGACGATTTAAGACAAGATGAAGATGCTTTAGACACATGGTTTTCATCATGGTTATGGCCAATGAGTGTCTTTAATGGAATAACAGATCCTGATAATGAGGAGGTAAATTATTACTATCCAACAAATGATTTGGTGACTGGTCCTGATATTATTTTCTTTTGGGTTGCTCGAATGATTATCGCTGGATATGAATTTAGAGATGAAAAGCCATTTAAAAATGTCTATTTCACAGGATTAGTTCGCGATAAGCAACGTCGTAAAATGTCAAAATCATTAGGGAATTCTCCGGATGCCTTAAAGCTCATCGAAAAATATGGTGCTGATGGCGTTCGGGTTGGCATGCTTTTATGCTCTGCTGCTGGTAATGATTTAATGTTTGACGAAGATTTATGCCAGCAAGGCAAGAATTTTGCAAATAAAATATGGAATGGCTTTCGATTAGTAAAAGGGTGGGAGGTCGCTGATTTGCCACAACCAGAAGCTTCTAAGTTAGGAATTGCATGGTATCAATCTAAATTCAATCAAACTTTACTTGAAATCGAAGACCATTTCAGCAAATACAGAATTTCTGATGCTTTAATGTCAATCTATAAATTGGTTTGGGATGATTACAGTTCTTCATTATTAGAAATAATCAAGCCGGCTTATCAAAAACCTATTGATAAAACCACTTTTGATCAGGTGATACAAATCTTTGAGCAAAATTTAAAGTTACTTCACCCATTTATGCCTTTCTTGACAGAAGAAGTATGGCAACACATTGCCGAGCGTACGCCTGAAGAAGCTTTGGTAATTTCAAAATGGCCAGCAGTAACTGCAACTAACAGCGAATTAATTGCAGGTTTTGAGTTTGCTGATGAAGTAATATCTGGTATTCGAACGATTCGGAAGACAAAAAATATTCCGATGAAAGAAGCATTAGAAGTTTCGGTTCTAAATGAAGGTAAAATATCAGAAGATTGGGATGTAGTTATCTGTAAGCTAACCAATGTTTCTGAAATTTCTTATGTAGATGCTGCGGTTGATAGCGCTTTATCATTTCGGGTAAAATCGAATGAATATTTTATTCCTGTCGGTGGGGCCATTGATGTTGAAGCAGAAATTGCAAAGATCCAAGAAGAATTGGAATACACGAAAGGCTTCTTAACTTCAGTACAAAAGAAACTTTCAAACGAACGTTTTGTAAATAATGCACCCGATCAAGTAATCGCAATCGAGCGCAAAAAGCAAGCGGATGCTGAAGCTAAGATTGAGACTTTAGAGAAGAGTTTGGTTAGTTTGTCTTAAATTTTTTTTCTTTTAACTCTAAAAAAAATAAGGTCAAAAAGCTATGATGTCATGTCATAGCTTTTTGTACTTTTAAATATGTCATCAGTATTACAGAGATTAATTTCAAATCCAAAACAACTTTTTTTTATTGACGGATTGGGCGCTTTGGTTTCTGCTTTTTTTTTGGGAATTGTGTTAGTTCGATTGCATGAAATAATTGGCATGCAGCTGAATATTTTATATTTCCTAGCCATATTGCCGATCTTTTTTGCGATGTATTCATTTAGCTGTTATTTCTTTCTTGCAGACAACCATCGAACCTTTCTAAGAGGAATTGCTTTCGCAAATCTGCTCTATTGTTGTATAACGCTAAGTCTAGTAGTTTACTATTACAATAGTCTTACTGTTTTAGGTCTGACTTATTTTCTTGTAGAATTAATAATCGTCGGAGTAATTATCGCTATTGAATTTAAAGCATCTAAAGATGGTGGGTTACTATAAAGGCTTAAAAGTGCCACTTTGAAAAACTAAAAAAATGCTTATTTTCGTCATATGAACATTAAAAAAATACTCGGACTAATACTCACTATACTAGGTATAGGCGGTTTAATTTACACAGCCATTTTATATGTAAATGGAACAGGTGAATTTAAAATACTTGCTGTGTATGGTATTTTAGGCGCTATCTTCTTCTTTTCAGGAATGGGCCTGATTCGAAATTTGGGAAGCTCTAACGATTAGCTTTCACTTATTTAATTCTGCATATTTAGCCTTATTTAATCATAGCTTTTAAGGAGTTTTTATTGTTCTCAATCTTTAAGTTGAAAGCTCTTTCTTAATGCGTTTTTAAGAGGAAGAACAAAAATTATAGTATGGAAGAAAAAGCTTTTGTGCCACTTTTTAGAACTAGTCCGTTTTTAGAGAACAATGGTCCGTTTTATCAAAAAAAAGAAGGTGACGAATTAATTGTTGGCCTACGAGTATTAGAAAAACATGTCAACGGCCGTGGTTACGCGCATGCGGGTATTTTAATGACCTTAGCTGATATTGCTATTGGATATAGTGCTGCTTTTAGTGAAGAACCACCTCTTAATCTAGTGACCATTAGTTTGAATAATGATTTTATGAGCTCGGCTAAATTAGGTGATTGGTTAGAAGCTCGCGTAGTGATTTCTAAAAAAGGCAGAACACTTTTGTATGCAAGCGCTACAGTCTTAAAAAATGAAGTAAAAGTGCTGCGTTCTAATGCAATTTATAGTATTGTATCTCCAAAATCCAAATAGTGGTTTACTATGAAGATAGAAAGTAGTACTGCTCTTGATATTTCAGAGATTTTCCGTTTGTATGGTTTAGCTACTGATTATCAAAAAAACACCTTTCCTGAAAATACTTGGCCTCAGTTTGAAAGAGAACTGGTTGAGACTGAAGTGAAAGAACAACGACAGTTTAAAATTGTTATTGATAATCAAATTGCCTGTGTTTGGGCGGTCACCTTCAATGATCCTCAAATATGGGAAGAGCGTGATAAGGATGCAGCTATCTACATCCATAGAATAGCAACAAATCCTGATTTTAGAGGGCGACAATTTGTCAATGAAATTGTGAATTGGGCTGAGACATATGCAATTTTTCATAAATGTGAATTCATTAGAATGGACACTTGTGGTGATAATCAAAAACTAATCAAGCACTATAACAGCTGCGGATTTAATTTTTTAGGAATGGTACAGTTGAAAAACACAAGCGAACTACCTGCTCATTACCAAAATACTGATGTTTGCTTGTTTGAAATAAACCTATAGTTCTAGTAATCAAATAGATTTAGTGCTGTTCATCGAATAAAAACACTAATCTGAGTCTGATTCCGTTTTACTCCAAACCTTATTTTAGTTATGGAATTAGCCGATCGTCTTGCCACATGCAAACAATGCGAAAAAAGAAAATTTGACCCAAATACTGGAATTGTCTGTTCACTTACTTTAAGAAAGCCAGATTTTGTAAAAGATTGTAATGATTTCATAATGGATCCCAAAGAGGTTTCCAAAAAGTATGCGAAGTC
>CALLIG010000216.1 GCA_938009735.1 uncultured Flavobacteriaceae bacterium
CTATGTGTCGTCGAAATAGGCATTCCTATTTTAGTTGCAAAAAAGACCGTAATAGCAGCCCCTAAAGCAATGGAAATGGCAAATTCAGGTGTTTGAATCAATGCATCAGGAACTAAACCTTTTCCTGAAAAATTTTTAACCAAAGTACTGGCTAAAAAGATAGCTGCAATAGAGCCTGCAATTGTTGTTATTGTTGCCCAAGTGATAGCGCCTTTGTAATTAGTCGTTCCACTACCAAATAGGGTCGCAACTCCTTTAAAATTATCATTCGCTCCATTGCTATACGCAAGAAAACAGGCAGCTATAAAAAGAAGAGCTAATATCATGTGCTATTTTATGGTTCTTAAGAAAAAAGCTAAATAAGAGGTGAGTCGAAGGAGTGATCTACTAATTACATTTTAAAAACAAAACCCATAACATATCTGTTATGGGTTTTCAATCTTCCTTTTATTCTAACGTGATAGTCGCCAACTATAATTGCGGATACTATTTAAATCTAAGCAACTCGTAAAATCTTTTCCATCTTACGACCTCTTGCAATTTCATCAACTAACTTATCTAAATAACGAACTTGCTGAGTTAAAGGATTTACGATTTCTTCAACACGATAGCCACAAATTACTCCTTTAATAAGATGTACATTAGAGTTTAATGTAGCTCGCTGAAAGAAGGTTTCGAAGGTCACTTGTTCTCCAATGAGCTCTTGTAATTTTTGTTCATCAAAACCAGTCAACCATTCTATCACTTGATGTAGTTCTGCTTTAGTCCTCCCCTTCTTTTCTACTTTATCAACGTAATGGGGATAGACCGAGGAGAATTTCATTTTTGCAATACGCTCGTCATGATGGCTTGTGCTTTTCATCTCTAATACTGTCAACTCATTCAATTAAAAATACGAAATAAAATATAATGATAAATAATTGACCTTTATTTAATAGTTCAATGATCATAAGGGTTACAAGAGATATTATGATCATATTCGTTTTTGAAAACGGGATAATTGGCAAGCCGTGTTAACTCAGGTGCTTTTTTATGATTTCAACCAAATCAGCCTTTTTAATGGGCTTTGAAATATAATCGTTACAACCTGCTTCAAGAGAATTTTCCTTGTCACTCGAAAGTCCGTATGCAGTTTGTGCTATAATGATAACATCCTTATTAAACTCACGAATCTTACGTGTTGCTTCATAGCCATTCATTTTTGGTAATTGAATATCCATTAGAATTAAATCAAGATCAGGATTTTCTCGACAAATTTCTACAGCTTCAACTCCTGCTTCCGCATATAAAGGCGATTGGCAAAATTCGTTGACATTAATTGAAATTAACGTAGCTGATATATCATCATCTTCTACGATCAGTATTTTGAAGTCTATTTTATTTGGCGCTGTCGCATCTGCCAGTATTTCTTCTTGAATTACCTTATTTTCTTTCGTTACACGATGATAAGGCAATGTGAAATTAAATTGCGAACCAATACCAATTTCGCTTTCCACCGAAATTTTACCGCCAAGCAATTCAATATATGATTTTGTGATTGACAGTCCTAACCCAGATCCTTGCCGCGCTTGTACATCTTCAATATCAGCTTGAATAAATCGCTCAAAAATAGCTTCTTGCCTGTCTTCTGCTATGCCAATACCAGTATCTTTTACATAGAATTCAATGAAATCATTACCTATATCGTAGCCAAATTCTATGGTGCCATTCTTACTGTATTTAATTGCATTTTTGACAAGGTTTGTGAAAATGGCAAATACTTTTTCTGGGTCTGTTTTAATAATGGTTTGTTCAATTGTCTTTGAATTCTTATAGATCAAGGTCATACCCTTAGCTTCAACTTCAGGTTTAAAAAATTTATAAATATATTCTAGCTGCTCATCAAGATTTGATTCTTGTAGTTCTATATTAATCAATCCTGCTTCTATTTTTGATACATCAATGATATCATTAATGGCATTCAGCATTCTACGCCCACTCTTTTGAATAATCTCAAGGTATTGCTGTTGCATTTCACCAGTAAGATTCGGGTTTTTAAGTAAGTCTGAAAACCCTAAAATACCGTTCATAGGTGTTCTAATTTCATGACTCATATTAGCAAGAAAAGCAGATTTCAATTTATCTGAATCTACTGCCTTCTTTTTTTGCCTCAAAAATTCTTGCTTGAAGACATATAAAAAGAAAATGAGGAGCATGGAATAAAAGATAAAACTCAAAAAGATATCAATGCTTTTAGCTTCTTGATTAGGATACAAAAAGAGTACATCGGAGGCGTTAAGGTCAATGTAAAATAGGGCAAACAGGTTTATAAAATATAAAACCAGTAAGATCAATAACTGTTTACCTTCCCACAACCATAAAACTAGCGCTACGAATATTAGAATAAAAAGTAGCACAGGACCATTTGATAAATACCTATGGTACCATAGAAAGTCTAGTGTTATCAACCCTGCAATGGTCAAAATGGTTTTTGGAATTAAGACAACTCCTCGGAATCTTGATAAATAATAAAGTCCAAAAATAAGAACGGAGCTAATCGCGGCAATAATAGCTGGAGTAATTGAAGGTGTATTAATTAAGTGATATACGCAAAGTAAGAGAGAAAAAATAGAAACTGTAAAAGTAGTAATGCTTAGAAAATAGCGCTCGGAAGTAATTCTATCTCTATCTCCAAAAATACGATCTCTGAGAGGTTCAATCTTTCTTATCATGGTTCTGCATTATCAGTCGCGCACAGTACAACAATACTTTTCCGCCATGCTTCTAAGTTAACAAATCAGCTCCTTAAATAAAAAGATATTAGGTAGTTATATTACTACTATCAAAAAAGAAGTCTTACATATAAATATCAAAGCTCAAAAAACATCTAGTACTGCAATCTATTAAGTATACCAAGTTTATCCTTTTTTCAAAATATTTGAAATAATGGATGTGAACATGGCGATTCCTGTTACCAATATTTCGTCTGGAAAATCATAATCAGCATTGTGTAAAGCTGGAGTATCTACTCCTGCACCAAGTCCAAACATTGCTGTCTTATAATCTCTTGAAAACCATCCAAAATCTTCCCCAAATTTAAAAGGATATGGTCTTTCTACAATATCGAAATTATTCTCTTTAGCTGCTTTTTCAACGTACATATTACATACCTCATCATTGGCTGCTGCTGGAAAATACTCTAGCCATTCTATCTCATATGCGAGTTCATCCATTTGACATATCTTCTGAACAATCGCATTTATTTTCGTTTTTAAGGTAGCCATATTTACCCCGCTCCAGGTGCGCATGGTGTAATGTAATTCTCCGTTGGCTGGAGAAATACCATAAGCCTTTTGCCCCATATTGATATGTACAGGCGTTATCAAAGTGAAATTTTCATCCTCAGGATTTACAACCTCTAGACTTGATAAGTTCGCTATCAACTCAGACAGACTTAATGCAGGGTTTCTTCCGTTTTCTGGCTCCGCTGCATGTGATTCTTTACCTTTTAAACGTATGATACAGCTTTGAACCTCAGCCGAAAACCCTTTATCCATTAAAATAATACTGTGTAGTGGTTCTTTGGGGATGTTGTGAAGAGCAAATACATAATCGGTTTTTAAGTTCTTAAATCGTTCATCTTGTAGTACCCGATGTGCACCTTCTCCGTTTTCTTCAGCCGGTTGAAATAATAGAATAACTTCTCCAGCTTCAAAACTTTGGTTCTTTAACCAAAGAACTAAACCGGAAACAATTGCCATATGACCATCATGACCGCATTTATGAGATACACCTTCTTTTTTGGAATGATATTCAAATTGATTCTCTTCTTGAATAGGTAGCGCATCTAACTCGCATCGAATAGTAATAGAAGTACCTTTCTGAGGAAATTTATAAATAGCAGCTACACCTGTACCGCCTAAGTTTTCTAGCAAGGTTGTTGGGTTATGCTTTGTAATAAAACTACGGATTCGTTTTGCAGTTTCATATTCAAAACCAGATAGTTCTGGGTTTTGATGAAGTTCTTTTCGTAATCTTAGAATGTCAGATTGAATCAATTTGTTATTTATTTTCTACAAAGCAACCCCGTAACTTGGGAGCCTAATATTATGCTTTTTTAATAGATTAAAAATTCTGGAAAAATTTCAGATTTAATTGAATTCCATTCTTCTTTTATAATGCTATAATAAACGTCAGTTCTACTATCTCCGTTTGCAGCGACGTAATTATTTCTAAAAACACCTTCTTTCTTCGCACCTAATTTTTCTATCGCTTTTTGTGACCTTAAGTTTTCTTTATCAGCACTAAACTGTATTCTTTTAAATCCTATATTTTCAAACCCGAACCTTAATAATTCATACTTACAAGCTTTGTTTAAACCGGTACCTTGAAACTCCGTTCCATACCAAGTCCAGCCAATTTCGCATTTTTTATTTGCAGTATTTACATTTCCGTATCTAGTACAACCTGCAACTTGATCAGTTTCCTTGTCTATAATTAGAAAAGGATAACAAATGCGGTTGTTTTTATCCTTAATAGTTTTTGCGATGTAGTTTTTTAAGCCCTGTTCGTTCGTTACGTTCATACCCATAAACTGCCAAATTTCTTTATCGAAAATTATGTCTTTGAGTTCTTCATTTCTTTCATTATCAAAGGGAACAAGTAAAACTCTGTCGTTTTCAAGTTGAAAATTTGATTTTAGAATTTTTATTTTCATTTATTAAGTTTGTTGCTATAGTTCAGATTATATTGAATCGACACATTAGTATCGTAAACATTTTCTATTATGTACTAGATAATGATTTGTACTCTTTATGTTTGTAACTCATCACATGCGGTCTTACTTCAAACTTTAATGCTAGCCGTGTACAAGTTTATTTTTTCATTCCTGCCTCTCAATTCTGTTTCCCCTAAAGCTTGGATTTGAAAATACGCGCTTAAGTTTAAGGCATTTATTAGTTTTTCAGATACCAGCAAATCTACGTTATAAGTGTTGCACAATCCTTGAATTCTCGCAGTTGTATTTAAAACATCCCCTGAAAAAATAATCTCCTTTTTTATGACACCAATTTCTCCGGTTGTCACATTGCCTAAATGAATACCCGCTTTAAAAGTTGGTACTACATCAAATTTAGATTCATATTTTAAAGACTGATTGCTAAGACTTTCCTTCATCGCAAAAAAGCATTCTAAAGAATTGGTATTAAACTCGTCTTTCTTCTTTCTCCATGAGATCACAATTTCATCACCCACATATTGATAAATCTCACCTCCGTACTGCACAATAGGCAATGATAAATCAGCGTAGTATTCTTTAAGCATTTTAAAATATTGAACATGCCCCAATTTCTCCGCTATAGTGGTAGAAGATTTCATATCGATAAACATGAAAATTCGTTCTTCTTCTTTAGAATGATGATACTTTCCGGTAAAAAAATTAAGTAGTACGCCTTGACCTATGTTATCACTAACCTCTGTGTAGAACAAACCAACGCCAATGACTGCAGAAACATAAATCATCAAAGACCAGAAAGAGAAATTGGGCAAAAAAATAAGTGCACGATTCAAAACCCTTTCGTCAAAAGGGCTGAATCCCATTAGGTAGGCTTGGCCAATGATTGTAATAAGAAAAATGAAACTCGTTAAAATCACAATGTATATACCCGTCTTGAAGATTATCTTTTTAAGGAAACTAGTGTTCCGAAACCATTTGCTAAGAATTAAGACTTCTATTACCCCTATAAATAAGCCTACTAACAATCCGCCTATTCCTGGCACAGCTATGTCAAAAACATATGGTAAGCCGGTAGATGGAAACGTAGGATGATTACCCAATACGCCCTCTACTATTAATGCGTAGATAATACCAAAAACAAGACAGATTACTCCAAACGGGATAATTTTGAGGAGATTTCTTTTACTTGTTGGTGACAGCATAACTTAATTAATTGAGTTCAACTTAAGAATAAATACTATCACCGCTCTATTTATAAGGTTTTTCCTTAAAAGAAATAGCAGGTTTGAGATACCATAAAATGAAAGATACTATAATCAATCCTATCACAGAAAAAAGTACATCAAATGGGTCATACACATTATTACCACCAAGATTATGAATTTTGAACTCCTGAAGCAATACATAAATTGCAGTAACCAGAATAGCAAACAGATAGATTTGACTTTCTGTAATATTCGAAGGTGTTTTTAGAAATTTGTGTTTAGCAAATAGACCAATATTGGTGAGTAACAATCCCCCAATTAGTGCTTCACATAGATTTGGAAATGACAAAACAAAAATGTCTAGAAACTCCGAGAAATCGTTTTCAAGAATATAGGGTCTTAAAAAAAGTTTATTGCAGATAAATATCAAAACCACGACAAACATAATTTTCAAATTTATTTTGACGTCATTCATAGATTTTAAATCATTAGTTTAAATCTTGTTCTATTAAGTATAAAATTTCAGCAATTCTTTTTCGTAAACTAACTGCTTGACTATTGGTAAGTTTTGCATATGAAGCGCATTGGGCGATGTGACTTTCAAATTCAGTATCATCTAATAGTTTTGAGTTTAAGATTTCCCTTTTAGAATTCCCAAAATCAAGCTCTGTTTTAGTTCCTATATCTAAATGAAATGACCCAGCCATATTGTCTTTCCAATATTGATTTAAAAGATTTCTTAGAACACCATATTTTGTTAGCAACGGTAAGTAATTATTATTTCTATTAATTCCCCATGTTTGCTCTTCTTCCGTAACTTGGATGACTTCGCTAGTCCATCGCGCCAGTTTTTCTTTTAGACTCGAATTTTGAAGCAACTGTATTCTTCCAGAGCTATTAATATCATTAACTATCGGATCGAACGTTGGAAATACACCTGTGATTGCTAAATATTTTATGATGGAATCTGCTTCTCGCGTTTCCGGATTGTCAATATTGTGAAGCAACTTTAATGATGCTGTAATCATCTGATTTCGTATATCAATTTTTTGATCTAATTGCTCCAAATTACTTTCAAATTCAGATTTCAGCTGACTCAACAATTCTTGTTCTTGTGCTCGTTCTTTTCGGTTTTCATTCGAGTTGTTAATGGAAAGTGCTATCAGTATACCAATAACTACAAGCACAATTTCCCCAATGGCGTATTTTAAGTATTTGGTTGTATTGCCTTCTGACCAAAGGTTTTGACGAATTTTTCTAAAAAATTTAATCATATCTATTAGTTTTCCCCCTCCTTGGAAGGGCTAGGGGTGGTTCCCACGCTCCAATTTATCTATTGTTTTTCTAATCTCTTCCAAAACCCAACTTAAATGATTCTTTACATCAAAATCACTAAATCTAATAAAATGCACACCCAAAGATTCCAAGCTTTTTTGACGACGTGCATCTTTTTTTTGTTGCCCGTCTTTAAAGTGAAAAGAACCATCTACTTCAATAGCTAGTTTAAGGTCTTTGCAATAAAAATCGACTATGTAACAATTGATAGGTATTTGCCTGCTAAACCGGACTCCTAATTTTTTGCCCTTTATTTCACGCCATAAGGCTATTTCGCCTAAGGTCATGTTATTGCGTAGCTTTTTGGCGAAAGCGACCAATTCTGGATTGTATGGTATGATTTTTCTCATAGTACCCACCCCTTAATCCCCTCCCAGGAGAGGAATGGTTTAGATGGTTGAACAATTATTC
Source organism: uncultured Flavobacteriaceae bacterium (assembly GCA_938009735.1). GTDB lineage: Bacteria > Bacteroidota > Bacteroidia > Flavobacteriales > Flavobacteriaceae > Maribacter_C. The sequence goes on from CALLIG010000216.1 coordinate 7,666, forward strand.
TAAAAAACCTAATCATATCTAAAAACTATTCCCATCCTGGGTAGGGAATATTTTGTTTTCTTTGAAATACTTTAATAAAATTAAATCACTTCTACTAATTATTCCCCTCCCGGGAGGGGCTAGGGGTGGGTTTTATTTGTTATTTAATCAAAACAATTATAAAAGCACCATCCTCTAAAACTAGAAAAAGCTTGTATAATACAGAGCCTTCCAATAAAGACAAACCCCAATGCAAGCATCAGGGTTTAAATATCTATTAAGCTTTTAATACATCAAGCCTCCAAAGCCTTCTTCACATAAACCTTTGCCAAATGCGCTCGGTATGTCGTATCCGCGAAATGGTCGCTCATCAATTCATCTTCAACGCCTTCAATGGCATGAGATGCAGCATCTGAATTCCCTGAGTATGCATTCTCTACAGCGGTTGCTCGATAAGGTGTTCCTGCTACTCCTGTGACGCCTACTTTGACTCCACTACCCTCTTTTACTACAGCTACACCTACTACTGCAAAGCGTGAGGCGGACTGAAAGAATTTTTGATAGTTTCCATTCGCCACTTTTGGAAAACGAATAGTCGTGATGATTTCATCTTCTGCTATCGAAGTGGTGAAAATACCTAAGAAGAAATCGGTGGCTGCGATTGTTCTGCTGCCGTTTTTACCTTCTACTACGATATTAGCATCACATGCCAATACTACCGCAGGATAATCAGCTGCTGGGTCTGCATGTGCAAGACTGCCACCAATCGTTCCGCGATTACGGACTTGTATATCACCAATACATTTTGCGGTCTGTGCTAGAATATTCAAATCCGAATTTATCAAATCAGAATTACAAATCGCTGCATGGGTACAATTCGCACCAATAACAATTTCATTGCCATCTTCTGTAATAGAATTCATTCCTGATATGCCACTAATATCAATCAATATTTCAGGTCGACTTAAGCGTAACTTCATGGCTGGAATCAAACTATGTCCGCCAGAAAGTAGTTTAGCTTCATCACCGTGCTTATCAAGTAAACCAATTGCTTCACTTACTGACGATGCTTTTATATAATCAAATTTTGCTGGTATCATTTTTTTGTAGTGTGTTTAAATACTATGTTTTTTAAAACCTTTCTTAGTTTCTTCAACTCTTATCGTTTTCGATAGAAGAAAGAATAAAGAGAAAAGAACAAAGACTAAAAATCTCTTGTCTCTTGTCTCTTAACTAATCAATTCTGCATTGCTTTCCAAACACGCTGTGGTGTTACTGGCATTTGAATATCCGTAACGCCCATATGCGCTAATGCATCTACAACTGCATTCACTACAGCTGGTGTGGAACCGATAGCTCCGGCCTCCCCTGCTCCTTTCGCTCCTAAAGGATTATGCGGACAAGGTGTTGTTGTTCTATCCGTTTCAATCATTGGCATATCATCAGCTCTTGGCATTGCATAGTCCATATAAGAACCTGTTACCATTTGACCTTCACCGTCATACACCACTTCTTCTAATAATGCTTGACCAATGCCTTGCACTACACCACCATGAATCTGACCATCTACAATCATCGGGTTCATAACATTACCCACATCATCGCAGGCAACAAAACGCTTGACGGTAACTTTTCCGGTATCGGAGCACACCTCAACAACTGCGATATGTGTTCCAAAAGGATAGGTAAAGTTTGTTGGGTCATAGAAGCTTGAGAAATCAAGTCCTGGTTCAACTCCTTCAGGATAATCATGTGGCACGTAAGCCGTTAAAGAAACATCTCCAAACGAAATTGATTTATCCGTTCCTTTTACCGTCCATTTGCCTTCAGCGTATTCCAAATCTTCTTCGGCAGCTTCCAGTTTATGCGCTGCTATTTTAGCACCTTTCTCCAATACTTTTTCTATACTCTTTATAATCGCGCTACCACCAACAGACAAACTACGAGAACCATACGTTCCCATTCCGAAAGCTACTTGGTCGGTATCACCATGAACGATATCGATATCATCCATGGGTATACCTAATTTATCAGCTGCGAATTGTGCGAATACAGTTTCATGTCCTTGTCCGTGAGAGTGTGAACCTGTAAATACAGATACTTTTCCTGTTGGTTGCACACGAACATGCCCTACTTCATAGAGCCCGGCACGAGCTCCTAAAGAGCCTACTACTGCTGAAGGTGCAATACCGCAACCTTCTATATATGTCGATATTCCAACGCCTAATAATTTTCCATTCTTACGCGCTTCGGCTTGTTCTTTTCTAAAATCTTCATAACCCAACATTTCGAGGCCACGCTTTAAACTCGCATGATAATTTCCACTATCATACTGCAAAGCAACCTGAGTTTGATACCCTGGCTCTGTCGTTCCATTAAACGGAGCAATGAAGTTTTTTAATCTTAATTCCGCAGGGTCCATATTCATTTCCTTGGCTGCTTTTGAAACAATACGTTCTAAAAGATAAGTAGCTTCTGGTCTTCCTGCTCCACGATAAGCATCTACGGGAACGGTATGCGTAAAAGGTGCCGTTACATTTAAATGAATCAGCGGCGTAGTATAAACACCCTGAAAAAGCGTTCCATGTAAATAGGTTGGAACTGCGGGTGCGAATGTCGAAAGGTAAGCTCCCATTGCACAGAATTCATCTGTAAGGTGCGCAACAATTTTCCCATCTTTATCAAACCCCATTTTAGAATGCACAATATGGTCACGACCATGTGCATCTGTCAAAAAGGCTTCTGTTCTATCGGACGTCCATTTAATTGGTCTTCCAATTTCCTTAGATGCCCAAGTTAATAGTGCTTCTTCCGTATAATGATAAATTTTACTTCCAAATCCACCACCAACATCATAGGATACTACACGTACTTTATGTTCCGGAATTCCTAAAGCAAAAGCGCACATTAAAAGCCTCACTAAGTGTGGATTCTGAGTGCTAGTATAAAGTGTCCATTTATCAGCATTTACATCGTAATCTGCAATATAACTTCTCGGTTCAATAGCATTTGGTGCCACACGATGATTTTTATAATTCATCTCTGTAACGTGATGCGCACTCGCCAAAGCAGCTTCTACTTCTGCCCTATCATTACCAATACACCAATCAAAGGCTGCATTGTCTCCCCATTGGTCATGTACCTTAGGTGCACCCGATTCCATTGCTTTTTTAGGGCACGTAACCGCTGGCAACACATCATATTTTACATTCACCAATTCGGCAGCATCACGAGCCAATTCTAAACTCTCCGCGATTACAATCGCAACAGCTTCTCCTACGTGAAGAATTTTATCTTTCGCCAATAGCGGATGTAAAGGCTCACGCATGGTCTCCCCATCTTTGAAATCTACCTGCCAACCACAAGGCACACCGTAGGTACCACAAGCATCGCTACCTGTATATACTGCAACTACACCTTCCGCTTTTTCAGCAGCCGAAGTATCAACACTTAAAATTTTAGCGTGTGCGTACGGACTTCTTACGAAAGCCGCTTGGGTCATTCCTGGCAATTTAATATCGTCGGTATACTTACCAGCTCCTTTTAGAAACCTAGCGTCTTCGCGTCTTTTAACGGATTTTCCTATATATGTTTCCATAGCTTATGAGTTTAGAGTTTCAGCAGCATGCTGTATCGATTTGACAATATTGTGATAGCCGGTACATCTGCAGAAGTTGCCTTCTAGTCCGTGCCGTATTTCTTCTTCCGTCGGATTCGGATTATTCTTTAGGATGTCGGCAGCAGTCATCACCATTCCGGGTGTGCAGAAACCACATTGTAAACCGTGATTTTCTTTAAACGCTTCTTGAATGGGATGCATTTCGTTTCCGTTGGCCATTCCTTCAATGGTTTTGATTTCACAACCATCAACTTGTACGGCTAAAAGTGTGCAAGCTTTTGTAGCAGCACCATCAACATGAACTGTACAAGCACCGCAGCCGCTGGTGTCACAACCGATATGTGTACCGGTTAGACTCAAGGTTTCCCGTAAGTATTGGGCCAAGCTAATTCTTGGCTCGACATCATGGGAGTGCGTTTTGCCATTAATTTTTAATGAGATTTGCATATATAATGAGATTTATAGTGTTAATCAGAACTCAGTCTTTGAAGATAAAAAGAAGAGTTGATAATTCTATACTTTATGTGAAGAAAATTTAGGTATTCCGTATTTTTTTAAGAGTACTATTAATTAAGACATAGTTTAATACAGCATTTATTGCCTATATGACATACTTCGCTTACTCCTTAATTGTGTTACAACCTTTTTTAAGCTTTCTAAATTATGAGCAGATTCTAGCACATCAATATAAGGCAGCGCGGTTTTCATACCAATAGCTTCGGGTGAGAATTCTGCACTTCCCGCTAAGGGGTTCAACCAAATCACCTTCTTTGATTTTTTGTAGATAGTCTTCATGGCTTCTTTCATGACTTCGGGTTCACCAGTATCCCATCCATCGGATAAAATCAAAACGATCGTTTTTTTGTCGAGCATACCGTGTCCGTAATTCTGAGTAAAGTCATGCAGACAAGAGCCAATGGTTGTTCCGCCAGACCAATGTGGTACGCGCTCTGAAATCATTGCAAAGGCTTTATCGAACTCATTATTATCTAATATTTCACTCACCTTATGAAGGGCCGTACTAAAAACAAGGGTCTCAATCTTGTCGTAGGCATTTTGAAAGGCATACATGAGATGAATGAAGAAACGGCTATATAAATCCATAGAACGGCTGACATCACAGAGTAATACTAATTTCAGTTTGCGGTCTTTCTTTTCAGAGTAAACTAATTGTTGAATTTCACCGCCAGCACGCATATTCGTACGAATGGTTTGTTTTAAGTCAAGGCGTTGATGCCGTTTAGATTTCTTTCGGAGTCTACTTTTCTGATGTGCTAGTTTACGCGCCATTTTTTGCAATGCACGTAGCATTAAGCGCATTTCGTCATCACTTAAATCAAGGAAATTCTTTTTGGTTAGTACATCAATATTGCTAAAAGCAGCTACCTCTTTTTCTTCTTCAGAAGGACTTAGATTCAACCAATCTTTCAAGGCTTCAAATTGTGCTTCTTTGGTTTTCTTTTCAGGCTTTTCTTTTTCTTCAGGGAGTTCTTTGACTTTAGAATCGGACGCCTTTTTTAATTGCTCTTTGAACTCGTGGTAATACTCGTCAAATTTCGTTTGTTGTAATTGACTTTTGGTTAATACAGAACGTAAGGCTTCCTTGAAATAATCTTCTGAATTAATGGGTAAATATGAAATTGCTTTTAATGCATCTGCTTCTTCTGTTGCTGAAATTGTAAAGCTCTTTTTACGCAAAAAGCGACAGAGCAAAACTACGTTTGCTGATATCTCGGTTTGGTGTGATATGTTTGATGCTAGATGCTCGATGCTCGGTGTTCTATTGTTGTTAGAAGTTTATAATTTGTTTCTAAAGGCTATCATCATGTTCATTAGCTTATATGAATCATTGTAATGTTTTTCAAATTCTTCTGGTTTCATGTATTCCCTATTCCTTGCTTTGTAAAGACAAGTCACTACTTCTGCTAAAGAACGAATCGAATATCCCATAAACTTTCTAAACTCTGGCTTAGATTGCACAATTGAACCTTCTGAAATATTTAATGCAATGGAATCGGCAGCTCTTCTAATTTGAGAGGAAAGATTATAAATTTCCTTTTTAGGAAACTAACCTGCTAACAAATTCATTTCTTCGCCCAATTTCATGGCATCCTGCCAAATAATCAGTTTCTCAAATTTAAATTTCATAAAAAATATTTTAAAAACGTCGAGCATCGAGCACCCAGCATCTGACCTTTTCTTAACCTATCCGAGAAGTCACCCCTGTGCGTTCAAATAATTCTGAAAGTGAATCTTGGGTATGACGCATATCTTGCCAATCTTTTAAAACTACGCCTAAGGTATCTTCAACAATTTGTTTATCTAAATGTGTTAAATGCATGCTAACCAATGCTCTAGCCCAATCAATGGTTTCAGAAATTCCTGGAGTTTTTTCCAGTTTCATTTGGCGTAATTCTTTCATAAAAGAACAGATTTGAACACCTAATTTTTGATCAATTTCAGGAACTTTAGACTTTACAATCGCCAACTCTTTTTCGAAAGTTGGGTAGTCAATCCATAGATATAAACATCTTCTTCTGAGTGCTTCAGAGAGTTCTCTGGTTCGATTTCCGGTGAGAATAATTTGTGGTTTATTAGTTGCTTTTATGGTTCCAATTTCTGGTATGGTCACTTGCCAATCAGAAAGAACTTCCAATAGAAAACTTTCAAATTCTTCATCTGCCCTATCTATTTCATCAATAAGTAATACGGTTTTCTCCTTGTGGGTAATAGCATTCAAAACTGGTCTTTTTAAAAGAAATTTATCAGAGAAAATAGTTTCTTCAAGTGCTTTGATATCTTCCCCTTTATGTTCCTGCATTTTTAGATACAAGAGTTGGTGTTGGTAGTTCCATTCATATAGCGCATGGGTACTATCTAAGCCCTCATAACATTGTAATCGAATGAGTTCTGTATTCATAGATTTCGCCATCACTTTAGCGATTTCGGTCTTCCCTACTCCTGCCGGACCTTCAACTAATAAAGGTTTTTCTAATTTCATTGCCAAGAATAATGACATGGCAATGGCTCCGTCATCAATATAACCTTGCCCTTGCAACATTTTTTTGATTTGAGATAACTCTTCGTTCTTCATAAGTTATGGATTAATCCTATGGGATTAAGGTACCTAAAATAGAATGTTGTAGCAAGTTTTGCATTCTAAATTGGTATATTTCGAGTAGAAAAATCTTCAAACATGAGCTGGATAGAAACCATCGATTATGATACCGCAAAAGGCAAACTCAAAAGCCTTTACAAAAGAGTAAAAGGACCGGACAACAATGTGGATAACGTATTAAAGATTCACAGTCTTCGCCCACATACCTTAGAAGGCCACATGGTTTTATACAAAGCCGTATTACACCACTCAGGAAACACTTTACCTAAATGGTATTTGGAAGCTTTAGGGTGTTATGTAAGTCACCTCAACAATTGTGAATATTGCTTAGAGCACCATTTTTCAGGGTTTCAACGCCTTTTAAATGATAACCCGAAATCAAAACAATTTTTGGAAGCTATTAAGAATGATACGCTAGATTCTTTCTTTGATGCAAAATTCACCCGCGGAGTCAGTTATGCCAAAAAGTTAACCCTGGATGTTCAGGACATTATTGAAGAAGACGTTTTACTGCTCAAAGAATCAGGATTTAATGAAGGTGAGATACTTGAAATAAACCAAGTCGTTAGCTATTTCAATTATGTCAATAGAAGTGTCATTGGTTTGGGAGCTAGTACTAAGGGAGATATTATAGGGCTCTCTCCTAACCAAAACGATGACCCCGATAATTGGGGCCATTCGTAAGGCTTTATCTATAAATTATCTAACTGATTGCTACTCTTATCATCACTCAGCGTCCAAAAGAAACCAACTACGAAGAAAGCATCTGCTGTAGGTCTTATTTCACGCCTATCAAACATTCCCTCTACATTAGGAGTATTCGCGTATTGATATCCGTTTACGTTTTTAAATCCTGTGATATTACTAACAGAGAAAAACAATATTTTCTGTTGTGATATTAAATAAGCCCAGTTCATATTGATACTATTGAAAGCTTTTGTTTTTTCTGCTAAAAATTCTTGGGTATTTGGGTTATCATAAGGTCTACCCGAACTGTGATTATAAGAAACACCAATCTGCGAACGCCAATCTTCAACCCAATATTTTGTCACAAGAGAAAGGCCATGAGTAGAGGCAAAATTCGGAGTGGCTCGTTCTTGATAGTTTCTAAAATCTCGTTTGGTTTTTAAATAGGAATATGATGCCCAATAGTCTAAGTTCTTAATACTCTTATTGTCACGCCAGAAGATATCGATACCCGAAGCGTAACCGCTACCAGCATTGTTGTATTCCGAATTGAATTGTGGCATTTCAGTATCATATTTCACTAACCCATCATAATCTTTGTAATAAGCCTCTGCTCTGAAAGTCTTTCCGTCAGATAAATATTGATAATTCAAAATATAATGTGAGGTCTTTTCAAAATCTAAACTTGAATCAAACTTCAAAGATTCTGCTAATGGGTTCTGATAAAAATCGCCGTATGCAAATGAGAATTGGCCTTTTTCGCTGCTCTTATAAGCTAATGATACTCTTGGAGCAACATTGAAGTCCTCTAAAAAGCTAGAATACTCACCTCGAACACCAAGTTTCATTGCAAACTTATTACTTAAGAAAATATCGGCTTCAGCAAAGCCTGAACTTAAATTATCCTTAAATCCAGATCCTAAAGTGAACCCATCTGGGGTCACCAAATTATCTTTATAATCTGTAATGAAATGCTCTATGCCCATATTTAATTGGTATCGGCTACTAAAGGTTTTCTTTACCTTGATTTTTAAATGTCCGGCAGTCTCATTTGTTTCTATATCATTCGCCTCAAAACCGATATCATTTCTATCCGAGGAAATACTTGCTCCTGCGGTCACCGTCCATTCTTTATCGAAAAAATGTTTGTAGGTAGAGTTTGCATACAAGTTGCTATTTTTCAATCGAAAGTTTACAAAATCTTCAAAATTGATATCCTCTTGATCTACATCTAAATTCGCTTGATTAAATCCTGTGTAGAATTTGAAAATACTTTTGTCTGTCTTACTTCTGAAAACTGCTTCCCCAGAAAAAGATTCATAGGGTTTGTTCCAACGTGCTCCTTGCTCATTAGGTATTAGCCATTGATAAGGAGCCAAGTTGATATATTGAGCATTCACACTCAATGATTTATTACCCCATATTTCAGTTCTACCAAGACCTCCACCAACAGAGAGTACAGATATATCTGTCTTCTCTTGGTCAGGTTCATCAGTAGTATTTAATAATAATACACTTGAAAGCGCTTGTCCATATTCTGCGGAATAGCCACCCGTACTGAAGGTGATTCCTTTAAATAAGAAAGGTGAAAAACGACCTCTAGTTGGCACGTTATTAGCTGTTGCACTAAAGGGTTGAAAAACTCTTAGACCGTCAATAAATACTTGCGTTTCCCCTGCTTGTCCTCCTCTTACGAAAAGGCGGCCATCTTCACTTACATTTGATGTGCCAGGTAAGGTTTGTAAAGCTCCAACAAAGTCTCCTGCTGCACCTGCGGTTGTCACAATATCTAAAGGTTTCAATACCGATACTTTAGAATTGTCTCCTGCTTGAAAGCTTCCGGCGGTTAAGGTTACTCCTGTTAATTGATTGATGGCTTCTTGTAATTCAATATTCAAATCCTTTAAATAAGAAACATCTCCTGCTTGCATATAAGTATCAAATGCTATCATTGACACTATAAGGTTTTGAGTTCCTTTTTCGGAAGTTTCGAAATTGAATTTTCCGTTTACATCGGAAGAAGCACCATCATAGGTACCTTCTAGATAAATGTTAGCTCCTTCTATAGGATTGTTCTTCGCATCAGTTACTATACCAGATACGGTAGATTGTGCAAATGTGATGATGGAAATAAAAAAGAATGCGATTAATGAGATTGTTGTTTTCATGACTGCTTGTTTCTACGAATTGATTTTGTTTTAATTGATGAAGCAAAAATGAAGACAATTCAAAGGCATAGAAAAACCGAATGACCCAATTGTAAGTTTTTAGGCTTGAATTGAAACTCGAATTTTCATTTACAATTCAGAAGTCATAATCAACAACTCGGTAAGAACCATTTAAAAAACTGATAGAAGGACCGCATCTTTGGAGTGTCAATAAGACATTAAAATTATTAATCAACAGAATCTCGAATTTTTCGGGCACAAAACTAAAAACCATTTATCATGAAAAAATTAGCACTAGTATTAGGATTAGCATTTATCACGTTCACTACAAAAGCACAAGACGCTACAGGGGTAACGGTAACCGTAGTAATTGAAAACGTACTGTCAGATGAAGGAACCGTAATCGGAGGCTTACATACGGCAGATACCTTTATGAAAGGTGGCGGCATTATGAATGCAGATGCCCCAGCTGCAAAAGGTGAAGTGACTTTAACTTTTAAAAATATACAGCCAGGTACGTTTGCTATTATGGTAATGCATGATGCAAATGATAATAAAAGAATGGACATGGATGCGAACGGAATGCCACAAGAAAACTACGGTACATCAGGACAAGTAAACGCATTCGGACCACCAAGCTTTGAAAATGCTAAGTTTGATGTTACTGATGAAAACCAAGAATTTAGAATTCGTTTCTAGTATAGAATTCATCAATCAAAAATCAAAGAAGGCTTACCGAAAGGTGGGCCTTTTCTTTTGTATAAAAAAACAGTCTGTTATGTTAATGTAGCTTAGTTTTCTCTAAACAAAGTCTATTTTAGTGCAATTGTCAAAGAGAAATTATGGCTACAACAATGATATTTAAATTATTGGACATAATATTCTGTAACAAACTCACTACTGAAATCGTCTAATGAAAAAACAAACCAAACATGCATAAATTATCAATCAAAAACTTATCAAAAACGTACGCAAATGGCGTTAAGGCCTTAGACAATGTTAGTCTTGAATTAGAAAATGGTATGTTCGGACTACTCGGTCCAAATGGCGCTGGAAAATCTTCTTTGATGCGCACACTTGCCACATTGCAAGAAGCAGATTCTGGCACAGCCACTTTAAATGATATTGATATTTTAAATCAACCCTCAGAAGTACGTAAAATCTTAGGGTATTTACCTCAAGAGTTTGGTGTATATCCGAGAATTACTGCAGAACAATTACTAACACATCTAGCCATATTAAAAGGTATTACTAATGCCTCTGAACGCAAAGAATTGGTAAAGTACTTACTTGACAAAGTGAACCTTTATGAAAAGAGAAATAAGTCGGTGAAAGGCTTTTCTGGCGGAATGAAACAACGTGTTGGTATCGCGCAAGCGCTTATCGGGAATCCTAAACTAATCATTGTGGATGAACCAACTGCAGGTTTAGACCCAGGGGAGCGAAATCGTTTTTATAATTTATTAGCTGATGTTGGTAAAGAAGTTATTGTCATTCTATCTACGCACATTGTTGACGATGTTCGAGAATTATGTACTAAAATGGCAATTATGAATTTAGGTGAAATCGTATATCACGGTTCACCGCAGACAGCAATTGACGATTTGAAAAACAACGTATTCCAGAAAATAGTTAGCAGAGAAGAACTCGAAAATTATGCTAACGAATACAAAATTATTTCTAATAAAATGGTCGGTGGGCAACCACTTATACATGTATTTAGTGATGTGCATCCGCAAAACGGATTTGAACAAGTGACACCTAATTTAGAGGATGTCTTCTTTTCTAAAATCAACACTTCTAACGTACTTGTTTAATCCTTCCTAACCATTTTAATCATGTTTAAAACATTCTTTTTATCCGAAATAAAATACACCCTCAAGCAACCGATGGTGTATATTTTTATATTCATTTTGGCCTTGATGGAATTCTTTGCCACAGTAAGTGACAATGTACAAGTGGGTGGTGCTATAGGTAATGTATACCGAAACTCCCCATATACCATTACGATACACATTACTGTATTCTGCATTTTTAGTCTCTTAATGGCCGTCGCATTCTTTAATAATGCTGCCTTACGAGATCATAACAATCAGTTCAATGAAATCTTATTTACAACCCCGTTAAGCAAACCTGGCTACTTTTTTGGTCGCTTTTTTGGTGCGCTTTTTGTAGCCACTCTACCATTACTTGGTGTTTTTATAGGCATGCTTTTGGGCACCTATATGAACTCCATTTTTGGTTGGCTAGATACGGAACGTTTTGGTGATTTTTATCTTGAAACCTTTGTAAACAACTACCTCTTGTTCATTTTACCAAACATGTTTCTAGCAGGATCGGTGATTTTTGCGTTGGCAAACAAATGGAAGAGCACCGTAATTTCTTTTGTCGGTGGCTTGGTGATTATTGTAGCTTATATTGTTTCAGGCTCATTGATGTCAGATGTAGACAATGAAACAATAGCAGCACTTTCTGATGTATTCGGAATTAACACCTATGCAATTGAAACGAAATATTTCACACCTGCTGAAAAGAATACTATTAGTCCTGGTTTTTCTGGAGTTTTATTCTGGAATCGATTAATCTGGACAGGTGTTGGATTCATCGTTTTAATGGTTTCCTATTTTAGCTTTTCGTTTCAACAAAAAAATAAGAAGGTTAAAAAAGAGAAAGCTAAAGCAGATAGTAAAGAAACGGTATTTGCGCTTCCACAGTTAAATCCTAGCTATGGTGCTTCAACCAATTGGGTGCAATTCAAAAGTTTCTTTTACACCAACTTTTTAAGCATAATAAAGAGTGTCACGTTTAAAATATTGTTCTTGTTTTGCATTATCATTTTAGTTGCAGACCTGAGTGGTGGTTTTGAATATTTCGGTTTACAATCGTATCCGTTGACTTATAAATTGATTGATTCAATTAAAGACAATACCAACATTTTTACGATTATCATTCTCATCTTTTTTAGTGGTGAATTAATATGGCGTGATAGAGATTATAAAATAAATGAAGTGGTTGATGCTACGCCACACACTTCTTTTGTTTCCATGGCTGCTAAAGCATTATCGCTTGTTTGTATTACTACAATATTGAACTTATTCTTTATCCTTATAGGTATTATCTACCAATTGCTTCATGGGTATACACGCATAGAGTTAGATATTTATTTATTAGATTTCTTTTACGGCAATCTAGCGCTTTATATCATTTTTGGTGGTATTATGATTATGATTCAAGTACTTTCTAGCAATAAATATATTGGTTATTTCATCTCTATTTTAGTGTTATTAGTTTTGGATATAATCCTTGCTGTTTTAGATATTAATAGCAATATGTTAAGTATTGGTGGTGGCGGGTCTATATTCTATTCAGACATTAATGGTTTTGGCCCTGGCCTTAAAAGTGCCTTATGGTTTAACTTATATTGGATATTACTTTCAGTTTTAGGATTACTGATTGCAGGTGCTCTATGGAATCGTGGTTCAAAAAGTTCGCTCTTAAGCCGTATTAAAACAGCCAGAAAAGAAGTGCCTAAAAGCTATCGCGGCATTATTGCTTTAATCGCTGTGATCTGGTTAGGCGTTGCTGGTTATGTCTATTACAATACACAAGTCTTAAACCCATATCGTACTAATGATACGGAAGAGCAACTTCAAGCAGATTTCGAAAAGAAATATAGCAAATACAGAGATGCCGTACACCCGAAAGTTACCGATGCGAAATACTTCATCGACATCTTTCCAAATAAAAGAGATATTCATGTAAAAGCGGAACTTGAATTAACCAACGAGTCTGAACAAGCTATCGACTCCATTCACATTTATACTAATGAAGGCTGGGATAGTAAACTGACTATTCCGAACGCGAAACCTGTTTATAAAGATTCCACCTATTTGTACACCATTTACAAACTAAGTCCTCCGCTATTACAAGGTGAAAAGATGGTAGTGAAAATCGACAATAAATTCATCACCAAAGGATTTCAAAATGGGCGTGGCTCAACAATGATTGTAAAGAACGGAACCTTCTTTAATAATGGCGATGTGCTACCTACAATGGGCTATAATGAAGGCTACGAACTTGCAGATAAAAACACCCGTAAAAAATATGATTTAAAGCCTAAAGAACGTACTCCGAAATTATCATCGGATATTTCTGAATTACATTACAAAAACTATCTCGGTAATGGTCAGTCTGACTTTATTAATGTTGAAACTATTATCTCAACCATAAAGGAGCAAACAGCAATTGCCCCGGGCTCTCTCATTAAAAAATGGGAAGAAAACGGAAGAGATTATTATCATTACAAAACAGATACACCTTCCTTGAATTTCTATTCGTTTATGTCAGCCGATTATGAAATCAAAAAACGCAAATGGAATGGAATTGATATAGAAGTATATTATGATGAAAAACATCCGGAGAATGTAGAAATGATGCTAGATGCGGTAGAACGCTCGTTGGCGTATTACACCAAAAACTTTGGTCCTTACTTCCATAAGCAATGTCGTATCATAGAGTTTCCTCGTTATGCGTCTTTTGCACAAGCGTTTCCTGGTACCATGCCGTATTCTGAGGCTATAGGGTTTGTCGTCAATCTTGAAGATGAAACAGAAAATAATGTGGTTGACGCGGTCATAGCCCATGAAATGGGTCATCAATGGTGGGCACATCAAGTCATAGGAGTTAATATGCAGGGTAGCACATTGATGAGTGAAAGCTTTTCAGAATATTCTTCATTAATGACTTTAAAAAGTATAACTAAAAACCCAATGAAAATGCGTCAGTTTACGAAGTATGATCACGACCGTTATTTAAGAGGGCGAAGTGGAGAACGCGAAAAAGAACTACCCTTGTACAAAGTAGAAGACCAAGGCTATATACACTATGGTAAAGGAAGTGTCATATTATATGCTTTACAAGATTACATTGGTGAAGACAAAGTGAATACAGCTATGAAGGGCTTCTTAGAAGAATATCGCTATAGAAAGCCCCCATACCCTACTTCTTTAGATTTTTTAAGACATCTTGAACCTCAAATACCAGACTCGTTACAGTATCTCGTTAAAGATTGGTTTAAGGAAATCACTTTGTATGATAATCGTTTAAAAGAAGCAAATTACAAGCAATTAGACAATGGAAAATATGAACTAAGTTTTCAAATTGAAAGTTCAAAAATAAAATCTGATAGCTTGGGTAACGAAACTAAAGTGGCAATTAATGATTGGATCGATATTGGTGCTTTTGCTGATGATGATGAAGAACGTTTGATTTTTCAAAAGCGAGTGAAAGTGAACAAACCAGAAATGACATTTGTTTTTGAAATTGATTCCCTACCAGCAAAATTAGCCATTGACCCGCGCCATTTGCTCATTGATAGAGTTTATAAGGATAATATTAAAACAGCGGAAGAAACTGCGATTCCTGAGACTGAATAGTGACTGTGAGTTCAGGGTTTATTAGAGTTTCTAAGAAATGTCGAGTAAATAGATTTATCAGACTAAAATAAAAGAAGGCTTACCGAAAGGTGGGCTTTCTTCATTTATAGATCTATTCGATATTTATAAACAATTACAATAGAGACAACTAAGTGAGAAACACAACTAACTAAATGAATTTTAGCTTAGGTTTTAGTCTCTTTTTTCCTTCAAATATTATGAAAAAAATAACATCTGCCTTGCTATTTGGCAGCCAATAATAATTAAGTTTAGAACTTAAAACCAAACCGACATGTCAAAAAAGAGACTCCTTTATATAGGAATTCCTGTAGTACTACTTATCCTTGGCTATTTTTTCTTTTCATCAGACACAGAAGATCAAGTATCAATTACAGCAAAAGTTGTAAAAGGAGAATTTTTAAGTGAAGTCATCATTTCAGGCGAAGCACAATCTACAAGTTTAAAGAATATTGATGGGCCAGCTAATCTTCGGAAATTTAGATTAAACAATATTAAAATACAAGATTTGATTCCGGAAGGCACCGTGGTTAAAGAAGGTGACTATGTTGGAAAACTCGATCCTTCACCAGTTAATGAGCAGATTATTGATGCTCGTCTTAGTTTGGAAAGTGCAGAATCTAAATACTTGCAAGAACAACTAGACACTACCTTAACCTTGAAACAAGAGCGAACAGCTATAAAAGATATACAATTCAATATCACAGAAGATGAGCTAGAGTTGAAACAATCCATTTATGAATCGCCAACGACCATAAAACAATTAGAGATAAAAATTGAAAGAGCTATTAGAGATTTGAAAGAAAAAAAAGAAGACTATTTTATTAAAAGGCGAAAAGCCATAGCTAAAATGGTTGAAGTTGGTACTGAGGTATCTAAAATACGTACCAAATTAGCAGATTTAATGGCCCTGCAAGCCTCGTTCACGATTCACTCTAGCGCAAACGGAATGGTTACCTATGCTAAAAATTGGGATGGTAGTAAAAAGAAAGTTGGTTCAGATATCAATGCCTGGAATCTTACTATTGCTACGCTACCAGATCTAACAAAAATGGAGTCAAAAACTTACTCCAATGAGGTTGACATAAGAAAACTCAAGAAAGAACAAACAGTATCTGTTGGTTTTGATGCCTTTCCAGATATTACAATGGACGGCGTTGTCACTACTGTTGCCAATGTGGGAGAAAGCAAAAGAGGCTCAGACATTAAACTATTTCAAGTTTTGATTAAACTGAAAGATTCCAACGCCAGTATACGACCTGGTATGACTACATCAAACCGTATTTTAATTCAAAAACAAGAAGATGTACTGATGATTCCTCTAGAAGCTATTTTTTCAAAAGATTCCATAAGCTATGTATATACAGAGTCAGGTTTTTCAATTGATAAGAAGGAAGTTGAACTTGGTGATTCTAATGAAGATGTTATCATTATAACGAAAGGGTTAAACGAAAATGACATTGTTTTTCTGAGTAAACCAGAAGGTCTTGAAGAGAAAAGTATCGCACAAGTAAATTAGTCGTCCATATGATAGACAAGATACTTTTAGAGACTATAAAGTCAAACTTTACCGAGGCAATTCGGGTAATTTTAGCGAACAAAGTACGTACCTTTTTGACGGCTTTGGGGATTATTTTTGGGGTTGCCGCCGTAATTACCATGTTAGCAATAGGTAAAGGTGCAGAGCGTGAAATTCTAGCACAACTAGAATTAGTTGGTGTAAACAACATTCTAATTACACCCATACCGGATGAACCTGATGAGAATGAATCTGGCGACGAGGGAGATACTGGTGTATCAGAAACTATTCGTTTTTCAAAGGGATTAGATTTATTAGATGTTTCTAGCATTCGAAAAAACATTCCAACTGTACAACAGCTGAGTCCCGAAATAATCATGGAAACCTATATGATTAAAAAGGGAAGGCAAAGCTCTGTTAAGCTAATAGGCGTAACAAATTCTTTTTTTGAAACTTCGAATGTTCATATCGGACAAGGTAAAAATTTCACAGAATCTCAATCTATAAATGCTCAACCGGTATGTATAATAGGTGAGAAAGTAGAGAAGAAATTATTTACTGGTGAAAGTGCCATCGG
>CALLIG010000217.1 GCA_938009735.1 uncultured Flavobacteriaceae bacterium
TTTTAGTTTAAAAGGAAAGCCTTTGAATTCATATGGATTATCTAAAAAGATAGTTTACGAAAACGAAGAATTCAATCTTTTACAGGCTGCCTTGAATATCGAAGAGTCTATGGAAGACTTGCGTTACAATAACATCGTAATCGCTACAGATGCAGATGTTGATGGAATGCACATTCGATTATTATTAATAACCTTCTTTTTACAATTCTTTCCTGAATTGATAAAAGATAATCATTTGTACATTTTACAAACACCATTGTTTCGGGTACGAAACAAAAAAGAGACTATTTATTGTTATAGCGAAGAAGAGCGTAGAAATGCAATGCAGAAATTATCAGGAAAACCTGAGATTACTCGATTTAAAGGTTTAGGTGAAATATCACCGGATGAATTTGTACATTTTATTGGCGATGATATTCGTTTAGAACCAGTTATGCTTGATAAGGCAATGTCAATCGAAGAATTATTAAGCTTCTATATGGGTAAAAATACGCCTGACAGACAAAAGTTTATCATTGAAAACCTCAAAGTAGAGATTGATTTAGTAGAAGAAATACAAGAATAAACCAACCAAGAACCAACAAATAGGGAAGTATCCTTTATGGAAGAGAATGATGAAGACATAAATTTACCCGCAGGAGAAGAGGGTTTGCCAAATGGAGATGAAGGTTCAGGGAGTGATCTAAATGAAGATCAAACTGCTGATGCAATTGACAATCCTTCTGATGAACAAGTTATACCAGTTTCTCTCGAAGGTGAAGAAAATTCTGAAGATGACGCCTTAACCAAGGTTACAGGAATGTATAAAGAGTGGTTCCTTGATTACGCATCTTACGTAATCTTAGAACGTGCTGTACCTGCTATTGAGGACGGGTTCAAACCTGTGCAGCGTCGAATCATGCATGCACTTAAAGAATTAGATGATGGTCGCTATAATAAAGTAGCGAATGTTGTTGGGCATACCATGCAGTATCACCCACACGGTGATGCAAGTATTGCTGATGCAATGGTGCAAATGGGTCAGAAAGATCTTTTGATTGATACTCAGGGTAACTGGGGTAACATTCTTACAGGTGATAGAGCTGCAGCCTCAAGATATATTGAAGCACGGCTTTCAAAGTTCGCTTTGGATGTTGTTTTTAGTCCCAAAATTACGGAATGGCAACAATCTTACGATGGTAGAAAAAAAGAGCCTGTAAATCTTCCAGTAATGTTTCCGTTGTTATTAGCGCAAGGTGCAGAAGGTATTGCGGTCGGACTTTCCACCAAAGTACTATCACATAATTTCATTGAACTAATTGATGCCTCAGTAAAACATTTAAAAGGGCAACGCTTTAAGATTTATCCTGATTTTCCAACTTCGGGTATTATTGATGTTAGTAATTATCAGGACGGTATTCGTGGAGGAAAGATTCGAGTACGTGCTAGAATTTCTACTTTAAATAAGAATACGATTGTTATTAATGAGATTCCCTATGGAACAAATACATCCTCTTTAATTGATTCTATCTTAAAAGCAAATGATAAAGGAAAAATAAAAGTTAAAAAAGTAGAAGATAATACTGCTGCAGATGTTGAGATTTTGATTCATCTTCCTTCAGGAATATCCCCAGATAAAACCATTGATGCATTGTATGCATTTACATCATGCGAATCTTCAATTTCACCATTAGGATGTATAATTGAAGATAATAAGCCGCTGTTTATTGGGGTAACTGAAATGCTCAAACGTTCTACAGAAGCGACTGTGGAATTGTTACGTCAAGAACTTGAAATTCAACTAGCTGAGTTAGAAGGACAATGGCATGCAGCATCCTTAGAACGAATCTTTATTGAGAATAGAATATACCGTGACATTGAAGAGGAAGAAACTTGGGAAGGTGTTATAAAGGCTATAGATAAAGGTTTAAAGCCACACACCAAACATTTACGAAGAGCTGTAACGGAAGAGGATATTTTACGTTTGACTGAAATTAAGATAAAGAAAATATCCAAATTTGATTTAGGAAAAGCACAACAGCACCTTGATAATTTAGAAGAGAAAATTGCAGAAGTAAAAAATCATTTAGCGAATCTAGTTGATTATGCGATTGCTTATTTCAAGAGATTAAAGGACACTTACGGTAAGGGAAGAGAACGAAAGTCTGAAATTCGAATTTTTGATGACATTGAAGCTACAAAAGTAGTTATGCGTAACACGAAGCTCTATGTGAATAGAGAAGAGGGTTTTGTGGGTACCGCATTGCGAAGAGATGAATATGTTACTGATTGTGCTGATATTGATGATGTTATTGTATTTACCCAAGATGGCAATATGATGGTCACCAAAGTGGATTCTAAAACATTTATAGGAAAGAACATTATATATGTAGCTGTCTTTAAGAAAAAGGACAAGCGTACTACGTATAATATGATTTATAAGGATGGTAAAGGCGGACCTAGTTATGTGAAACGTTTCAACGTAACGAGCATGACGCGAGACAAATTGTACCCAATGGGTTCTGGAAAAGCAGGTACAGATGTGCTTTATTTTTCCGCCAATCCGAATGGAGAAGCTGAAGTCATTACTGTACTTCTTCGTCAAGTAGGAAGCGTTAAAAAACTGAAATGGGATCTTGATTTTTCTGATGTAATAATCAAAGGGAGAGGTTCTAAAGGAAACTTAGTCACCAAATATTCGGTAAAACGTATTGAGCTAAAAGAGAAAGGTGTTTCTACATTGAAACCTCGTAAAATATGGTTTGATGATGTAGTTAGACGTCTAAATGTTGACGGAAGAGGGGAGTTGCTTGGTGAATTTAGAGGTGACGACTTACTCTTAATTGTAAGTCAAAAAGGAATTGTAAAAACTGTTTTACCAACATTAACAACACGCTTTGTTGATGATATGATTGTTTTGGAAAAATGGAATCCGAAGAAACCAATATCTGCTATTTATTTTGATGGTGAAAAGGAGAAATATTATGTGAAGCGTTTCTTGATCGAAAGTGAAAAGAAAGAAGAAGTTTTCATTTCTGAGCATCCGAAATCTATTTTAGAATTAGTTTCAACAGATTGGCGTCCAGTAATTGAAATTGAATTCCCTAAACCTAGAGGAAAAGATGCGAAACCTAATCAGAATGTAAACGTAGAAGATTTTATTTCAATTAAAGGAATAAAAGCACAGGGTAATCAATTGATTTCTGAGAAGGTTAAAAATATTAATGCTTTAGAGCCTTTGCCTTTTGAAGAACCAGAAGAACCGGTGACTAACGAAATGGAAGTTGTTGACGAAGAGAACGTTAGTGAATCTTCAGAAAGTAATACAGCTCCAAGTGAAGATACTACGGGACCTTCAAAACCTGAAAAGAAAGAGAAACCTTCAGACGACCCAGATGCTTCTGATGATGAAGGTCAAATAACGCTGTTCTAAAAGCATGAAAAACTTCATTACTGAATTTAAGAATTTTGCTATCAAAGGTAATATGGTCGATATGGCCATTGGTATCATAATTGGGGCTTCATTCAACGCCGTTGTGAATACCTTGGTTAAAAAGATAATCTTACCTCCATTATCGGTATTGACTGGTGGTGTAGATTTTTCCGAAATGAAATTTGTTTTACAAAATGCTACGGAGTTTACCGAAGAAGTTGCCATTGGTTATGGTGACCTTTTTAATGTTTTGGTTGATTTTTTGATTGTCGCACTAACTATTTTTATAGTAGTAAAAGGAATGAATCGATTTAGAGATCAGGCGGAAGATGTAAACAATGAAAAAGTAGAAACTCCAAAGAATATAAAACTCTTATCAAACATTGAAAAATTACTGGAAGAACAGAATTCCCTTTTAAGAAAGAAGCAGGAATAGCATTTTGTTTAAGTAATAGTCATTGCTTATCCTTAGATATAGCAAAATGTTTAACAACTTTTAAAGTCGTATTGATAATACTTACCTTTGGCAAAACTTAATTTTTAATGGATTTAACAAACCCCCTGGTTTACGGAGCACCTGCATTTATTGCCTTTATTTTAGCGGAAATTGCATATAGTCATTCACATGACGATAAAGAATTATATGTTTGGAAAGATTTTATGGCTAGTGGTGCTATGGGAATTGGTTCAGCTATTATTGGCCCCTTACTCAAGGTAACCTTGTTAATAGTTGTTTTTAACTGGGCTTTTGAATTATTTAATCCCATTGTTGATGTTGCTACTGGCGCACGTGAGAATATATTAGGGTATAGCACTTTCGGATTCGAATGGTATATCTTTTTATTAGCACAATTAGCAGATGATTTTACTTATTATTGGTTTCATAGGGCAAATCATGAAATAAGAGTATTATGGGCAGCACATATTGTGCATCATTCTTCAGATCATTTTAATTTAGGTACTGCCATTCGTAATGGTTGGTTTACATTATTATATAAGCCTTTCTTTTATATGTGGATGCCTGCCATCGGGTTTCCTGTAGAGATTGTAATATTTGCATTAGCAATTGAATCATTCTGGCAATTTCAGTTACACACACAATATGTTCCTAAAATGGGTTGGATTGAGAAAATTTTCAATACACACACGATGCACCAAGTACACCATGCACAAAATGTCGAGTATTTAGATAAAAACCACGGAGGCTTCTTAAATATATTTGATAAAATTTTTGGTACTTGGAAAGAGTTAGATGATGATACCGAAGTGAAATTTGGTGTAATTCATGCCCCAGAATCATACAATCCTTTGGTGATTTTAACCCATGAGTACCAAGACATTTGGAATGACATAAAAAAGTCACCCAAACTATCTCATAAGTTAATGTACATTTTTGGACCCCCAGGATGGAGCCATGATGGTAGTACAATGACGGTTAAGCAACAGCAAAGACTTTATGAGAAACAACAAGCTGAAAATCCAGAAGTTGCGTTTAGTAGGCCTAATTAATTGCTTATCTTATAATAGGTTTATTGCTGTAGTTCTATTCGTGTAATTTGTAAGTAATATGCATTTTAATTACAGAACATCTTGAACAAGTAATATATACCTTAGTATTATGAGAATATTATTTGTGCTAGTAGAATTGATTTGCTTGCAAACTAGGGCGCAGAACAATGTTTCAAAAGTTAACGATAGCATTAGTGCAAAGCTTTATGATAGAGGTGTTCGAAATGTAAATAAGTGCAAACCTTGGCACCATCTACAATGTGTTTATATTACTGGAACAGAGGTTTACAAGGATGGAGTTAAAGGGGAGTCAACGCGACATTGGTGGCGTATGTCGTATATTGGTAAGGCATGTACAGACCAACATGGTACGGTCTTTGGAAAAATATTTGAAGGGGTTTTTGCGATACCGCATTACATAGGTGTGGGCATAGGAAATGGCGCTGGTTTTATTGTGTATCTAGTGCGAGGCTCTCCGGAAAAAATAGAAGAGCGAAAGCGAATAAGAAAGGAAAAAAGAGCACTCAGGAAAATAAAAAGAAATAAAGCTAAAAGTGTATCCATTTAATGATTTAAATCCAAATTGGCACTAGTAGCTTTTACGTACTGAAATTTACCATTTTATGCACTAGAAAAGTAATGACTAATTGCACTCAAAATACTTTGTAACGTATTAAGATAAGAGTATTAATCCCATAATTTTTCAAGAGAAGTATTAACTACAGCTCAGAGTTATTTTTAGCTTTCCGGTTTTTAGACATCCGAAGATCAAAGAATTCAACCATTAATGAGAAGGCAATGGCGAAATACAAGTATCCTTTTGGAATAGTACCAACTTCTTGATTAAAAACTACCAAGTGTCCGATATGCGCTGCTTCTGCGATTAGCATAAATCCTATTAAAATAAGGAATGACAATCCTAAAATCTGAATAGAAGGATGCTTGTTTACAAAATCACCAACAGGGTTTGCAAACAACATCATTATAATTACAGATATCACAACAGCAATAATCATTAATACTAAAGCGTCGTTGGGGTTAGGC
>CALLIG010000218.1 GCA_938009735.1 uncultured Flavobacteriaceae bacterium
AGCAGAAATGAGTGTAAGTCATGCTGATGCTGGTGCAGATTTTGTTGCTCCAAGTGATATGATGGATGGTAGAATCTTATCCATTCGAGAAGCTTTGGAAGACGAAGGTCATATCAATACTGGTATTATGAGCTATAGTGCAAAGTATGCAAGTGCTTTTTACGGCCCGTTCAGAGATGCTTTAGATTCCGCACCTGTTGACATGAAGAATGTTCCAAAAGACAAGAAAACATATCAAATGGATTCTGCCAATCGTTTTGAAGCGATTTCAGAAACCCAAGCTGATATTGACGAAGGAGCAGATATTGTAATGATAAAACCCGGACTATGTTATTTGGATATTGTTCGAGAAATAAGAAACGAAGTTGATGTTCCGGTAGCGGTTTACCAAGTGAGTGGTGAATATGCAATGGTAAAAGCTGCCGCAGAAAAAGGATGGTTAGACCATGATGCTGTTATGATGGAACAACTCATTGCTATCAAAAGAGCAGGTGCTAATATCATTGCAAGTTACTTTGCAAAAGATGCTGTTAAATTAATGTAGATTAAAAATAGTGTTTCTCGGTGAAAAAATTATTTATACTAATTTTCTGCATCCTTCTGTCTACTGTTGAAGCACAGGAAGACAAGACGATTCCTTTAGCCATTAATATAACTACTGAATTATCTTACGGAAGACCCTCTGAAGTTGGTTTAGACTCCTCATACATTCAAGCCAAAGTCGACGCTATAATGACATTGGGTATTCGAAAAGAAGCTTTCCCTGGTGCGCAGCTATTGGTTGCCAAGAACAGCAAAATAATTTTTCATAAAGCTTATGGCTTTCATACTTACGAAGGCATTCAACCTGTTGCTTTAAATGATATTTATGACTTAGCATCAGTCACTAAAATCACAGCAGCGCTACCTGCTTTAATGAAATTACATAGCGAAGGTAAGTTAGCCCTAGATGAGCCATTTAGCACCTATTGGAAGCCTTGGCAAAAACATGCTGACAAGAAAGACTTGACTGTTCGTGAAATTTTAGCACATCAAGCTGGATTAACTCCTTATATCATTTTTTTGAACGAGGTCACGAAAAAGAACGGTAAGTTAAAAAAGAGATGGGTTAGCAATACAGCATCCAACAAATATAATCTTGAAGCATTTGACAATTTATACATAAACAAACGCTTCAAAAAGAAGATTTACCGCGAAATATCAAAATCAAAAGTATCCGAAGAAAAAATATATAAGTATTCTGGACTCACATTTTTACTATATCCGCAGATCGTAGAAAACTTAACTGGTATGGAATATTCAAAATACCTAAGAACTCATTTCTATGATCCATTAGGAAATGCCACAATGGGTTTTAAACCTAAGAAAAAGAATTTTCAGAATAAAATTGTTCCCACAGAAGTTGACACCTTATTTAGGCATCGATTAACAAGAGATTGGGTACACGATGAAAATGCAGCTCTTATGGGCGGAATCTCTGGCAATGCTGGTTTATTTGCAACCGCAGAAGATTTAGCAAGGTTAATGCAGCTTTATATGAACTATGGTGTTTATGCAGGAAAGCGATATCTATCAGAGGCAACAGTTAAAGAATTTGCTCAGGTTCAATACCCCGAAAATGAAAATCGGCGAGGCTTAGGTTTTGACAAACCCTTATTAAAAAATGGCACACTAAAATTAAAAGATGCTTATCCCGCTCCATTATCAAGCCCAGATAGTTTTGGACATTCAGGTTTTACGGGCACTTTCGTTTGGGCTGATCCAAAAAACCAATTGGTATTTATCTTTCTTTCTAACCGTGTTTACCCTACCAGAGATCATCGTAGCTTATATAGTCAAAACATTCGAACAGCACTTCATTCAGTTTTCTACGAAGCTCAAACACTTAAGCCCAATTAGCTTTTTTCTTAGTACTTTCGTTTCATAAATATATTTCATGGGGCTATTAGTTTTTTACGCAGTTATTTCAATCTTTTTTTCCTTTCTGTGCTCTATTTTAGAAGCGGTACTATTAAGTGTGACGCCAACTTTTGTCAATATCAAGAAAAAAGAAGGTAAGGCTTTCGCTGAAACGCTTGAAGAACTCAAAAAAGATGTTGACAAACCATTAATAGCCATTCTAACGCTAAACACGGTTGCGCATACCGTTGGTGCCATATTAGTGGGTGTACAGGCAAAAGTGGCTTATATTGAAATGTATGGCAGTAATACTAGATCAATTCTTGGTATAGAATTCACAGAAGATATTATGGTGGCTGTTGTTTCGACACTCATGACCATTTTAATTTTAATAGCTTCTGAAATTATTCCTAAAACGATTGGTGCTACTTACTGGCGAGGTTTGGCTAATTTCAGCTCTAAAACTTTGAAAATCATGGTCCTAGCATTAAAATGGACTGGTCTTCTTTGGATTTTACAGTTATTCACCAAAATGGTTGGTGGTAAAGGTCATCATGGTAGTGTTTTAAGTAGAGATGATTTTAGTGCAATGGCAGACATTGCTCATGAAGAAGGGGTTTTTGAGAAATCAGAATCTACAATTATTAAAAATCTACTGCGTTTTGACGAAGTCATGGTCAAAGATGTAATGACACCACGTTCTGTGATGAAAATTGCCTCAGAAAATCAAAGTATTCAATCTTATTTTGACGAAAATACCAAGTTGCGCTTCTCTCGTATTCCTGTTTATAGCGATAAAGAAGATCACATTTCAGGTTTTGTACTCAAGGATAATATTCTCGAAGAATTAGTGCGAAACAATGGTGAAATGCTTTTGTCAGAAATTCGAAGAGATCTTATTATTACTGAACGTAATACTCCTATTCCTGAGTTATTTAATCTTTTAATAACTAAGCGAGAACATGTTGCATTAGTAGTTGATGAATTTGGTTCTGTAAGTGGATTGGTTTCTATGGAAGACGTTATTGAAACGCTTTTAGGTCTTGAAATCATGGATGAAAACGATAATGTGGCAGATTTACAGCAATTAGCCCGAAAAAATTGGGAAGTCAGAGCTGAACAGGCTGGTATTGTTGAGAAAAACGACAATAAAGAATAATGGAAACTGCATATATACCATCTCCACTCGGAATTACTAAAATTGAAGGTGATGAGCATGGTATTCGTTCGATTACAGTTTTGAATGACGAGGAAGAGCTTACAGTTGTTATTCCAGAAGTTTTAGAAGATGCTGTATATCAATTACAAGAATATTTTGATGGCAAAAGAGAAACCTTCAATTTGGAGTTAAATCCTCAGGGTACATATTTTCAAAAAAAGGTATGGGATGGTCTGCTACAGATTCCCTATGGAAAAAGAATTTCCTATTTAGAACTCTCGAAAACTTTGGGTGATGTAAAAGCAATTAGAGCTGTTGCCGCGGCAAACGGAAAGAATCCACTTTGGATTGTTATACCCTGTCATAGAGTTATTGGTAGCGACGGTTCATTAACGGGTTATGCAGGCGGATTGCATCGCAAAAAATGGCTTTTAGATCATGAAAATCCTGTAAAACAGCAATCGCTTTTCTAAGTTTAACAAACTACTCAGTCTTTTTGATTCAATTATTCATTTTATGTTGGCGCAAAAGTGCATTTCGTCGATGAAACACTATGATGTATAGATTTCAACTCAAAGCACTTCTACTTTAAAAAACCTATTACAAACTGATCGGTTGGTTCCATAAATTTTCTTCTAATTTGTCTTATATGTTGTTCGTATAGCAAATTTTGTATATTGTTTCGCACAAATTTCTAATGAAATTCTAATATGTTAGATCGAATAAATTTAGAACACATACTCTTTTTAGACATTGAAACCGTTCCTGAATCAGAGCATTTTAATGAGCTCGATGATGAAAAAAAAGAGCTGTGGGGTCATAAATCTAAGTACCAAAGAAAAGACGAATTTACGGCTGAAGAGTTTTATGAGCGTGCTGGTATTTGGGCAGAATTCGGAAAAATCATTTGTATTTCTGTCGGCTACTTTAATTTCAAAGGAGACATCAGAACCTTCAGAACCACGAGTTTTCACGGCGAAGAATCGAAACTACTTAAGGAATTCAAAAACCTTATGATCACTCATTTTAGCAGCGCTAAACATTTAATGTGCGGCCATAATGCTAAAGAATTTGACTTTCCGTATATCGCAAGGCGTATGATCATTCATGGCATTGAACTTCCGTACAAATTAAATCTATTTGGAAAAAAACCATGGGAAATTCCGCATTTAGACACTATGGAATTATGGAAATTTGGAGATTACAAACACTTTACCTCTTTAAAATTATTAGCAAATATTCTAGGTATTTCCTCGCCTAAAGATGATATAGATGGCAGCCAGGTGCGTCAAGTATATTATGAAGAAAAGAACTTAGATCGAATAATAACCTATTGCGAAAAAGATGTAATCACTACCGCTCAAGTTTTTTTAAGGCTTAGAAATGATGAGTTACTTGATACTAGCGAGATTAAGAGCGTATAACTATATATCTTGCTTGTGCTTTTTTAAGATTATGGTTTTCCTATATTTGTCATTCAAAAAAATTCCCTGCTATGAAAAATATTGCAACCTCTTTATTGATTCTACTTTGTCTTTCTTGTGCAAATGATAAATCATCAGAACAAATTGATTTTACTGCCGAAAATGAAGCCGAAATAACAGCCTATATTTCAGATAACAATTTAACTGCTCAGAAAAGTAATAGTGGTCTTTACTATGTAATTAATGACCCGGGTTCAGGGAATCAACCCAACGTAAACGCTAACGTAACCGTTGCCTATAAAGGATATTACACCAACAAATCAGTTTTTGATGAAAGTGATTCAGCAGGTATTTCATTTAGCTTACAGCAAGTAATCAAAGGCTGGACCGAAGGTATTACCTATTTTAAAGAAGGAGGTAATGGTATTCTATTGGTGCCTTCTCATTTGGGTTATGGTTCGTTTGGTAGAGGAAGCATTCCAGGTGGCGCAGTACTTGTTTTTGATGTGAAGCTTATATCAGTAAACTAAGTCTACTTATTTAAGCTATTTGTTATACTTCAATTGAATGTATACCGGAAAGTGGTCGCTATAACCTCCTATATACTTACGCCCTGCATAAGTCCGATACGGAGTACCCTTGTATTTTCCTTTGAATTCAGTTAAATACTTTTCATCAAAAATATTGGCGTGAGCAAAGCTATGGGTGCCTTTTTGATAATTAAAAAAATTATGGGATACCAAGATCTGATCAAAAAGCAGCCATGATTTTTTGTAATTAGCGCTGCCTCGTTCAGGAGTTAGTAGCTTTTCCATAGGGTTAAACAATTGTTCTGATTGCATCAATCGTTTGATACTTTCAGAATTTGGACCATCATTAAAATCACCCATAATAATATAGTTAGGGCTAGCTATCTCTGACTCTATACCCTTCATAAACTCTAGAATGGTATCTGCTGCCTGAACCCTCTTAAAACTTGTTTCTCTATCTCCATCTCGTCGTGAAGGCCAATGGTTCACAAAAATATGCACCTCTTCTTTGTTCAATAGTCCTTTAACATACAGAATATCTCTGGTGGTATCTCTAACGCCGTTTTCTTCATAAATCAATAAAGTGATGGGTTCTGAATGCAATACCTCAAAATAATCTTTGTGGTAAATAAGTCCGGTATCGATACCTCGTTCATCAGGTGAATCATAATGAACATAACCATAGTTAAAATCTTTTAATGATTCTGCACCTATTAAATCTTCCACTACTTCTTTGTTTTCAACTTCGGCAATAC
This sequence comes from uncultured Flavobacteriaceae bacterium, assembly GCA_938009735.1. Taxonomy (GTDB): domain Bacteria; phylum Bacteroidota; class Bacteroidia; order Flavobacteriales; family Flavobacteriaceae; genus Maribacter_C. Next base: position 5,768 of record CALLIG010000218.1, read on the forward strand.
CCATGAGTACTGGAGGCATCTTAGTAGCTTCATTACCAACTTCAGAAATGGTTTTTGCAAGTTTGTAAAGTTTCCGCTTATAACGTTTTAAAGACCATTTTTTAAATCCGTTGGGCGTGAAGTCATCATCCAATGTGTTTGGATCATCTACTGTATCGAAGAGGTTCTCCAAATTATAGAAACCTATTGTATATAGGTTATTTTCCTTTTTTCGCTTAAATAGTGAGAAAACCATGACTTTTATTGTTGGGGATTCAAATTTACAAAAATCGTTGCCTAAGTATTGATTAGATTTGCATATTAAACAGTATTCATGCTAGAAAAAAAGTCTATTAACTACGAAAAAACTGTTCTGATTGGCATTATCAATCGTGAACAAAGCGAAGAAAAGGTTACTGAATATCTTGATGAGCTTGAGTTTTTGACTTATACCGCTGGAGGGGAAGTTTACAAAAGGTTTGTTCAGCGTATGGATGTGCCAAACCCTAAGACTATGATTGGTAGCGGTAAGATGCTAGAAGTTGAAGCCTATGTTGAAGAGCATGAAATAGGATCTGTCATCTTTGATGATGAACTTAGCCCTGGTCAACAACGAAACATTGAAAAACAGTTACGCTGTAAAATTATTGACCGTACTAGTCTTATTCTAGACATTTTTGCACAGCGTGCGCAAACAAGTTATGCAAGAACCCAAGTGGAACTTGCACAATATGAATACCTATTGCCTAGATTAACAGGCTTATGGACCCACCTTGAACGACAAAAAGGGGGTATTGGAATGCGTGGACCTGGTGAAACTGAAATTGAAACAGATAGACGTATTGTTCGTGACCGAATTACATTGTTGAAGAAGAAGCTATTGAAGATCGATCGGCAGATGGAAACTCAACGAGGAAACAGGGGGGCTTTAGTTAGAGTAGCATTAGTAGGCTATACCAATGTTGGCAAATCAACCCTTATGAATGTAATAAGTAAGAGTAAAGTGTTTGCAGAAAACAAACTCTTCGCAACATTAGATACAACAGTTCGTAAAGTTGTTATTGGCAATCTACCGTTTTTACTTAGTGATACCGTTGGATTTATTCGCAAATTACCCACACAACTCGTAGAAAGCTTTAAAAGCACTTTAGATGAGGTTCGTGAGGCTGATTTATTATTACACGTTGTAGATATCTCACATCCTCAGTTTGAAGAGCACATAGCATCTGTAAATAAGATATTAGATGAAATTAAAAGCGCTGATAAAAAAACAATCATGGTTTTTAATAAGATTGATCAATATGAATATGAAACTATTGATGAAGATGATTTAATCACCGAAAAAACTAGCAAACACTTCACCATAAACGAATGGAAAAAAACATGGATGCAAAAAGTGGGTGATCGTGCACTTTTCATTTCTGCTTTGAATAAAGAAAATTTAGATGAATTTCGCAAAAGAGTGTATGATGATGTTCGCGATATACATGTTACACGCTTTCCGTACAACAACTTTTTATACCCTGAACACTTAGATCAATACTAAATAGTAAAATACAACGCTACGGTTTAAGGATTTTTTTAATTTAAAAGCTTGAAAAAAAGTTTGCTTTGTTATTTATTATCTAAAAATGACGCCCTTTTTCTTAAAGAAATGTGTAGTTCATCGAAGAAATAAACCTCTCATATTTTTCACAACATCACAAGGCTATTTCACAACAATAATTTAGTGAAATCGAAACACCAACATACCTTTACCATGTAATTAAGTAATAGTTTTGATCCCAAATCGACACTTTGAACTTAACTGAAAATCGAAAAGTATTAAATCCCAAATTCAATACTTGACCTACGAAGCTTAAGAAATACCAAACCAAGTTTACCTAAACCTACTTAATAAAAATACCCTCTATACAGGAGGGTTTTTTTATGCTCTAAAATATTACATTTTAAGCTACTAAAGCAGTTCTTCAATTGTCTTAAAAGGCCTAATGATCTTTTTTCGTTAAATTAATATTCCCTAAAATCATCAAATGTTAGATATTTCAAAGTGCTCTTCATCGGACAAGTAAAACCGTTCATCTGACACACAACATTATAGGGTTAGTTCACAACAATAATTAAGAGAAATACGAAAACCGACATACCTTTACATTGTAAATAAGTAATAAAGTTGATCCCAAATCGGCCTTTGAACTTAACTGAAATTTTTAAAGTATTGTTTCCCCAAATTCAATATTTAACCTAAAAAGTTTTTTCCGATTTACATCGGATCTCAAATTTTACCAAAAATTCCTACTTAGTTAAAAAGTACCCTGGCAATTGTCAGGGTTTTTTTTTGACCACAAAAAAAAGTGTATTTCATCGATGAGACAACACGTTTTAACGGTATTCGCCACACCTTTTGGTCTTTTTGCAACAAAAATTTACTGATACGCTGCACTAAATATACATTCGTAATGTATTTAAGATTTAGTTTATCCCAATGAACACTTACTTAACCGAAAATCTATAAGTATTTGGATTGCGCCCAAGTCCAAAATTAACTTAGAATTTGATATTATTGACTGTAACATCCGATTTGAGAATCCTACTTAACTAAAAAAAAACGCCCCGACAATGTCGGGGCGTTTTACTTTTATAATGTTAAGAGCTAACTGACTACAACGAATAGTTAAGTCCGAATAACCAATAGCTTTGCGGCTTATTGTCTAAACTATCGAAAGTTGCATTAGTGTCTGTAGCCAAAGCATTAGCAAGACCTTCTTGTTTATTATTTCTTAAACCAAATTCAAATCCAAGTCCAATACCTTTCCATAGCGTATAGCCAAAAGAGTTGATCCAAGTCCAATTACTTAAATTACCATCGCTATAACTCTGAAAAGTTGAGAAGTTAGTTTTGAAATTTACAGCGCCTAGTTGTTTTGTATAATCAACAACTATTTTAGCACCTAATGAAGATTCGTAAACAGCGTCATTATCAGCAAACACAAAATTATAGTTCAAAGGGTGTATTACAACTACCATATCAGTAATTGGAGTCCATGTTGCACCAACACCAACATCTAAATATCCAGGATCATTGAAGTTGTTTATTATTGAAGTTCGATATTCCCCTAAAGCAGAGATAGCAAACTTGTCACTCAACTTATAACCGTATAAAGAAGTTACATTAAAGACATCAGTAGTACCGTTGAAATCCTCATTGTCAGTATCGATATCTTTGTTGTCTAGCTTTACCCATTGCGCATTTACATTAAGTGAGTTTCTCCAGAAATACTTGTCTTGATCCAAATTAGCAAAACCGTTTACTCCGATTCCGATATTACCAGAGGAGTTATTCGGGGTTCCTTGTGAATACCAATTTTTCGAGCCAGAAAGATTGGCGCCGATAGTACCAAAAATTCCTTTTTTCCAACCTGGAAAAGCATCAATTTGTCCTTGAAGAGCATCTACTCTTCCTTGAATTGCAGCGACAGAATCTTTTTTGACCCCTTGTTCCGCTTTTAATTCATCAATCGTTTGTGCATTTGTGTATGTCATGGCAAACATAGCTACAGCTGCGAAAATTACTTTTTTCATAATATATAGTGTTTAGTTTATGAATTGCAAAAATAGTAATAGTTGGTTATGTTTTAATAAATAAACTACTTTCTTTTAAATAAAGGTACTGAAGAGCAAGCTTCACCATACATAACACTTTTGGCAACTGTTTGCAATTTGGCAGTCATCCAAACATATGCATTTGCAGGTACTGGCTTGTTACTACATCCTTTGATTATAACTAGCTTATCAGCAAAAGAAGAGACATCGATAGTTTCAATAACCGATTGATATATTGACGTTTCCAATTGTTCTAAATTGCCAACAACGACCTTTTTAGCAAAAGGTTCTAATTTTGAGGCAATCAACATATTTGCCCAACCCGGAATAATGGCATCCGTTGAACAATTCAACGCGACATAAGCTTCTTTATATGACTCCCAATCATGTTCTTCAGCATAAGCTCTAAATTCTTTTTCGCGAAGAATGAACCCTTCAAATAACCAATCTTTAAGATCAAGAATTACCCGCTTACCAGCTGGGTAATAATCTTCCAAATCAAAAGTTATTAGTTTGCTTTGTGCTACTCTGTTTACAATTTCTTCTGACATTAAGTCTAATTATAGCAAGCCCAATTCTAATTTAGCTTCTTCGCTCATTAAATCTTTGGTCCATGGTGGGTCAAATGTAATTTCTACCTCAGCATCATTAACCATGTTCAAAGATTTTACCTTTTCTTCAACTTCTACAGGAAGTGTTTCTGCCACAGGGCAATTCGGAGAAGTCAATGTCATTAATATCTTAACATCATTGTCTTCATTGACAAGGACATCGTAAATCAATCCTAATTCATATATATCTACAGGAATTTCAGGGTCATAAATTGTTTTTATAACACCTACTATTTTATCCCCAAGTTCTTGCGTATCTATTGTCGTTTCTTCACTCATAACTATTCTATTTCAACTGCGTTTGATAAGCCACAGCGTATAATTTAATTTGCTTTATCATGCTTACTAAGCCATTTGCTCTAGTCGCTGATAAATGTTCTTTCAGTCCGATTTCATCAATGAAATTTGTATTTGCTTCAATAATATCTGCTGGCTTTTGATTGCTAAATGCGCGAATTAGAATTGCTATAATTCCTTTGGTAATTATAGCATCACTATCTGCCGTAAAAACCAATTTGTTGTCTTCTAATTCAGCATGTACCCAAACCTTACTTTGGCAACCTCTAATAATATTATCATCGGTTTTGTATTGTTCTTCTATTAATGGAAGTGATTTTCCAAGGTCAATCATGTACTCATAGCGCTGCATCCAATCTTCGAACATAGCGAATTCATCTACGATTTCATCTTGTATTTGTTCAATTTTCATGCCTTGATTTTATGCAAAATTACAATAAGTAATTAGGCTATTCAACAGTTTCAGCCAATGATAGTATTTTGTTTATTAATACCACCAATTCACCTGGTGGATTTCCTTCATCAAAAGTAGACGATTGGTATTGAGTTTCATTTTTAGAAATACTTAATTGAGCAATTCTTGCTTTATCTAGAGCAAAATCATTGCTTGAATTCGTAAAACCCTCTAGGTCATTTAGATTCAACGCGTTAATAAGTTTTATAAGAGAATTCCAATCTTCTTTATTCATCTCTTCTGTTCTAGTTTTACTATCTAAACCCTGTGAGCTTATTTTAATACTCTTATTTGTTAGAATGCAAGAATAACTAGACCCTCTAGTATTAGCTTCGTATGACACTTCGAATACGTCTTCTTGTATTTCATTTGATTGATTGCATCCACCATTCAAAGTCAAGAAAATAACAACGTATAAAAAATTATTCATATCGTATAGATTTAAGTTAATGGTACAAAAAAAGCACCCAAGTGGGTGCCTTTTTATATAAAATTTAAGAATCTTAGTTTACAAAGCCTGATCTTGATGCACCAGCTACAAATAATGCTCTCATTCTATCACTTTGACCATTGGTAAACATATACATACAATCATCTTGCACATAGTCCATATAATTCATAGTCATATCTGTTGTTCGACAATGAACTGTTGGATAGGTTGGGCAATTATAATTGGCTCTATCTGATGTCGGTGTGTCTGAAACGAAATCGTCTCTATTACATCTACCATCTCCCCAAATATGACGAAGATTTAACCAATGTCCTACCTCATGCGTTCCTGTTCTACCTTTTCCATAAATTCCGCCTGCTGAATTATTACCAAAGTAATCAGAACCTATCACTACTCCATCAGTAGCAGATGCGCCACCTGGAAATTGTGCATAACCCAAAATACCACCACCAATCTCACAAACCCAAAGGTTTAATGTATTACTTGAGCTAGTTGCTGCGATACCTCCTTGAGAAGGATCTTTCATAGCATCGTTGGTACCCCACGATGTTCTAGAAGAAGTCTTACGAACAACAGCTGATAAAGTAAAAGTTATGTTCAAATCAGATACTAGCCCTGAGAAAGCGCTAGGTACCCCACCTGAATTTGGATTATTATCATTAAAATCTTGATTTAAAATAGCTATTTGTGATGTGATTTGCGATTGTGAAACGTCACCTGAGCTAGCTTCCAAAATATTTACTACCACAGGTATAGTAATTGCACCTGTATAAATTGGATCTGGGGTAGGATCGCCTCCTCCTCCGTTACCGCCGCCTGGTTTGTTACCTCCTTTTTTAAGGGCTATTGCTTTTCTTGTATTGTACTCAATGTCATACATTTTCTTAGCAAGTCCTTTGTTCTTTGCTAAACGATATTCTAAACTTTTCATCGTTACGCATTTATCAGATCCATTGGCTGATTTACCTGTTGTAGAATCGTCTTCAGAATAAAGTGAAAAATCACTCATATCTACTGCAACTTCCTGGGGGGATTGACTTTCTTCAATATTTAAACTTTCTTCATTTTCACATGAAGCTAAACCTAAAAACAAAAAGGAAAGACCTAGAAATACTTTTTTCATATAATTAATGTGTTAATGGTTAATACTATTGCAGAAGATAGTATTTTTTTAACAATATTTTAGCATACGGTTAAATTTATAACAGACTAAGAATTCCTGTTTGCCGTCGCAACCCTGCAAATCAAAGTAGGTTAAGGCTTACAAAAGTTATCAACAAACTATTTTTTTGAAGAATTTAATCCAACCAAAAGTCTTAAGACAACATTTTCATTGCTGTTCTTACACCATCAACAAGAGTATCTATCTCTTCTTTAGTATTATAAAAACTAAAACTAGCTCGAACTGTACCAGGAATTTTGAAAAAGTCCATAATAGGTTGTGCACAATGGTGACCTGTACGAACGGCTACTCCTAACTTGTCAAGAATAGAACCCATATCATAAGGGTGTACGCCTTCAATATTAAAAGATATAACAGAAGTTTTGTTAGCAGTAGTACCGTAAATTTTAAGTCCCTCAATTTCTAAAAGCTTCGCAGTCCCATATGCTAAAAGTTCATTTTCGTAAGACTCAATTTCATCGAAACCGATAGCATTCATATAATCAAGAGCTGCTCCGAAAGCTATTCCTCCACATATATTCGGAGTGCCTGCTTCAAACTTATGTGGTAAATCAGCATAAGTTGTTTTCTCAAAGGTTACCTCAGCAATCATTTCACCACCACCTTGATAAGGTGGTAATTTATTTAACCACTCTTCTTTTCCGTAAAGCATTCCAGCGCCTGTTGGTCCACAAACTTTATGTGCAGAAATGGTGTAAAAATCAACGTCAAGCGCTTGCATATCTGCTTTTACATGCGGCGCTGCTTGAGCCCCATCAATTAAAACTGCAGCACCTACTTTATGTGCTTTATCAATAATTTCTTCAATAGGATTTATCGTTCCTAGTGCATTTGAAATATGATTACAGAAAACCAGTTTTGTTTTGTCTGAAAGGAGTTCATCATAGACATCCATCAAAAGCTCTCCTTCTTGATTCATAGGAATCACTTTCAAAATCGCTCCGGTTCGCTCACATAACATCTGCCAAGGCACAATGTTTGAATGATGTTCCAAAGCTGAAACCAAAATTTCATCTCCCTTTTCTAAAAGGGATGAAAACCCATTCGCAACAATATTGATACTATGCGTAGTACCTGAAGTCAAAATGATCTCATGAGCTTTAGCCGCATTAAAATGCTTTTGAATAATAGCACGTGCCTGCTCGTATTTATCAGTAGCTTCTTGTGACAAGGTATGTACACCTCTATGGATATTTGCATTGTAGTTTTGATAATAATCTACAATAACATCTATTACATGTTGCGGTGTTTGTGAAGTGGCAGCATTATCAAAATAAACCAAAGGTTTACCATTCACCTCTCGGTTTAAAATGGGAAAGTCTTTTCGGATTTTAAGTACATCTAGCATAGCAATTGCGTTGATTTACAAAGATACTTACTATCCTGTTGAAATCACATTTTGATTGACTTGGAATTACCAATTTTAAGGTTAATTTATCGCGTAGTTTACAGAAACTTGAATGGCAACATTATAATTTTGAATATCTCCACCTAAGCCGTTTAGTCGATTTCTCAGTCCGATATAAAATCTTGGTTCTACTGAAAATTCATCATTAATTTCATAAGACAAACCAGCTACTGCACCATAATCTAATTGAAAATCTCCTGCAACTGAAGAACGATTATCAGGAATAGTGTCATCACGTTGATCTAAATATTTGATCTTTGTAACCTGATTCAAAAGAAAACCAACTTGTGGTCCAAAATCTAAGCTTAAACGATCGTTTAAGGCAAATCTGGTAACTATAGGAATCGTCAAAAAATTAAATTGAACGTTAGTTCTAATATCATTTTGATCTGAGATAAATCCTCCATTTTGTATTGTTGCTAAATCTGAACTAAATTGAAAGCCTTGCGAAGAATATAGTAGTTCAGGCTGAAAAGAAAATTTATCAGAATATTTTACTTCAAGAAATACACCTGCATGACCTGAAAAACGAAATTTGATTCCCTGTGTTAGATCACCAATTATTGAAGAATAGTTCAAGCCTGCTTTTACGCCAAAATGGGTTTCTTGGGCTTTAGATATTGTTCCTATGCAAAGCACTAGAAATAGCGTTGAGAATATCTTTTTCATATTCATAAATATACTCTTTCTAGTTAAAAAATAGCGTAGCCTACAGATAGTTGAAGTGCTACATTAGAGCTTCTATCATCAGGGAAAAAATCACCATTGGTAAGGTTTTTAAGTCCTTGATAATATCTTAATTGAACATTTATTTTATCATTTGGCGAAAATGTAAGTCCTAAATTGACTCCGTAGTCTGGCCTGAAATTTCCTGAGAGTCTTCTGTCTTCTACAAAAATGGGGTCAACCGAAGTTGCTTCTTTTATTTTGTCAAAAGTATTCAGCAAAAAACTTACCTGAGGGCCAAAATCCAAACCAAAACGATCGGTAAAATTATATCTGAAATTTACTGGAACCGCCAAAAAATTTGCTCTTTGCGCCGTTTTGAATGAAGTATTTATATTCGGATCTAATGCGTCGAAGTTCTCAATACTATAATCAAAGGTATTGCCTATAGAGAAATAAAGTAATTCAGGATTAAGCGAAATGCTTTCTGATATAGGAATATTTGCAAATCCTCCAAAATGATAAGCTAATCTAGGATTATAGCTTTCTGGTACATCTCCAGCAATTGTAGATATGTTCAAACCAGCCTTAGCACCAATTTTCACTTCTTGTGCATACATACTTGAACAAAAAAAAGCCAGTATAAAAGTCGTTATATATATGTTTTTCATAACCAATAGACGTGGATAGAGTTTAAAGTTTTTAAACGATTTCAAACAAATAATATTTCGTTAAAAACGGAATTCGATTTTTAATGCATAAAAAAAAGCTTCTTTCTTAAGATATGAGAAAGAAGCTTTTAATAATATTTTAAATAGATAGTTTACAAGTCAAATCCTAAATTAACTCCTAATTTTTTAGCTATAAGCTTATTGATTCTTGCTTTTAATTCTGGAATTCGAACACTTTCTAAAACGTTATTAGCAAATGCATACATCAACAAAGCACGTGCTTCCTTTTCTGGAATACCACGCGATTGCAAATAGAACATTGCATCTTCATCTAATTGACCAATAGTACAACCGTGAGAACATTTTACATCATCTGCAAAAATCTCTAACTGCGGCTTCGTATTTATAGATGCTTTATCGCTAATAAGAATATTGTTGTTCTGTTGAAAAGCATTGGTTTTCTGAGCTAGTTTATCAACGATAATCTTTCCATTAAAAACCCCTGTAGAACTGTCACCATAAATGCCTTTGTAATCTTGGTGGCTTTCACAATTCGGCTCAATATGATGAACTAAGGTATGATGATCAACATGTTGCTTTTCTCCAAGAATGGTAATTCCTTTCATGGTAGAATCCATATACTCTCCATTCTGGAAGAAGTTCAGGTTGTTTCGTGTTAGCTTTCCACCGAAAGAAAAGGTATGCACATTTACAAAACTCTTGCTCTTTTGATCAATGTAAGTATTGTCAATAAGTGAAGCAGTAGCCGAATCATTCTGGATCTTATAATAATCAACGTTCGCGCTTTTAGCCGCAAAGATCTCAGTAACACAGTTAGTTAAAACCTCATTAGAAGTCAAACTTTGGTGTCTCTCGATCACCTGAAGTTCAGCATTCTCTTCAACAACAATCAAATTACGTGGCTGAAGCATTAATGAAGCCTCAGTACCCGTTGCAAAATGAACAATCTCAACTGGTTTTTTTGGCATTTTCCCCTTCGGGATATAGATATATGCTCCTTCTCTACTAAAAGCTGTATTCAATGTTGTTAAAGACTCATCTTTAGACGCTACTTTATTAAAGTACACATCAACAACCTGCTTATACATCGGCTTTGTTAAAGCAGAGCTCATCAAGCAAATATCAACCCCGTCATGTGTAGTTTCTGATAAGTGAGAACTATAAACACCGTCAACAAAAACGATTTTATAAGTGTCAATATCGTGTATGAAATACTTCTTTACATCTTTATATTCTAGCGTATTTTCTTGTTTTGGAAAAATGCTAAAATCAATCTTTTGTATGCTATTCAATGAAGTGTACTTCCAAGCTTCCTCTTTTTTTGACGGAAAACCTTTTACTTCAAAATTCTTCATAGCCTCAATTCGCACATCATGCACCGAATGTTCGACATCTACATTGTTTTCAAACGCGATGAAGGAAGAAACTAATTTATCTTTTAAATCCATGCTTTATTAGTTAGCAGTTGGCAGTTGCAGCTAGCAGTAATACTGCCTACTGGTACTGTTTACTGTATTATACTACTGCCTCATTTTTAATCCAATCGTAACCTTTTGCTTCAAGCTCTAGAGCCAATTCTTTGCCTCCAGATTTTACGATTTTTCCATTGTGTAATACATGAACAAAATCAGGTACGATATACTCTAACAAACGTTGGTAGTGCGTAATTAAAATTACCGCGTTGTCTTTACTCTTTAATTTGTTGACTCCGTTTGCTACGATACGTAAAGCATCAATATCAAGACCTGAATCAGTTTCATCTAAGATGGCTAATTTTGGCTCTAACATCGCCATTTGAAAGATCTCGTTTCTTTTCTTTTCTCCACCTGAAAAACCTTGGTTTAAAGATCTAGATAAGAACTTACGATCGATCTCAAGCATCTCTGACTTATCACGAATCAATTTCAACATTTCTTTCGCTGGCATATCTTCTTGACCTCTAGCTTTACGTGACTCGTTAATAGCTGTTTTCATAAAGTTAGTTACTGATACTCCTGGAATCTCTACCGGATACTGAAAAGACAAGAACACCCCTTTATGAGCTCTATCTTCAGGTGAATCATCTTCTAAATCTTCACCATTCAAAACGACGCTACCTTTGGTAACTTCAAATTCTTCTTTTCCTGCAATTACAGAAGCCAAGGTGCTTTTACCCGAACCATTTGGCCCCATGATTGCATGAACTTCACCTGCATTTACTGAAAGGTTAATTCCTTTTAAAATTTCCTTATCCTCTACACTTGCGTGCAAATCATTGATCTTAAGCATACTTCTTATTTTAAATATTCGGGTGCCTTAGGCATTTTATTAAAATCTTCTTTTTGGTGTTGTAAATATACTTTTGCATTCTTTTCTTTTGCAAAAGCTTCAAAAGCATCCATACTTTTTAAAGTTTGATCTAGATCAAAATTAAAAATAGGAACTCTCTTGAATTCTCTATTTTCATAGGTATGATATAAATCTCCAGTTAACATAATCGGACCGTTTTCGGCTAGATCAACATATAATACTTGATGCCCTGGTGTATGACCCGGCATTGATTTAATAATAACACTACCATCACCAAAAACATCGAAATCACCGTTAAGTTTTTTTGTCTTGGTCAGTTCTTTAATAGCATTATAATTATCTGCATTCGCTACTTGTGATGTTACACTTGTAATTGAATCATATTCTACTTCTTGTACTAACCAAGTGGAATTCTTAAATCGATTCGCATGACCACTATGGTCAAAATGAGTATGTGATAGTGCGATGTATTTAATATCATCAATTTCCATTCCTATGGATTTCAATTGACTCACTACTGAATCTCTTCGCGAAACTGTAAATGCACCACTAGGATCTGTAAAGGGCTCAGCTAAACCGATCAAACCTTCAGGAAGGCCGGCATCCCACATTAAATTTCCATCAGGATGACTAATTACATAAAATGCATCAGAAAACTCTTTTGTTTGACCATGATATGTAGTGTCTTGAGAGAACAATTCTAGATTGTTCACCATAACAGTACCACCATCAAAAGTGTAGAGTTTTACTTCTGGTTTTAGAACTTCTTCAGAAGCAGAAATCGTGTCTGCACTTTCTTTTTTAGTCTCTTTACAAGCAACTATTGAAAGAATAAGCAGAGATAAAACAAAATTTTTCATTTTCAACTTTTCATTTCTAATTTAACCTACAGAGCCTTCTAGACTAATCTCTAAAAGTTTTTGCGCTTCTACAGCGAATTCCATTGGGAGTTTGTTCAATACTTCTTTACTGAAACCATTTACGATTAAAGCAATTGCTTTCTCAGTATCAATACCTCTCTGGTTGCAATAGAATATTTGGTCTTCCCCAATTTTACTTGTGGTTGCCTCATGCTCTATTTGAGCAGATTTGTTTTTTACTTCGATATACGGAAACGTATGCGCACCACATTCGTCACCCATCAACAAAGAATCACATTGTGAAAAGTTACGAGCATTATCAGCTCTTGAGCCTACTTGTACTAGACCACGGTAACTGTTCTGAGATTTACCAGCAGAAATACCTTTTGAGATAATCGTACTACGGGTATTTTTTCCCAAGTGGATCATCTTGGTACCTGTATCTGCTTGCTGATAATTATTAGTTACAGCAATAGAATAAAATTCACCGATAGAATTATCTCCTTTCAAAATACAAGAAGGATATTTCCATGTTACTGCCGAACCTGTTTCAACTTGAGTCCAAGAAACTTTAGCGTTTTTCTCGCAAATAGCTCTTTTCGTAACAAAGTTAAAAACACCACCTTTACCCTCACTATTACCAGGAAACCAGTTTTGAACGGTTGAATATTTTATCTCGGCACCATCTAGAGCAATTAGCTCTACTACAGCTGCGTGTAATTGATTTTCATCTCTAGAAGGAGCGGTACAACCTTCTAAATAACTTACATAACTATCTTCATCTGCAATAAGCAACGTACGCTCAAATTGACCTGTACCTGCTTGATTAATTCTAAAATACGTAGATAGTTCCATTGGGCATCTTACCCCTTTTGGTATATAACAAAAAGAACCATCTGTAAATACCGCAGAATTTAGAGCAGCATAAAAATTATCTTTTTGTGGCACAACAGTACCCATATATTTCTTCACCAACTCCGGGTGTTCTTTTATAGCCTCTGAA
>CALLIG010000219.1 GCA_938009735.1 uncultured Flavobacteriaceae bacterium
TTACTGTTTACTAATCAATACTATCTAATGCTCTAGAAAACTCCTCTTCAAAGGGCCAATGTTGATCTTGGGTTGTGGTATATATTTTGATTATTCTCTCCTTAAAATCAGGCAGTAGTCCGTTTACCGAAACAAAATGAACTGCCTCTGTGAATGAGTTTGACATACTTTTAAAAAAGGAATCTGGCACATTTCGATCTGCTGAAAAAGATTGTGCTATTTCCAAATTGAATAGCATAACATCAATCACTAAATGGGGTTCTACGCCCAATTTGTTAAAATGTTTTATAAATTTCTGAGCAACGGAACGTCTAGCTTTCGGACGTTTTCTTTTAACAGGAAAGTATTCATTAGCGATTTTGGTTTTTGCAGCTTGGACTAATTTGTCCTCCTTCGGATTAAAAGCAAAATCATAATACTCCTTCACCACAGGAAAACGCATATATAAATCAAGTAACTGTTCTTCTAACTCCTTCTTTTTTAGGTCTTTGATATATTTTTGAAGGGCTCTTTTACTCATTGTTAGGATTTGATTCTCAAAAATAGGATATGAAGTTGAATTAACAATACTACTTTACGCACATAAAACAATCTTGTGCTAATAAATTAGAAATACTGTTCTCTTATTCATTTAAACCTACAAATTTGGTAAGGGGAAACGCTTTCAAATGCAAATTATTAAAACAGCTCTAAGCCCAATAAAAGTAGGGTTTTATAATAAATTATGTATAACAAAAGTGAGATACCTTTGGAAAAGACGGGATAAAAATGTATTATGAAGTTTCAATCGAATTTCCAAACACTAAAGACATATGAGGCAACTAAAAATTATCAAGCAAGTAACTAATAGAGAATCAAAATCATTAGACAAATACTTGCAAGATATAAGTAAAATAGATCTAATTAATGCAAGTGAAGAAGTAGAATTAGCACAGCGCATTCGTGAAGGTGATCAATGGGCCCTTGAAAAACTAACAACGGCCAATTTACGTTTTGTGGTTTCTGTAGCAAAACAATATCAGAACCAAGGATTAAAATTACCAGATTTAATCAATGAAGGTAACTTAGGTCTCGTTAAAGCTGCAAAACGCTTTGATGAAACTCGTGGATTCAAATTTATTTCTTACGCCGTATGGTGGATTCGTCAGTCCATACTACAAGCATTAGCTGAGCAATCAAGAGTTGTTCGTTTGCCTTTGAACAAAATTGGTTCTATTAATAAAATTAAAAAGACATTTTCATATTTAGAGCAAGCTCATGAGCGCCCGCCTTCCGCTGAGGAGATTGCAAAAGAATTGGAAATGACCGTTAGCGAAGTAAAGCAGTCCATGAAAAATTCAGGGAGACATGTCTCTATGGATGCGCCATTACGTGAAGGAGAAGATTCAAACTTATACGATGTACTTCGTTCAGGTGAATCACCAAGACCGGACAAAGAGTTAATGCAACAGTCATTAAACACAGAAATAGTTAGAGCTTTAGAAACACTTTCTCCACGAGAAGCAGATGTTGTAAAACTGTATTACGGTATAGGAGATCAACAATCAATGACTTTAGCAGAGATTGGTCAGACTTTTGATTTAACGCGTGAGCGTGTGCGTCAAATACGTGAAAAGGCAATTCGTAAGCTGCGTCATAATTCAAGAAGCAAATTATTGAAGACCTATTTAGGATAAACTATTATTCTTAAAGCATAAAAAAAGCGCCCTGATATAAATATCGGGGCGCTTTTATTTGCAATAAAGTGTTATTAAGAATAACTCAATTTGCTAATTTCTGAATCTGTTAGAATCTCATTTAAACTTTCAATGAAATTCATGTAGGCTGCATTGTCTGCTTTTCGATTTGACATAGATCTGGGTTTTAAAGATGATGGGGTTTCGATTACATATAATCTAATTCCACTAATTCGTTTACACTTAATATTTCGTTTAATTCTTGTAGGAAGCTTAGGTATTCTTCCCCGTAGGTATCATATAACATATGTCGGCGTTGGTTTGAATTATTAATTTTACAATACGAATTAAGAAGATTTGGTTTCTTAATTACTCCGGTAAACATATTTATAACGTTCGCTCAAAACAATAAATTGTGGTGTATCATCTAAAATTTGTTGTGAAATCGACGTATGACTTTGTAAAGTGATTTTATTGTCAATTTTAAGTATGTAGTTCATCGATTTTATTGACAAGTTTATTTTTTTTCTAAGAAGATTCATAGCTGTGTATAATTCCCTCGTTTAAAACATTTCTTTTTTCTAATTCGTTTTGTTCTCATTTATTGTATTCCATTTAATAGCTACTCCCCTATTAGTAATAGGACTTTCAAAGAAATATTTCATTAGATTTCTAGCAATAAGAACCCCTGATAAGCGTTGATTATATATTAAGGTATTAGAAAAGTTGAACGTATTACTTTTCCAATTAATCAAGTTTCAAAATGAAGTTATTTACAAAAGGACTTTTGTTCGGTTTAATAAGTTTCTGTTTTATGCAAGTTGCTAATGCTAGTGACGCA
>CALLIG010000220.1 GCA_938009735.1 uncultured Flavobacteriaceae bacterium
GAAAAATTACGACCCTAATTTGTATCATTTTATTTTCAGACCTTTTTATAAATTCTTTAACCATTATGTTTTAAGGTTTGGTTTTCTTGATGGAAAAAAAGGAATGATTATATCATACTTAAATGCTTTAGGAGTTTACAATAGATATAAAGAATTAAATAGGTTAAGAAAGGATTTAAAATAGTATACACCAGATAAAATGGCATACAACATCACCTTAGAAGGAGAAAATTTAGTAGAAGCAGAAAAACTTTTGGCTTCTGTATCAGCCATTTTTGAAAAAAATAAAATCTCGTATTGGCTAGAGGGCGGAACATTGCTTGGCATAAGACGTGAAAATCGATTGCTTCCATGGGATGATGATGTAGATATATCCCTTCATGCTTCTGAAGTTTCAAAACTATCTGCTTTAATAAAAGAACTTAAACTAAATGGATTTAGAATCCGTGAACGTCGCTTTAGTATTACGAGTTCTGAGTTTAAAAAAGGAGATTTAAGAATGATCAAAATTCGGAACAGACGCTTTTTTGGACTTTTAAAAGGAAAAGTTTGTCTTGATGTTTTTGTTAAATACACCCATAACGATAAGACTTTTTGGGAAATTGACAATAAAACAAAATATGTTCCCGTTCATTTTTATAAGAGTTTTAAAACTGTACTTTTCCAAAACAAAGATTATCCTATTCCTGAAGATACAGATGGTTATTTGACCTACAGATATGGTGATTGGCAAACGCCAGTAAAAGAATGGAATACTTC
This sequence comes from uncultured Flavobacteriaceae bacterium, assembly GCA_938009735.1. Lineage (GTDB taxonomy): Bacteria > Bacteroidota > Bacteroidia > Flavobacteriales > Flavobacteriaceae > Maribacter_C. The sequence continues at coordinate 760 of CALLIG010000220.1, forward strand.
TACTGATGATAACGCCTTGGGGCTATAATTGAATACATCTTCCCTATTATTAAAAAATTCAACCATAATATTATTTACTAACGTACAAGAATTTTACCCGACGGAAAACCTATTTTTGTCTTATCAAATAATTACGATCAATTTTGACAAAAGAAATAAACAAAGCAATTTCGGTTTTAAAAGATGGGGGGCTAATTCTATACCCTACAGATACTGTTTGGGGAATTGGTTGCGATGCAACTAATGCAGAAGCAGTTCAAAAAATATATAAGCTAAAACAAAGAGAAGATAGCAAGGCATTGATCTGCTTAGTTGCAAATGATTTCATGCTTGAAAAACATATTGAAATGGTGCCTGAAGTGGCTTATGATCTTATTGACTTAGCCACCAAACCAATAACTATTATATATGATCAGCCAAAAGGAATCGCTAAAAATTTAGTTGCCGATGATAATACCTTGGGTATTCGCGTAGCTACGGACCAATTTTGTCAATATTTAATCAACAAATACAAAAAGCCTTTAGTATCAACATCTGCGAACATATCAGGACAACCTACACCTAAAAATTTTACAGAAATCTCAAACGCTATTATAAAAGGTGTTGACTATGTAGTAAATTTGGAGCAAAATAACACAACTAGCACCCCATCAACAATTATCAAATTAGGCAATGATGGAACTGTTAAAGTGATAAGAGAATAATGCAGCAAAATTTTCAAGAGGCACTTCAAAACCCTATTTTTAAAACACTAGGTCAAGCGGCAAAAGAACTCAACATTGAATGCTATGTAATAGGTGGTTTTGTACGTGATTTCCTGTTGCAAAGAGGAACCGCAAAAGATATTGATGTTGTTGCGATTGGTAGTGGAATTGAACTTGCGCAAAAAGTAGCATTATTACTACCAAACAAACCACAAGTATCCGTTTTTAAAAATTTTGGAACAGCTATGCTAAAACATAAAGGCATTGAGCTTGAATTTGTTGGGGCCCGTAAAGAGAGTTATCATCGTGACAGTAGAAAACCAGTAGTTGAAGATGGTACTTTAGAAGACGATCAAAACAGACGTGATTTTACAATTAATGCTCTAGCCCTTTCATTAAACAATGACAACTTTGGAGACTTGATTGACCCTTTTGAAGGGGTTTCTGATTTAGAAAAAAAAATAATACGAACACCTTTACAGCCAGATATAACTTATTCTGACGACCCATTGCGAATGATGCGTGCAATTCGTTTTGCGACCCAACTAGACTTTCAAATTGAATTAGCTTCTTTGCAAGCCATTACCAAAAACAAAGAGCGCATAAAAATCATTTCTAAAGAACGCATTGTTGATGAATTGCATAAAATTATCGCCAGTAAAACACCATCGCTAGGGTTTTCTTTACTTCATAAAACAGAATTATTACCATATATATTACCTGAATTAGTTGCTTTACAAGGCATAGAAGAAATTGAAGGTCAGCGTCATAAGGACAACTTTTGGCATACCCTCGAAGTTGTTGATAATATTTGTGCAACTACAGACAACCTATGGCTGCGATGGGCAGCTTTGTTGCACGATATCGGTAAAGCGCCAACAAAAAAATTTCATAAAAAACTAGGTTGGACCTTTCATGGGCATGAGTTTGTAGGTTCTAAAATGGTGTATAAATTATTCAAACGTTTACGCATGCCTTTGAATGATAAAATGAAGTTCGTTCAGAAAATGGTGATGATGAGCTCACGACCTATTGTTCTGGCAGAAGATTATGCAACAGATTCGGCAATACGAAGGTTAGTTTTTGATGCTGGTGATAATGTAGAAGATCTAATGACTCTTTGTGAAGCAGATATCACAACAAAAAATGCTAAAAAGCAAAAAAAATACAAGAATAACTTCAAGCTCGTTAGACAAAAAATTCAAGAAGTTGAAGAGCGAGATCATGTACGAAATTTTCAGCCTCCAGTTTCAGGAGAAGAAATCATGAAAATTTTTAATTTAAAGCCTTCAAAAGAAATTGGAATTTTAAAAGAAGCAATCAAGGAAGCCATACTAGACGGCGAAATCCCCAATGAACA
>CALLIG010000221.1 GCA_938009735.1 uncultured Flavobacteriaceae bacterium
CCCCTTCACCACGCATTCGGTGACACATCACGCACATACCGGCTTGAAAGGCACGTTTGCCTTTTTCAAAATCTACGGTATATTCTTTAAGTTCATCACCCCAAACTTTATCGCGTAACCCAGGTGCGCTATATTGTTGACTAGGCCCAATTGGTTGTGGTAAGTCGGCGATTGCTGAAGCTGGAGAATAAACACCAGACATTTCTTGAAAATATTCTTTCTCATCATCTGGTACATTATTCATAGCTGCCAATCGAATGTTTTCCATTCCTGGTTTAAAACTCAATCCTCCTTTGGCATTTAATACATCATAGAACCAACTAAAATATTTTTCACGTGAATCTTTAGTCCAGCCTTTTTCGGCATGGCTTAGAAGCACTCCGTAATAGATAGCCTCACTCGGTGGCATTTTAGCTAAAATTTCACGAATTAATGGCCCGTATTGCTCACTTCTTTCGGTGATTTCTTGAGATAAGAAATCTTTTGAAAGTGTTGTGCCTTCTTTGGTATGCTTATCGAGTAAATCTACTAGGCCTTCTGTAACCCCATCTGCATCTAGGTAGAGTAGTAATTGCCCAAGTCCACGGTTTATTTCGTTACTATCATGAGGGAAATAAGATTTTAATTTCCGAGCTGTTACTGCTTTATCTGCGGTATTAGGTTCACCCATGCGTATAAAAAGCAATTCGTAACTTCTTAGTAAATTCAATCGTTGTTGTGTCAATTGGGTTTCAAATGTTATCGGATTTAGTTTTGTAAGAATTTTTGATTGCATTGATTTATCCCCTTGTCTGGCAAGTCCGATACTAGCTTCGATAATTTTTTTTGATTCCTTTTCAGTTAGAAATTTTGAATACCATTGATCAACGGGTTGATGCTCTAAAGCAATTCTCGCCGCATATCGAATGTGTACATCTTCATGATCAAGATTCGCCCATGCTAAGGGAATTGCATCTGCAGATACTTCTGAATGATATTTTTCAAGGCTATGTCTTAAGGTGCGTAAACTTTCAGTTGTTGTATCTGAATTTACCACAGCTTCTTTTGAATCGGACCCTGTATATCGAAGTCTAAACAAATGTGAATCAATACGCCGTCCACCAGATGCAAAATATAAATTACCATCGGCACCAGCTATCATATCCGTTAAGGGGAGGGGAGTACCCGATAAAAATTCTTTTCGTTCTGCGGTATAACTACTTCCTTTTGGTTTTAGATCGGCAAAATATAAGGTTCCAAAACTCCAATCCATTACGAAAATTCCATTTTTATAACTCCCAGGAAAATTTAGTCCAGCTCCAGAAAGAACCGCAGTTGGCGAACCTTGCTCTAGATTGTGTATTGCTGGAAGTCCGTCTGGATAATAAGCGGGCCATTTACCAGAACCTGTTCGCCAGCCATATTCACTACCACTAGTCACATGGCAAATTCGGGTTGGGCGGTACCAAGGCATCCCGATATCCCATTCCATATCTGCATCATATGCGAAAAGTTCTCCATCTTGATTGAAGGCCATATCAAAAGGGTTACGATACCCGGCAGAGATAAGCTCCCATGCAGATCCTTCGGGGTTGAATTTACAAATCCATCCGCCTGGCGCTTTAATATCATTGGCGTGTCCTCGTGCATCCAAATAAGGCTCAAATAAATTGTCTTCTCCCCAATTTGTTGGCAGTCGACTTTTGTCTTTTACAGAATCAGGAATTAAAGTATGATTGCCAGCAATGAAATAAATTTCTTTTCCATCAGGAGAAAGCACAAAACTATGTGGGCCATGTTCACCTGCACCATCAAGTTTAAGAAGCATCTCTACTTTATCTAACATGCCATCGTGGTTATTATCAGTAATTCGATAAATACCGCTACCGTTTTCCTCCTCATCAGGCACATCATCTTTCCATCTTTTGTTAACTGCTACATAAAGGCTGTTAAAAGCCCACATCATGCCATGTGCTTCACCAATTTCTAAGTCAAGTGCTTTGACATCTTTTGATTGCAGTTGTTGATCAATTGCTGGAGCATTGAAATAGTAGATTTTGCCATATTGGTCACAAGCATATATTACATCGTTTGGCCCTTGCGCTAATGAAACCCATGAACCTTGTTCGTTTTCACTAGGTTGATAGAGATCTTCAAGAACAAAACCTTCAGGAAGGTTGAATGCAATTTCTTTATTAGTTTCTTCGGATGTTTTCTCGTTTGAATCATTTTTACAGGAAAACAAAACAAAACTCAGGAGTACTGTGGCGGTGGCGATTTTATACATTTTGCAAGTAATAAAAGGTTACTCTATAAAAATAGGGAAAATAACAGCATAAAAATGGGAAGAATCAAACTGGTCTTAGGTTGTTGTATTTAAATATTTAATTTTCTTTAAAAACCTTTCATTCCGTATTTATAACCAATTCTTAAATGCACGTTGAACATAAAATCATGAATATATTGTTCATAGTTGTCTCTTACTTCTAGAAAAGGGTTGAGCACATCAATACCGAACCCTGCGCCGAGTTCGAAATTCCATCGATAACTGATATTACGACGAATACCCCAAGTTGAAATAATGAAAATTCCAGTTTCAGGTGCGTTAATTCTATATGGAGAATATTGTAATATTTTAGGATAATAACTAAATCGAATGGAAGCATATTTACCGCTATTATGAAAGATATTTTTACTATTACCTTGCCTTTTTTTAGAATTGTAATACCATCTAGGCTCTAAGGATAGTACTGGAATAAAAACTGGATATTTATTGGTGGTTGTTATAGCTCGGATTTCAAGCCCATCATCTCCTTCTTCGAAAACTGAAAAAATTGGTGCTTCGTAACCAATCTCTGTTCGTAATGCCCAATGGGG
>CALLIG010000222.1 GCA_938009735.1 uncultured Flavobacteriaceae bacterium
TAGGAGAAAGTACACTAAGGGCACTAAATCGTTTAAAAAACACGAAATAGAAAAGCTAAATGAACTTAATGATTTGTTGGATGTGCCATGGCAAAAGACAAGTCTTGAGGTTATAAGAGAGCAAAAAACCTTTGATTATTATATAAAAGAGATTAAAAAAGCAGGTTTAGAGTATAACGACCTTCCTGATCGTTTTAGAGATTGGATACTGATTCAACGAAAACTTTTCAAGGCCAATGAAAATAATTTTAATGCAGAGGAAAAACAAAAACTTGATAGTATAATACCTGTAATAGGACGCGATTGGGCAGTAGATTATGTTACACCTTATGATGTTGAAAATTTTAATTTCCGCTATAGCGAAATAAAGAAAAAACTTACTATTGGAGAAAAACTAACCCCAGTTGAATCTAAATATTTATCCTTAAAAAGGATACAATATAGTGAGGGTAAATTGACGGATGAGTATATTATTGAAAAATTAAATAACCTAATATCATTGCTGGGTTATGATTGGAAAGAATGGCAGAAAATTTTAAAAAAAGCAAAACCCTTTAATCAACATTTTTTAGATATTAAAGCAAGACTAAAAGCTCACAAAAGACTTAACAAAACTCAATTAGAAATCTTAAGGAAAAAAAGAATCGAGTATAATGAAAACCCTAAGATTTTTCCAATAGAAGAGTTTAATAGTTTAGAATCTTTGATACCGCTTTTAGACCGAGATTGGAAGAAAAAAATTAAGTATTTTGAATCCATTCATCCCTTTGAAGAGCGAATTAAACTATTAGAAAATAAATTGAATTCGTATGAAGATTTGAATCAGCCAGATAAAGATTTTCTTAGAAAACAACGCTATCAGTACCGCAAAGACAAAAAAATGTATGATAAAAAAAGAATCATATTGCTAGACAAGTTGATTGATATATTAGGTTATGATTGGAAATTATATGTTGATGAAAGAGAATGAAAATTTATTTGTTCTCATAAAATATATTAGTAAACCTAATTCAATACTTTAGACCCAATTACTGCCAACTTCTTTTTTTTAATTATAAAGACATTTTTAAAACCTACACTATAACCTATAATTCAGTTAATTAAGTGTTTTTTTTATAGAATTATAGTTTTATATTATTCTATAATTTGTATTTTACAAAACCAAAGTTAATTAATGTCCAACAGTACTCATGCACACCTGCGATACAATGTTTTAGACTATTGCTTTCGCAATAAATCCTATTCATTTGATGAATTACTCAAAGTTGTAAATCAAAGTATTGCTGAATTTTATCCAGGGGAAGGAATATCAATAAGAACACTAAGAGAAGATATTAAGGTTTTTAGAGATCCTATTAATGGATTCGGAGCTCCTTTACCTGAAAAAATCAGAATTTTAAGATATACTGATGGCAGTTTTTCTATCGCTCAACGACCTTTATTGGATTACGAATATTATTTATTAGAAGCAGCTCAACAATTATTGACAAGGTTCGAAAACCACCCAAAGTATGATAAACTTGCAGAAGCCTTGATAAAGTTTCAAGATGAAGAAACACAAGATAGTGACACCTCTAGAATTTTGTATTACGACCATAACGAAGAATATAAAGGAATAAAACACCTTAAGCCTTTATATCTAGCAATTAAGAAGAAACAAGTATTGCAAATTATATCTAAGGGCTTTAAAGAAGAAAAAACCAGAGTTTTTGAATTCCATCCCCATATCCTAAAACAGTACAATAGAAGGTGGTTTGTGTTTGGTGTAAACCATTCAAGAGGTATAAAAGAATGGAGTATACCATTAGATGAAAGGCTTGAGGGCTATGAAATTATTGAGGAAGCTACTTATATAGAATCAGATACAAATTGGGATGTATTTTTTAGAACGATGATAGGTGTGGTAAGACCCAAAGATGGCACAATTGAAAAAGTAGTCTTAAGGTTCTATAATGGGCGAGAAAAGTATTTTAAAACCAAACCTTTTCATCCAGATTACGAAGAGTTTTTTGAAGATGACAAACAAGACCAAATATGGTTTCAATCAATCATTAATAAAGAATTAGTCCAACAACTTTTGTCTTATGGTCAAGATGTTGAAGTCATAGAACCTGAAACATTAAAACAGCAAATGAAATTAAATTCTATAGGTATGCAAAACTATTACAATTAACAGGTGTGCATTTACACCGCATACTTAAATTTTAAATTTGCTTCAAATCATATAAAAGATAAACTTTAATTTAAAAAAATGAATTTCTTCTCTTCTCTATTAGCCAAACATAACTTGTCGAAACATGATGGCAGACCATTATGGAAGTATTTTTTAAATGAAGAAGAGTTAAGTAATTTGACTAAAACATTACGCTTTAACCCACCATTATCATTGGATCCTAGAGATGTGGCACTTTATTATGCTCAATGGTGGAAGAAAAATTATGACGGAGGTAAACCGAGTAAACAAGAAGTTTTTGAATCCTTAGGGGGGAACATTCAATACCGATTAAATAAACAGGAGTTTTATGAATACGCAGTAAAAGGAGCTCAAATGTTAGGTGTTAAGTGGATTAAAAAGCAAAACATTTTACGATTTAAGACGCTTTTACTTCAAGGAGGACTTCCCCTTAAACATATATCAAATAATCAAGGGAATTATAAGGCGTTTTTAGAGGCTGTTTTGGAAGAGCAGCCAGAGAGTATAGAAGATTTTATCTTTAAAAATAATATAATTAACTTATTGCCTAAATCAAGTCAAAATGATACCATCTATGAAAACTGCTTGGAAATAGTAAAGTCCATTCTAAATAATGATGGTGAATATGATAAATTACTTGATACTGAAGATTCACTCAAAGAAATATCGAGCTCCCTAAGAATAAAACGTGCTTCATTATCCAGAAAAGACAGACAATCAAAGCCTAAAAACTACTGGTTACTCAGTCTGAAAAATAATGAGTTTAAAATTAGTTTAAGACTTGGTCTAGCCAATATTTATAAGAAAGACGCATTGAGTGATATTTTAGGTATTCAAGCAACAGAAAGATCTTATCAATTTTTTATAGATGATAGTCTTATTTGTATTTTTCGTAAAATGGCTAATAATAATTACAAAACGGACTGGTACAATCAAGATAACCAAGAATGGAATAGCGCTATGGGAACACCTAATTCCTATGTAATCGCCAACGATGAAAAAATTGAACTTAAAGACTTTATTCAAACAACACCGAATATGGAAGAGCCTAGCTTGTGGTCTTTGTTTAGTGAGGATGAATGGAGAATGTTAAAAGGATATGCTGCTCCAAGTGAAGAAGCAGCTGTTTTGTATCCAAGTGCTTGGAGATGTGATTTACCATCCTCTGAAATTTTATTGCACAAACATAATATGTCTTGGTTACCGTTTGAAGGAGAAATCAAACTTTTTTCAAATAATATTGAACGAATCTATCTAAGCGGTATCAATTCTTTTGACTGGACTATTCAAAGTAAACAGCCCAATTGGATGTTAAAATCAAATATGCCAGTTGTTCAGGGTTTGCCAAAAGTATTGGTATATGATGATGATGGATATGATATTAATAGAAGTAAATACAAAGTTAGTATTAGGAATTATAATTCAAAAGAGGCTTGGGAAGATGTTTCCAGTTTAAGGCACATTAAAACAGGTTGTTTTGATTTAAGAATTGAAAAAGGTAATCTAATAGCGCAAGATATTTTTTTCAACATTGGAAATCTAAAAACTAGATTTTCAAGTCAGTCGATACACTCAGCAATCATAGATTTTCAAAATTTAGAATATTTTGAATGTAAGCTATATGAATCTGAATTAATTGGAATACATAAAAATGGAAATAGCTACGAATTACAGGTAAATACAGAGTACTCTAGAATCCCAACTACGGTAAAATGTTCCATAGGTTGTGCTGGTCAAAAAAAATTGTATTTCGATTTAAATTCCCCATTTCAGGGTATGGTAATTACCGACAGTAAGGGCCAAATAATTAATGAAGATCAACCACTATCTCTAGCAAACTTATACGGTATGCGTATTCTAAGCACACATAATAATGAAACTTTACTTAAAATAACTAACAACCTTAAGCCTGATGTAAAAATCACTAAAGAAATTAAGGAATCAACCCAGCCCGTTATTTCTTTTAAAGATGAAATCGTAAGGTTGTTCTATCTAGCAGATGCTATGGATTTCAAAAATAGTGTATGTCTTGAGTTGTCAGAAGGAAGAAATAAAAAGAGATATAGTATTTCTGGATTTAGTCACACGCTAAATATTCAAGATCAATTATTCAGAGAGGTTCGTTTATTTCATTCTAATGATAATCTTGATTTATTTGCCGTCCCTGTTAATTGTAAAGCAAAATCAATTGAAATCATTTCTCTCTTAAAAAATGAGGATACCTACACAATTCCTAACACAAGTATTTCAAATCAATTTATCATTTTTTCTTCAAAAATAAACGGTAATCAATTAATGCCTCGCTTTGTAAATACTGGAGACCTCTTTATAGGCGTCGACAAGAATGAACGCATAGAGAACTACCATAAAGAATTATTAGAAACGACTTTTTTACAAAATACTTGGCAACAAGTTTTAACTTACTTCAATATTTGTGTTCAATATGACCTTCCTTTTTCGACTTTCGATCAGTTAAGAGCAATATCACGTAGTTCTGAAGTTGCTTCTATGGCTTTTTTGTTTTTAGGAATTAATCAGTCTGATTTTACTGAGTACATTCAGAAAGAGTTACCAGAGATGGAAAAAGATTTGGGTTTCTGTTTTCACTGGGTAACAAAAACCCATTGGGAAAAATCAATTACCGAAACAGCAGAATTAATTGGTTATGATTATTATAATAATATAATTGAAATTGTTTCTACTTATATGGAAGATAACGGTTTGCAAAGTTTATTTAGAATTATAAGTGGTTCTGAAGTTGATGTAGAGCCTGTTCTTCAAAGCCACATTAGAGATTTAAGAGCTCAATTAGGAGCCAGAGTATTAGATGAGTTACCCTATAATAGTCCTAAGATAACTAGCCATTATAGTATTCAAATAGAAGATCATAATCAGGTAAGGCTGCTTATTCAATCTCCTATAGCAGTTGCTGAGTCTATTAATGATATACAAAATGATTTTCCGCTGTGGGCAGGCGATGAAAAAAGAGAAGTGATACGAAGAAATATTCAGTATAGTCAATACCTTAAGCCTGATTTTTACAATAAAATAATCTTACACGCTCTTAATAGAAGCTAAAACTATGAATTTTAGAAATTTTTATAATAAAACAGAAAACAGATTAACTGATGCTATTCTTTCACTTTGGGCAACCGGTGACAAAGAAATGCAAGATTATTTTAAATTCTTGTTATCCCAAGAACCCATTATGGCTGATGCTGTTTTTCAAAACACTTTTCCTTGGGAGCAGGGTAAATTAACATTTGGTGAAACTTCAACTGTATTTAAGCAACGTTTTATTGATGCTCTGGATGCTATTAAAGACAAAGATTTTCAGTTTCCAAAAACACGTCATCCATATAAACATCAGTTGAGAAGCTGGGACGTGTTGCTGAATAAAAAAAAATCAATTGCTGTGACTACTGGAACTGGTTCTGGAAAAACAGAATGCTTTATGCTTCCTGTTATTCATGATATACACGAGCACAGTAAAAATAAAGAAGGTGTAAATGCTATTTTTCTTTACCCATTAAATGCTTTAATAGCAAGTCAAAGAAAAAGAATGGACGCTTGGTGTTCTGCTCTAAATGGAGTTAAATATGCTTTATTAACTGGAGACACACCTAATAATGAACGTAGTAAAGAGAAAAAGGATAAAGCTTTTCCAGAACTTATTTCTAGGGAGCAGATAAGGGAAACACCACCTCAGATTCTATTCACAAACCCAACGATGCTTGAGTATATGTTGGTACGTAATGCAGATGTTCCGATTCTAGAAAAATCTAAGGGAACTTTGAGATGGATTTTGTTGGATGAGGCGCATACATTGACAGGCTCAAAAGCTGCTGAAATGGCACTTCTTATAAGACGTGTAGTATCTGCTTTTGAAGTTGATATTAAAGACTTGAGGTTTGCAATAACTTCAGCAACAGTAGGAAGCGGAAATACGGTTACTCTTAAAAATTTTATGTCTGATTTATGTGGTATACCTTCAGATCAGATAGAAGTTATTACTGGTAAGCGTGTGAATAATCAAATTGAGAATAAAGATATTCCTGATTTGTCAAGCACATTATCACAACACAATATCAAGCTATTAAGAGATAAATTTCTAAACAAAAATGGTGAAAAAGTTATAAGTCAAAGTGAAATAGGAAATTTTTTTAATGTACCAAATAAACTAGATCAATTAGAAATCATAGATACGCTTGCCGAACAGAAAATTAAAGGTGCTAATTTATTACCAGTCCGTGGTCATTTTTTCACAAGAGGAATAGGTGGCGTTTATTGCTGCACTAATACAAATTGTGATAAACATAAGGATCAAAAACCTAACAAGGCGTTAGGTACTATGTACACTATTGCTGGTAAAAAGTGTTCGTGTGGTCATCCTTTACTGGAATTAGTAGCCTGTAGAAGTTGTGGGAATATGATGTTAGAAGGTGAACGAGTAAAAGGTGTTAATGGTACTGACACGGTTACTCAAAAAGCATCTGTAGGCTATGAAGCTTTTAGTATCGATGATACTAATGATGAAAATACAGAGCAAATTAAGGAGCCTGTTAATACAAATATAGTAAGACTTATAAAGAACAAGCAAGCTCAAAATCCGAAAAATCAAAAACTTTTTCCTTGTCGTGTAAGCCAGAATAACGAAATAAAAAGTGGTGATGATTTCTTACTTACAGATAATACTATATGTCCGCATTGTAGTAATCAAAATGATAATCCTATACATTTTAGAATTTCCTCTGCGTTTACAAACAGAATACTTTCTGATATCGTATTAGATCAAACTGACACTATAAAAGACCTATCCACTAAAACTTTATATAACGGTAGAAAGTATATTTCATTTACAGATAGTAGGCAGGGAACCGCAAAAATCTCAGCACTAATTAATATCGATAGTGAAAGTGACTGGATACGTTATCAAGTGTATCATTATCTTCTAAAAAAGTTAAAAGACAATCAGGTTGATGCAAGCAATGATGAATTGTTACAAGCGAGAGCTATGTATGTAAAGCAGTTAGATGAAGCCCCTGCTTTTATGAAGAAAAAAATAGAGAAAGATATTGCAGATATTAATGAAAGAATAAGCTCAGGTAATAAAGGATCTTTATCAAACAGTCGATCATCCTGGAAAGAAATAATAAGCTATGTCATTGACAAAAATGATTTCAAAACGTTATTTAAAAAAGGGGCTCGAGGAAATAATCTAGCTATTGAAAATGAAACATATGCTAAGTCACTTTTATATGATCAATTTGCTCGTAGAATACCTAGAGAAAGATCTTTAGAGAACTTAGGCTTAGTTAACGTCATTTATCCAAAGTTAGATGATGCTGCCTTACCTGATATTGCTAGTAAACTTGGCATTTTAAAAAATGAATGGCACTCTTTACTAAAAGTAGCTGCAGATTATATTATACGATATAATTTCAATTTCACCTTTGATGATGCAATGCGATTGTTTACATCTAAATTTTATCGCTCTGAATTAATATATCCATCAAACACAGAAATTGTAAATGCTAAAAAATGGAGACTCTATAACGCTCAGTCCATAACACAATCTAGACTAGTCTTATTGATTTGTGCAGGATTGGGTTGGCACGATAAAGATGATATTACAGAAGTAAGGGAAGATCAACTCAACGACTTGTTAGAAAAAATATGGAGAACATTACAGCAGAAAATTCTACGGTCTGATGGAGACGGTTATATTCTTGATTTTATTGAAAGTACTCAATTTGAAATAGCAGGAAAAGAGTTTTTATGTCCTGTAACAAACAGGTTAGTCGATAAAGTTTTTAGAGGTTATTCACCTTTAATTAAAGGGAATTTAGAGTCGGAAAATATTAATAACTACAAAATTGACAATTTAAAAAACCATCAGTTCCCTACGTTTTCTAATCCTTATCACTTAGATGAAAACAATGAAACTATTACAGTTGACCAAGTAGATTCATGGCTAAAAGAGAATAGTCAAGGGGCAAGAGATAAAGGGCTTTGGAATGATTTACACGAACGTATCTTTGATTATGATAAATTATATCTTGCTGGAGAACACTCTGCACAACAAGACAAAAAGAGACTTAAAGAATTAGAGCAACAATTTGAAAATGGAGAAATAAACATTTTGAGTTGTTCTACCACAATGGAAATGGGTGTCGATATTGGAGGGATATCTGCTGTGGTAATGAGTAACGTTCCACCTATGCCCGCTAATTATTTACAGAGAACAGGTCGAGCAGGACGTCGTGCAGAGAACAAGTCGTTAGCATTAACTTTTTGCGCGCCTAACCCCATTGGTTTACGTACTATGAATAACCCTAAGTGGGCTTTAGAGCATAAAATAGCGTCGCCTAGACTTGCTTTTGATAGTAAAACCATTGTAGAACGTCACGTAAACTCATTACTTTTTGGAATTTTCATAAGACATCAAGGAAATGAAAATAAAGGGCTTAGAGTTACAGAAAATATAGAAAAGTTTTTTTATGAAGACACGCCAACCATTGCTCATAGCTTTTTAAATTGGCTGGATATTATTGACCCTAAAGTTCTAGATAAGGAATTAGTTAGTCTCATTAGAAACACGCCTTTGTCAGAAGATAGTCCAGAACGCTTAATTGAGCGTGTTTCAGATAATTTCAAACAGATTACAAAACGAATTAACCTTCAACGTGATGGTTTTGATAAAAAACTTGAGGAGTTAAAAGTACAGTTTGGAGACGCAAGTCCAGCATATAAAGCGATAGGTTATAGAAAAGGACAATTTTTGCAAAAATTTGTACTGAATTATCTAGCTGAGGAAAGCTTCCTTCCTAATGCTGGTTTACCCACAGGTATTGTAGATTTTGAAAAAATCACTTTATCTGATTTAAAAAGAAACAAAACTAAATTAAAGTCAAACCCTAGCTATCCAATAGCAAGGGCACTTACTGAATTTGCTCCTGGAAATAGTATATTAATAGACGGACTTAATTATAAGTCTTCCGGTATTGTGATGAAAAATAATTGGGGAAACGCAGCAGATAGAAATATAATACAAGGTTGTAAAAACTGCGGTTATCAGCGAACTGTTGATGTAGAAGAAAAGGTAAATGATAATTGTCTTAAGTGTAATGATGTAGGTTCCTTTCAAGGATTAGAGTTAGGAGAACATAAAGGGAGTTTTACAGAATTGATAGAGCCTGTTGGTTTTTCAATTGATTTATATAGCACTCCTACTAGAGTTGTTTCAGAAAAAAATAAACCTCAGTATTTAGAGCCACTATTATTAAATATTGAACCTTGGGGATTGAATCAAAATCATTTTATAGATTTTAGAACTAGCTCCAATCAAAAAGATACCCAAATTCTATTTTACAATACTGGAGAAGGAGAAGGTTATAGCTTATGTCTAGATTGTGGTAAGGTAGAAACTTCTAGAGGTAGGCTGGATGGTCATAAACGTCTAAGAGGTGGACGAGATAATAACGGTGAAAGTATCTGTAACGCTCAAAACGTAAAAGATCATATTATACTAGGAAGCAGGTTTAAAACAGATTTCACAGAAATACGATTAAAAAACACAAATCAATCGCTTGTTAAGGATAAAAAACTAGCTTATTCTTTAGGTGTAATTTTTACCAAATCACTCGCTGAGCATCTTGCTATTGAAGAGGCTGAATTAGGTTTTGGTATTAAACAATATAAGGGCTATTTAACCATTTTTATCTACGATACAGCAAAAGGTGGTGCTGGATATGCATCACAGTTTAAATTATATGCTGAAAAAATACTCAAACTAGCTTTAGATGTATTAGATAATTGTGACTGTCAAATCGCCTGTACAAAATGCTTAATAGATAGAAGTACACAATGGCATATAGAAGACTTAGATCGTTTTATAGCTATTGATTGGTTGCGTAAGGCAATGGAAAATCAACTACCTAAAGAGTTAAGGTCAGAAAGGGATGTAGTAAGTTTAGTTTTTGGCTCACTTAATGATGAAATGAGTATCTTAAAATATCAATACGAAATAAAAGAAATTAATATTCATACAAATAATCAAATTTCAGACTGGAATATTGAGCAGATCAATTGGTTGAATACATTAAAAAGAGATCAAATAAAAATCAACTTAATTGTTGAGGGAGATGTGAGTTTTAAGAATAATCAAGAAAAGCTATCAGCCTACCTTTTGTCGCACAATTTCAATTTGAAACAAGGTGCTAATGCGACAATTAGTAATTACCCTACTCATTTATCAATCAAGTTACAGAATGGTTCTATTGTAAATTATATTTCAAAAGGAGCCTATGATAGCCTGAACGAAAATTGGACTTTAGCTATTAAAGAAAAATTCTTTAAAGTTGATGATTCACTTTTTAATGATTACAAAGCCTTTGTTATTCCAGAATTAGCATCTGGAAATCTATATGAATCTCGTATTCAAGGTAGCATACCTAGAGATGCTACTAGTAATGATCTAGCTGCGCTAATGGTATCTAACCTTAAAAACAATCAGGATTTACTGTCTAAAATTTCCAATCAAGAATTTAAAGTATCTTATTTTGATAAGTACAATCAATCTGAATTCTCGTTGCGTCTTTTACTGCAATTTGTAAATCAATTGAAAGAAATTTGGCCTATTAATATTGCAGAATTAAACGTGCATTTAGCTAAGGGAGATTTTAGAAGCCCTAATTATCCTGAATTTATAATTCATAATTATAAAGAGCTTAATGATTATGTTTACGACTTAACTAAGTTAGGCGCTCATTTTGATTTTAAGATTAGTTTTAAAGAAGAGCATAGATTGCCACATTATAGGTATTTTGAATTCACATCAAATGAGGTTTCATTCAGTATTAGAATTGATGCAGGTATTGCGCACGGTTTAAAACCTGTTCAACGCTTAATTTCAAATGATATGAAAATGGAGAACCAACTATTTGCCATTCGTAAAGATGTAGGCTACGACCTTATTTATAACATAAATATTGAAGAATAATCAATAACTACGCAATTACACCGCACACTTAAATCCTAAATTTGTATCAAATCAAAAGATAAAAGCTATGAGTACAGATAACACCAGCGTAAAATGTCCAAAGTGCAAAGAAACCTTTAAGGTAGATGATAGTGTATATACAGATATTGTTAAGCAGGTGCGTGACCAGCAATTTACAGATGAACTTACACAGCGTCTTAATCAAGCCAAAAAAGAAAAAAATGACGCAATTGCATTAGCGAAAGCAGAAACAGAAAATACATCTAAAGATGTTATTGCAGCTTTAGATAAAAAAATTCTTGAACTGCAGACGAGTAATAAGCAGCAGTTAGTCGAAGAGCTTTCAAAAAAAGACAGAGAAATAGCAACTAAAGACGAGCAACTTAGAGCGATTATTCAAGAAAAAGAAAATGCCATAACTATTGCAAAATCTGAAGTTGAAAGAACATTGATGGTGGAAATTGCTGCTAAGGATAAAGCATTGGTGGAGTTACAAGCAAAAGCTAAAGAACAATTAACGGAAGAGCTTGCTAAAAAAGAAGTGCTTATAACTGAGAAAAATGCTGAATTACAAAAAGTTGAAGTAACGAAAGAACTGGCCATAAATACAGCTGTTACCAGTATTGAAAAAGAAAGAGACCAGCTTAAAAACGATTTAAAACTAAAAGATTCTGAAAAAATAAATTTAGAAAAAACACTACAGGAACAATTTCAACATAAATTAGCCCACAAAGACGAAACACTCAAACTAAAAGATGAAGAAATACTACGCTTAAAAGATTACAAACAAAAGCTGTCTACTAAAATGATTGGCGAAAGCCTGGAACAACATTGCGAAACAGAATTTAATAAACTAAGAGCTACTGCTTTCCCTACTGCCTATTTTGAAAAAGATAATGATGCAAGTCAAGGTACCAAAGGTGATTTTATATACAGAGAATCTGATTTGGAAAGCAATGAAATTATTTCAATCATGTTCGAAATGAAAAACGAAAACGAACAAACCGCTACTAAAAAGAGAAACGAAGACTTTTTTGCTAAGTTAGATAAAGATCGTAATGATAAAGGTTGTGAATATGCAGTATTAGTATCACTGTTGGAAACGGACAATGAATTTTATAACAACGGTATTGTGGATGTGTCCTACAAATATCCAAAAATGTATGTAATCCGTCCTCAGTTTTTTATACCAATAATTACCTTGTTACGTAATGCAGGAATGAAATCTTTAGAATATAAAGCTCAGATGAATTTGATGAAGAATCAAAACTTAGACATCACTAATTTTGAAGAGAAAATAGAAACCTTTAAAACAGGTTTTGCGAAGAACTACGATCTTGCAAGTCGTAAATTTAGTACGGCAATTAAAGAAATTGAAACCACGATTAAACATTTAGAAAAAACGAAAGAAGCTTTACTATCATCCGATCGAAACCTTCGTTTAGCTAATGATAAAGCCGAAGGATTATCCATTAAAAAATTAACTCATAATAATCCAACAATGAGTGCGAAATTTGACCAATTAAAGCCTTAATAACATCTATTTTCGCAACTAAGAAAGGACAATAAAACAACATCCAAACAGCATATATGATCACAGGCGAATTAAAATCACAAATAGACCAAATATGGAATACCTTTTGGACAGGAGGAATTTCCAACACCATTACCATTGTAGAGCAGTTAACCTATCTAATCTTTATAAAGGATTTGGACGAAACGGAAACCCGCAACGAGCGCATGGCGAAACGTTTAAAAAACGACTACAAGCCCATATTTGGACCTGACCAGCAAGACTTCCGTTGGAAGAACTTAAAGGAAATAGACGTAAACGAACGCCATGCTATTTTTAGCAATACGGTGGACGGTATTTTTCCTTTCATACGCTCTTTAGGTAGCAAAAAAAGTTTATTCAGTACCTATATGAAAGGCGCTACGTTTGGCATTTCTAAACCGGCAGTTTTAGACCAGGTGATGGAAAAATTGGAACGTGTGGATATGACAAACCAAGATACCAAAGGGGATATTTACGAGTACTTGCTTTCTAACCTCGAAGGTGGTGGAACCGCAGGGCAGTTTAGAACCCCACGCCATATTATTAAGCTCATGACCGAAATGATGCAACCCACCCTCGAAGACACTATTTGTGACCCTTCCGTAGGTACGGCTGGTTTTTTGGTAGCGGCTAAAGAATATATAGATAAGCATTACGATGTCACCGAGCTGGACAAACACCGTGACCACATAAACAACCACATGTTTAACGGTACCGAGTTTGATGCCACCATGCTACGTATTGCCTCTATGAACTTGTTTTTACACGGCGTAGAAGCGCCAAATATTGTAGATGTTGATGCCGTGAGTAAAGACAATACCGTGAGCGATGCCTATACCTTAGTATTGGCAAACCCACCATTTAAAGGCACTATAGATAAAGAAAGTATTGCCCCAGGGTTGCGCAACGTAACCGATACCACCAAAACGGAGCTGCTCTTTTTGGCTTTAATGCTCCGCCAACTAAAAACTGGAGGACGCGCAGCAGTAATTGTTCCAGATGGTGTATTATTTGGTGCAGGTAAAGCCTTTAAAAGCATCCGTAGCGAAATTGTAAAAAACCACAAGCTGGAAGCCGTAATTTCTTTACCTAGTGGGGTGTTTAAACCCTATTCTGGAGTAAGTACCGCCATTATTGTATTTACTAAAACAGGTGACGGTGGTACGGATAATGTTTGGTTTTATGATATGTTGGCCGATGGTAAAAGTTTGGACGACAAGCGTAATTTACTAGTAGAACCTGAGGTTTTTGAGGGCTTTTCTTTTGGGGACGCTTTCGCGAAAGAAGCCACCGCAGCACAAGAAGATTTACATAGCAAGTTTAACTTGCCCGACATACTAGCACGCTACCCAAAACGCAACCAAGACAAAAGAGCCCGTACCGAGCAATCTTTTTTAGTACCCTTTGCCGAAATTGAAGCAAATGACTGGGATTTATCTATAAATCGTTACAAAGAAATCGTGTATGAAGAAGTGGCATATGATGAGCCTTCGGAAATATTAAAGCGTATAAGTGAATTAGATACTGGAAGGGAATTAATTACGAATAAACTTAAGGGGATTTTAAAATAATGGAATTAGTTCAATTAAAAGACATTGGTAAAATATTAAGTGGATCTACTCCTTCAAGAAAAAATAAGGAATATTTCAAAGGAAATATTAACTGGTTTACACCAAAGGATTTAAGTAAAATTGAAGGAAAATACCTTTATGAAGCACCAGAAAAAATAACGGAAGGAGGTTATAATAGTTGCTCAACAAATTTACTACCTGCAAACTCATTATTGTTTACATCTCGCGCACCAATCGGCCATATAGCGATTAATAAAAATACTTGTTGTACGAATCAAGGTTTTAAAAGCATAATACCAGATGAGTCAAAAATCAATATTGATTTTTTATACTATGCAATCAGTCGTTACACTCCTGAAATAAAAAATTTAGGGAGAGGCGCAACTTTTGCAGAATTATCAAAATCAGATTTTGAAAAAGTTCAAATCCCATTACCACCCTTAAAAACCCAACAACGCATTGCCGAAATACTAGACAATGCCGCTGCCTTACGCGATAAAACCGCACAACTCCTCACAGAATATGATTTATTGGCGCAGTCTATATTTTTGGATATGTTTGGGGATCCGGTGAGTAATCCTAAAGGGTGGGAAACTGAGAAGCTTAAAGATATATGTGGAGTTGGCTCAAGTAGGCGAGTATTTGTAGATGAACTTGTTGAATCAGGCATTCCATTTTATAGAGGTAAAGAAATTGGTGCTTTAAGTTCAGGCAAGTCTATAAATCCAGATTTATTTATAACTCAAGAACACTATAATAATTTAGCACAAGCTACGGGTGTTCCGCAAATTGGAGACTTATTAATGCCTTCTATATGCCCAGACGGAAGGATATATAGAGTAAGCAATGATACTCCATTTTATTTTAAAGACGGTCGCGTACTTTGGATTAAGGTTGACCAGTTAAAGGTTAATAGTTATTATCTCATCTTTTTTCTAAGAGAATTATTTAGAACTAATTATTCAAATATAGCTTCAGGAACAACTTTCGCTGAATTGAAAATTGTTGCTTTGAAGAAAATAAAAACACTCCTTGCACCCATCGAACTCCAAAACCAATTTGCAGAAAAAATAGGCTTAATAGAGCAACAAAAAGCTTTAGCTAAACAAGAACTTAAGGAAGCAGAGGATTTGTTTAATTGCTTGTTGCAAAAAGCGTTTAAGGGGGAGTTGGTGTAATAGTTTGTCATTGCGATGAAGCAGAACGCGACAATCTCATTAATAAAAAGAATATAAATTTAACAAAATAGGGTCGAGTGGCCGAGAAGAACGTTTCGCACAATTATCATCATTTGAGATATACGTCAAATGAGTACTAAATACCAATGTCAAGAGAAAGTGGATTTATTTCTGCTACAATTGATAAAACGGCGAGCATTGTGCTTGTTAAGTTGTTTAGTTTAATGTTGTTCATAAGTTGATATGTTATTTTAATGACCTCTACGGCAATATAAGCAATTATTATACCTGAAAAGTGTAGCGGTATTATAGCCATTATTGGTGAAACTACCGACAGAGCATTGTTCAATCATAAGCCTGCTACTAGCGAATCTCGACCCTTATTTTTATAATGAATAAAAAAGAAGAACATCCTTGGATTAAATTTAAAAAGTATCCACATATAGGTTTTCCATTAGAGCGTAAAGACACCTCTAAATTGGAAGGCTATATTATGAATGAAAATAAAATTGCTAAACACAGTTTTCTTCCTTTTTTACACCGCACTATTTTTCAAAGAAAATTCAGAGCCAATACAAAAGGTTTACTTAATAAAAGTAAAAAACGCACAAGAGTTAAGGTTAAACCCAAAGCAAGAGAAATATATTTTGCTAGTCATTTTGATGCTCAAATTTATTCCTATTACAGCTACTTACTTTCCGTAAAGTATAACGAGTTACTTAAAACTAAAAGTTTCGATAAATCTGTAGTAGCTTATCGTAAACTTGAAATTGAAGGAAAGAAAAACAAAAATAAATGTAATATAGATTTCGCTCTGGAAACCTTTCAGTTTATAAAAGATAATCAAGACAAAGAGCTGACTGTTATTGTTGCAGATGTTACTAAATTCTTTGACAGCTTAGATCATAAAATTCTCAAACAAAAATGGGCAGAAGTTTGGGATGGTTCAAAAACACTTCCTAAAGATCATTTTAGAGTTTACAAATCTTTAATTGATATGAGATATGTAAATGAGGATTTACTATTCAGAAATTATAAAGACCGTATTTGGGTAAAAACAAAAACGGAAAATGATCCAAAGAAAGTAATAAAAAGGCAAAAATCGGTTAAGCACAAACGATTTTTAAAAGATAACAACGCTATAGCATATTGTGAAAAAGCAGAGTTTTTAAAGGATAGTTTGCATTTAATTTCAAAATCTAAAGCAACAAAAGGTATACCTCAAGGCACAGCATTAAGTGCAACGTTGGCTAATATTTATATGCTAGATTTTGATCAAGAAGTTCAAGATTTTATAGATAGCGTAAAAGGATTTTATCAGCGGTATAGTGATGATCTAATTATAGTAGTGCCAAGAGAACAACAGGCAGAAGCTATAAGTAAAATACGGTCTTTAGTCTCGGATAAAGCAAAATTAGAAATACACGCAGATAAAACAAAAGTATATCATTTTCATCAGGATACTGGAAAATTTGAAGGTTACGAAGTTGATGAGAATACTGGCGAGAGAAAAAATAAAACCTTAGAATATTTAGGTTTTGATTATAACGGACAGCGTGTTTTAATAAAAACAGCTGGCTATTCAAAATTTAATCGTTCTATGAAACGAGCTTTTAAAAGAGCCACTTCGTTAACTATTAATGCAGGCACTACAGACGATAAAATTCATAAAAGTTCATTATTCAAGCGTTTTACATACAAAGGAGCTAAGAGAAGGCAGATATACAATGGTAAGACAAAAACAACACGCTATGATTGGGGGAATTATCTAAGTTATGTAGAAAAGGCTAATGTGTCTTTTCAAGATTTTAATGGAGGAGATAATATTAAAAAGCAATCAAGAAAAAGCTGGCGAAGATTTAACGAGTTGATGGTTAAAGCAATTAAAAAAACAGAAAAAGTAAAAAAGAAATAATGAACAGTCACTTAAATATATACAAAACATACACTAAGTTAGATCGCACAGGGTTTCAATTAGAAGACGATTTAACGCGAGCATTAGCGATTGCTTTACAAGAAAACGATGTGTTTTCTCATCAATTTTTAAAAGAAATATTAATTAAAAAAGAAGGAGTTTACGAAAACCTCTTTGATAATTATTCTGGCAAAGAACCAATAGAAATTGATATTCAAAAAAATGTAGAAAGCATCACAGATTTCGATCACCTGTTCGCAGTTAGAATAAGTGGTGTAGCTATGGGTAACGATTTTTATGCTCAAACACATGAAGAACGATATAACCCAATAACTGATATGTTTATCAAGATTGATAATATTGCAATCATTTTTGAAGTAAAACCGGGTGATCACAATAGCACTGCACAATTATATAATCAAGCATTCAACACTATAAAAGATAATGATGATTATTCTATGGAAACTACAGTAACCGCTGTAGATTTTAATTGGCCAAAATTAATGCAACTAGCGGTTAAAGCAAACAGTTACCAAGAAGCAATAGGTAAAACGCCTAGACTTTTAGGGGATTTCATTTCTTATATCAAGATGCACAATTATCAGTGGTTGCCACAACTGCCGCTAAGTGCATTGAGTTATGCAGATAATAATAGAAGTATTATTAAAAGAATAGATGATGCTATCAAAAATTCAGAGAATCCAGAAATAAGTAATCGTTTAGGAATTAAATGTAATTTTGGTTGGGCACAAGAAATCTTGATTAATGTAAGAGAAAATACTGAAGATGTTTCATTTTCTGTATATCCTGGTAATACCAAAGGGCAAGGGTATCATATTTTTAAAAACAAAGGAGAACCTAATTTTAGAAAGATACTATATGTAAATGGTATAGATAGAAAACTAAATAAGAATTATCATATTAAGTTTTCTGGTCAAAGTTATATTACTGGTTTGTGGGCAGGAGAAAAAGATTTTAAAACTGCCTTATACACAACATCAAATTTCCACAATCATTCTGGAAGAAAAAAAAGAAACTTACACTGGAATACAATTGAAAGTCTACTTGATAATTCTTTTACTAAAGATTATGATTGGAAGAAGTATTGCGAATGGGATAATAAGTTAATTAAGTCAAATCGCTCTCAATTTGATATATCTTATGGCTACGAAATAAGTTTCAGTATTCCATACAAAGAGTTACAACAATTGGATACCAACAAAAATGATTTAACACCATTAATCACATTGATTGATGAAATTAAAGAAAGCTTTAAAACTATTTTATTAGATTAATGAATTACAATAAAGAACCATATCCTAGAGACTTAAATCAATTAATTATTAAAGCACATGAAATTGCGGCGAATACTATAGAGCGATTAAATCATGAAAATTGCCCTATATTATTTGAATTGTATTACGAACAATTTAAAACTTGTGGGGTAAAACCTGAACACTCAATTATTAGAGATAAAAAAGTGTTTAATGATTTAGTTTATTTACCAAATATAGTATCAGGAAAATCAAAATCATTAAATGAATTTAAAGGCTTGTACATTTTTGGAGAAGAGCATAATGGAAAAGTAATACCTGTATATGTTGGTATTAGCCGAGTGGTCTATAAAAGACTACGCAATCACGCTTGGGGTAAAACAGCCAATACGGCAACACTAGCTTTTTTAATGGCAAAAAATATAGATACCAGTTTAAAAGCAAATAATAGGAATATCAATGATTTGTTGATTCCTCAAAAAGAAGTCATAAAAAAATACAAAGTGCATCTTATTCCAGTAAAAGAAGATTATGATTTGTACTTTTTAGAAGTAGCTATAGCAGGTATTTTAAAAACCAAATGGAATAGTTTCCGCACACATTAGTCTAAAAATAATAACTATAAAAATATATAATTATAGAAAGGTATTTTGATTTTACTTATTTTAAACATCTGGTTTTAAATTTATTTTATGAATACAAATTTTCAGTTTTTAGTTTCCGAATTTACAGAGTTTCATGACCGTGCTAGTAAAGCAGAACAATACGTGGTTACTGACCCTAGAGTATCGTTGTTTTATGCTCGTGCTGCCATGGAAGCCGGTATTCATTGGATGTTTACTAATAACACTAAACTGGAATACCCTTATGATACTTCTTTAAATAGTTTAATGCTGGAGGCTACTTTTAAGGCAGAGTTTCCTCATAAGCTATACAGTGAGATTCATATAATACGAAAAACAGGCAATTTAGCAGCGCATAACAAACCTGTTTCAAAAGATGATGCCTATCAAATAATAGAATTCTTATTTTACTTTGCAAAGTGGTTTGCTAAAACCTATACCAATAACGAGGACACTATACTTCCTGGAGTATTCAATTGGGAAACCATACCTGAAAAAGTAGATAAAGCTTTTTCTAAAAAAGAAATAGCAGCTTTAAAAGAAGAATTAGATAAAGGCATTGCTAATTTTCAAGAACAACTTCAAACTAAAGAAGAGGAAAAGCAAGTATTAGCAGCGGAAAATGATTTGTTTAAAAAACAACTAGAAGCATTGCAAGCGCAATTAGAAGCTAACAAACTAGTTGCTAATACAAATGATGAAACTCAACATCCGCGTAACGAATATGAAACTCGAAAATTTATAATAGATGTAGAGCTTCGTGAAGCAGGGTGGGATTTGTTAGGGGTAAATGATAAGGAATACAAAGTACAGTATATGCCTAAATCTACTAACAAATCAGAAACGGGTTATGTAGATTACGTGCTATGGGATGATGATGGTTTACCATTAGCCTTAGTAGAAGCTAAAAAGACTTTAGAAAGTGCTAGTAAAGGAGAAAATCAAGCACAATTATATGCCGATTGTTTAGAGAAAATGCATGGTCGTAGACCTGTTATGTATTACAGTAATGGTTACGATATTTTTTTATGGGACGACCAGTTTTACAAACAATCACGAAAAGTACACGGTTTTTACACTAAAGCGGAATTACAAACGGCTATGTTCCGTCGTTCACACCGTAAAGATATTAGAACAGCACCTATTGATACCGAAATTTCGGGACGTTCCTACCAAATGCGTTCCATAAAAAGTATAGCAGAACATTTTGCTGGTAACGATAAAGGTACCGGTAAATTAATAGGAACAAACCGTGGTTCTTTATTAGTTTTGGCTACAGGAACAGGAAAAACAAGAACTTCTATTGCATTTTCAAAATTAGTGCTCGAATGCAATTGGGCTAAGCGCATTTTATTTTTAGCCGATCGTACAAGTTTAGTAGTACAGGCAAAAAGTAATTTTGTAAAACACTTACCGGAACATACCAGTGTAAATTTATTAGAAGAAAAAGACAATCCCGATGCACGTATTGCTTTTTCAACCTATCAAACGATGATGGGATTAATAGACCGTAGTCGCGATGATGAAGCACGTTTTTACGGAGTGGGGCATTTTGATTTAATTATTATTGACGAAGCACACCGTTCTATTTACAAGAAATACCAAGCCATTTTCGAGTATTTTGATGCCTTGTTTTTAGGCTTAACTGCTACACCAATTAATTGGATTGACAGGAATACCTATCAAATTTTCGGATTACCAGATAAATCACCTACCGATGCTTATACTTTTCAAGAAGCTGTAGCTAATGGTCATTTGACACCGTATAAATCTATTGATTTACCAACGAAGTTTATGCGTGAAGGGATTAAGTATAATGAACTTTCGGAAGCTGAACAGGAAGAATTTGAAGATGAGATATTAGCTGGTGAAGAAGCTTTAGGGAGTGA
Organism: uncultured Flavobacteriaceae bacterium; assembly: GCA_938009735.1. Lineage (GTDB taxonomy): Bacteria > Bacteroidota > Bacteroidia > Flavobacteriales > Flavobacteriaceae > Maribacter_C. The sequence continues at coordinate 21,201 of CALLIG010000222.1, forward strand.
AGTGATAACCTCTAGTGAATTAAACAAATGGTTATTCAATAAACCCACAGCTATAAAAACATTACGTTACATTTTAGAAAACGGTATTAAAAAAAGGGGAGGAGATGAGTTAGGTAAAACCATCATTTTTGCAAAAAATCAAAAGCATGCTCAATTCTTAAAAGAGACTTTCTTGGAATTAGACAAAGAGCAGTTCGGGAATGATTATGTGAAGGTGATAACACATAGTGAACCAAAAGCACAAGAGTTTTTACGTCGTTTTTGTGATGATGAAAAAGAACAATTACCGCAAATAGCTATTTCGGTAGATATGATGGATACAGGTATTGATGCCCCTAGTTGTGTGAATTTAGTTTTTTACAAGCCTGTAAAATCGTATGCTAAATTTTGGCAAATGGTAGGTCGTGGCTCTCGTTTACGACCAGATTTATTTGGTATTGGAGCACATAAAACGCATTTTTTAATTTTTGATTTGTGTCAAAATTTTGAATTTTTCGAAGAAAACCAAGAAGGAATTCAAACCAGTCCTCAACAAAGTTTAACAGAACAATTGTTTGGTGTACGATTGCGCCTTGCAGAATATTTAAAGAGTGATCAATTTAAAGGTAAAGAAGATTTACAAGACTTTAAAAAAGAATTAGTGGATGGCTTACATCAAGATATTTCGTCTTTAAATTTAGAGCGCTTCGATGTGAAAATGAACTTAGAAACGGTACACGAATTTGGGAATGATAACAGAGAAATTTGGAATCATTTATCAAAGCGAGACGTAAAGCGTATTGAAGATGAATTAGCACCACTAGTAAAACCTAAAAAAGGAGACACGGATTTAGCGAGGTATTACGATAAGCTATTATTTACTTTAATTACAAAACGTTTAGAAACTCCAAATTCAGAAGAGTATATGGGTAGTTTTGTTATACCAATTTCTAAAGTATCAACTACTTCAAAAAAACTACTTAAAAAAACAACCATACCAGTAGTTAAATCTAAAGAAGATTTAATTAAGCTTCCTCTAGAAGAAGACTTTTGGAAAGTTGATGGGATTGTGCATCTTGAAAAATTAAGGAAAGGAGTACGAGAATTAGTTAAGTATATTGATCCTATTGATCAACGATATGTGACTACAAATTTTGAAGATTATATTATTGATGATAAAATAAAAGAAGGTGGTTTTATTAATGTTAACGGAACTCCTTATATCTCACCATTTCAAAACAATGTACATCGTTTAGAGCAACTAATTCGTGAGAATGAGAGTCATATTACTATATCAAGAATTCGCAAAGGGGAAACTATTACCAAAGAAGAATTTACAGCATTGGAAGCTATGCTGTTTAAAGGCGGAATTGATAAAAATGCAATTGAAAAAGAATTAGGGTTGCAATTTAGCCTAGTACAATTCATTGTATCATTAATGGGGTTAAGTCCCGAAAAAGTAGAATCAGCTTTTGCTAAATTTACAAATGACTATCAACTAAATGCCGTACAAATTGAGTTTTTAGATACCATTAAAAAATTCTTAACCAGAAATGGAAAGCTTGATATGGGAAAATTATATGATTCACCTTTTAAGAGTTACCATTCTCAAGGTATAGACGGTGTATTCACAGAAGAGCAAGCTGATATAATTTTTGGAATTGTTGGTGAATTTAATCAGGCTAATTAAGAGTTTAGTAAAACCCTTTTATATAATTCTAGTTTTGTATAATATCAAAGAACCTAACTAGTTTTTTTAGGTGTATATATAATTATGCTTTAGGTAATTAAAGCTGTTTGTTCTTCTTGTTTTTATAAAGTTAAATCATAGATTAGAACAACCTTTTTTTTGGATAAGTTACCAGAATGTAAACAGGTATTTTAATGAATTCTGTTTCAGATAAAAACAACAAACTTTAGCAACCAAATAATAAAAATGGTTAAAGATGACAAAATCTGATAGAAAGAATTAGCAACTAAAGATTGATCTTTAACCTTTTTATGATCAGTTTATTTTTTTGAAATTAATACTAAATATATGAAACTTTTATAAGTTTTGATTTACAGATGATTAGTTCAATATCTGCTTCCAAAAAGTTCGAACTTTCTCGCTTAGCCTCCACAAACACTCATAATCATTTGATTATGAGTGTTTTTTTGTTTTATATAGATTTGTATTATTTAATTAACTACCACGTTTTTAGCGAATTAAATGTTCGAACTGTTTTTTTGAATCACGATGAACTTAAATTAAAACAACCTTTCTTCCAAAGCATTTTTCCATTTATAAAAAGCGTCACAATTTTAGTGTTTTAAATATCAATAGTCCATTTGCTTTTATTTAATATCATCTTAATCTCTTTAATAGCTATAATTAAATCATCAAAGGAAGGACTATCTCCATAAATCATTTGTTCTTGCATTATTTTATAATCAGCTTTCCATTCTAAAATGAGATCATCTGGTGGAATAGGATTTAAAGTTTGCGGTTGATGTAACCTATAATTTACTCCACTTACCTTTGTGAAGGTTATTCTGTGTTTCACAATCGTTTCATACAGTACTTTGTCATTAATAGCTTTGCCTAAAAATTCTGTTTTACCTAGTTGATAAATATCATATAAATGTCTACTTAATCTATTTACTCTAATTTTTTCTTTTGGTCGTTGAAATTCTTCGTGTAGAAGAAATATTTTTTCAAGAAACGTTCTTTCAGGATTAACGCAAGGAATTTTAATGGCTTCTTCCACAAATAATACTTCAGGAAACTGTTCATCGACCAATGTTTTTATTCTTTTTACAGTAAATGGTTCCTTAAGTGACCGACAGCCTATTTCTATTTGAACGCGAGGTTTTATATAACCAGGCGAATTTAGAACTGTGGGATAATAAACTTCAATAATTCTAGGATCTTGGTCACTTGAAATGGGTTCAATGATTTTTATACCTAACATCTCAAAATTTAAAGCTTTAAGCTCTTCAATAAATTTAGGTAAGAATGTATGCTCAAGATATTCACTAGTTACCTTTCTAAGTTTAGTGCGTTCTTTTTTAGAAAGTACTCCTGAAAACCCCATAAAGTTTCTATCTATGGCAAGATCGATATCTTCAGAAAAACGGTCTATTAATTTCCAAGCTTTGCTCAATGAAGTACCAGCTTTAAAAACAAGATGATTGCCAATCTCCATATCAAACAATATTTTTAAAACAAAATGCACCCACCAATCCTTCTCCACAGCATAAGCAGGTATTCCTGTTTTAATGGAAGTCTGATTAAACACTTCGATTCTATCTTTCTTAGGTAGTGTTGCAAAATTAATTTTGGTCATTAGGAGAGGCTTTACTCATTATTTTTTGAATCCAGACAGGAGCGAGATCTATATCGTTTTTCAAATTTGTTTCGGATTCTTCTCTTAGTAATTCTATTATTTTGAGCTCTTCTTCTCTAGTCACTTTTTCTTTTCCAATGGACCTTAAAGCTTGTATAACTAAACCACTTATTTCTCCTAGAGCTTTTAAGTTTTTTGGGCTACTGCGTTTAAGCTTTATGATTTGCTTTCCTATTTTAATTTCTCTAGGAGCACCATCAGTTAAAAGGTTAACTTTAGTGGTATCTGCTGACTAAGCCCTAATGCGTGTAAAGCATAAACTCCCGTTGAGACTATTTTTATTTTATCTCTTTGAGCAATTCCGTAAGCAACTTCTTCTGCAGTTGGTAGTATTTCTCCAATAAGATTACTTCTTTTAGGGCGTACATAAATTCCTTGCGCAATTCTAGTAATATAATCATCATTACAGAGTCTATGTGCGTACTCAAGAACTCAACGCAACAAATCTAAATTAATAGATTTGTAATAATGACACATAAAAAATATAGAAGACTTACCCATAAAGAAAGAGTCCAAATTGAGACACTTTTAAATGAAAATAAGACCAAAACATACATTGCTAAATATCTTAAAAGAGCCCGCTCTACAATATCCAGAGAAGTGAATAAATGGGTCCAAAATAAAACAGATATATACAGTGCTGACTTAGCCCATTGGAATGCAAAAGATGATTATCTAAACAAAAGAAATACAGATAAAATATCTAGTCATAAAAAACTCAGGTTTTATATATTTAAAGGATTACTTAATGGTTGGACTCCTGAACAAATTGCAGGTAGATTAAAAGAAAAATATCCTAACGACCCTATTATGTCTATTTCTCATGAATCTATATATCGATTCATTTATTTACAACCACAAGCGCGTTTAAATAAAAAGTTAATCAAATTATTAGTACGCCATAAATCAAGACGTAGAACTCCTAAAAAAAGACGTAAAACAGGCAGCAAAATACTTAATCAAGTCAGTATCGACAACAGACCTAAACACATTGAACTAAGACAAGAAGTTGGACATTGGGAAGGTGATTTGGTTATTGGTAAAAATCATAAATCTGCTATCGGAACCATTGTAGAACGTAAATCCAGATACACACTAATCATTAAATTAAAAGCTAAAAATGCTAATGAAGTAGCTAAAATGTTCTCCAAAAAACTGAATCAACTCAATCCTTTATTTAAAAAATCTATGACTTACGACAACGGAACTGAAATGGCTAGACATGAAATAATAACCGAAAAAACAGGTATGAAAATTTATTTTGCTCACTCCTATTCTTCCTGGGAAAGAGGTACAAATGAAAACACAAATGGACTTATTAGAAGGTTCCTCCCAAAAGGAACGGACTTCAATGAAATTGATGAAAATAAACTCCTTTTTATTCAAGAAAAACTCAATAACAGACCTCGGAAAATTATAGGTTACAAAACTCCTAAAGAAATTATGGATTTTGAACTAAAATATGTAGCTTAGACTAACTAATAAAACAGCAACGTTTGTTGCGTTAGAACCTTGAATGCAGCATGTAACGCTAAACGGACAGCTTCTGAAGTACCAATATGTTTAAAATCCTCAGGAAATAAGAGTACACCCGCATTTTTAGACTTTATTTCTTTTTTAATTTTCTCTTCTATGCTTATCATTAGAGTTTTTAATAAATAATTTTTGTAACAAATATATGTATAATTTGTTACAAAAATTATTTATGTAGCTGTGTTATGAAGTTGGTTGAGTTTAGTAAGTTTTCTTGTGTGAAGTATTATAACTCTGAAATTTGAAAATCATAAAAAAGGATTTCTATTTAAAGTGTCTGAATTAGAGATGATTATTCTAATATCCTCATCCAAAAAGTTCGAACTTTCTCGCTCCGACTCCACAGAAAACTCCCGAATCATTAATGATTACGGGAGTTTCTATTTTTGGTTGACAATTTGGTTGACAATTTTATTTTCAAAATTAATTATAAAGTATAATTTTCTCTTTTGTTAATGTTTTTATCATATTTT
>CALLIG010000223.1 GCA_938009735.1 uncultured Flavobacteriaceae bacterium
AGTAAATGTTAAATAAATAGTCTGACCCAGCCATTTTCATACCAAACTAAATCTTCAAACGTTCGCTACTTATGAGGCTCTTTGTCACATTTATTGGTTTATTACTGCTAAATAGCTCGTGTAGTTCGCTCGCTAAAAAGAGCGCGTCGAACACTTCTAATCAAAGTACAGTTAAGGCCAAATCTTTCGATAACATTGTTACTAAAGATGCTCAATCTCAAAAAGGGCTGTTTAATGTTCATAAGGTTGGCGAAAAATATTATTTCGAAATTCCGGATAGCTTATTCAATAGAGAGATTCTAGTAGTAACCCGTTTTATAAAAACACCTTCAGGAGCAGGTAATTACGGGGGAGAGAAAATCTCAGAAAACACCATCGTTTTTGAAAAAGGACCAACAAACAATATTTTTCTTCGAATCGCAACATTAGTTAGTGCTGCAGATGAAAATGATGCGATTTCAAAAGCCGTAAACAATTCGAATATTACACCTATTCTAGAAGCTTTCGATATAAAAGCTTCTCATCAAAAAAAGGCATCCCATTTAATTGAGGTTACCGACTTTTTGAATAGTGAAAATCCGCTATTGGCATTAAGTACTTCCCAAAAAGATGCCTATAAGCTTTCAAGCATTGAAAAAGATAAATCCTATATCAAAGCCATTAACTCCTTTCCTGTAAATACAGAAATCAAAACGGTAAAGACCTATAAAGCAAAATCAAGCAAAGGGAAAAGAAAAAAACAACTACCAGCGGCGATTTTAGCTGGTGTCGTTACTTTAGAAATCAACAATTCATTTATTCTTTTACCCAAGCAAGCGATGCAAAAGCGCTATGATGATGCGCGTGTAGGGTATTTTGCAAGCTCGTATTTAGAATATGGTGATGACCAACAGAAAGTAGATCGAAACACCTACATACACCGTTGGAGGCTAGAGCCCAAGGAAGAAGATATAGAAAAATGGAAGCGTGGTGAATTGGTAGAACCCAAAAAACCTATTGTCTATTATATCGATCCGGCTACACCAAAAAAATGGCGTCCATTCTTGATTAAAGGCATCAACGATTGGCAAGTTGCTTTTGAACAAGCAGGTTTCAAAAATGCAATTATGGGAATGGAGTGGCCTGAAAACGACCCAACAATGAGTTTAGAAGACGCTCGTTTTTCTGTACTTCGCTATTTTGCATCTCCTTCAAAAAATGCATACGGACCTAATATCGTAGATCCACGGAGTGGTGAAATATTAGAAAGTCATATCGGCTGGTATCATAATCTAATGAACTTGTTGCACAGTTGGTATATGGTACAAGCAGGTGCTGTAGATGAAAGAGCTCAAAAAATGCAATTTGATACTGAACTTATGGGTAACCTCATCCGTTTTGTGAGCTCACATGAAGTTGGACATACGTTAGGGCTTCGCCATAATATGGGTGCAAGTTCAGCAACACCAGTAGAAAAATTAAGAGATGCTGATTGGCTGAAGAAAAATGGCCATACAAGTTCTATTATGGACTATGCGCGCTTCAATTATGTCGCCCAACCTGAAGATAATATACCTGTTGAAGATTTGATGCCTCGAATTGGAGATTATGACAAATGGGCTATTCAATGGGGCTACTCTAGGTTTTCTGAAGACCTTGACCGCAAAAAAGAGCGTGAGTTATTAAGTCAAATGATCGTTGATAGTGTGGGCAACAACCCAAGACTTTGGTTTGGTGGTGAAGGGCGCGATTTTGACCCTAGATCACAAACAGAAGATCTAGGCGATAATTCGATGGAAGCTAGTATGTACGGAATTCTAAACCTACAGCGTATTGCGCCTTGCATTAAAGAATGGATCAAAGAAAGTGATAGTGATGATTACGCTAATCTTGATCAGATTTACAAAGATTTGGTTGGTCAGTATAGTGATTACATTTTTCATGTGACTAAAAATATTGGAGGTATTTATGTGACGCCGAAAACGATGGGTGAAGAAGGTGAAGTTTATCGCCCTGTTGCTATTCAAACCCAAAAACAAGCTTTAGTTTTTCTAAACAATTATGTTTTTCATGAACCAAAATGGCTGATGCGAAATGATATTTTAAATGCCATACAATCGCCAAGATCAAAAGAGTCAATTACCAAAACTATGGAAAGTGTAATGCGCAATCTATTAGGCGGAAGTAGACTTAGCCGTATGACTTTTATTGCCGAACGCTATGAGGATGAGAATCCGTATCGGCCAGAAGAATATATTGATGACTTAAACCAATTGGTTTGGGGTGATATGAATGTTTTTTATCAAACTAATGCGTACAGAAGAAAATTGCAGAAGTCATATGTTTCGAATATGATTGCACTATACAAACCTGATGTTACCGAAGGTGCTGTAGAAGGCATTTTAGCGGAGCTCTCTAAAGGCTATACTTCTAATACTGATGTTCGTTCATTAGCGCTAGACAATCTATTATCGCTGCAAGGAAAAATAAAAAGAACTATTCCTGTAATGACTGATCGATTAACGATTGCACATTTGAACTATTTAAAAAGGGAAATTGAAGCTGTAGTCGGCGAAACCAAAGATGTTGATCCGCTTTTTATTCCGTTTCGAAAAGAAAATGCTATTAAAGAGGACGGAGAGCAATAAGC
>CALLIG010000224.1 GCA_938009735.1 uncultured Flavobacteriaceae bacterium
GAAGAGAACAAATGGTTTGACGAGACAAATGTACCTCCACTAGCGCGTTTCCATGATAAACCAACATTAATAAAAGCAATGGTCACGAATGATTTGCAACTTCTTAGCTTGATGCTTAATCCAGTTATGGATATTAAGACAGACGATCACGCCAAAATTTCATTGTATGATGCAGAAAGTGGAGAGAACTATGTAACGATCGGTAATGAAATTGCTACAACAAACAGTAAGGGAGAAATTAGTTTTAGTACTGAAGCTGTTGTTAATTTCTTAAAGATTAGTCAAGAAGTTGCGAATAGTTTGAAAGGAAATCAAGAAGATGCAAACAGCTTGAAAGGGTAAGTGATGATTTTTATGATGAACCGTTGTAATAGCTAAACTATATAATTGCATATTTAGGTGAGGTTATAAACCTCGCCCAACGTGGTAATCTTTCTCAAAACCCAATAAAATGAGGGCAATCCCCAAAGCCGAAAAACTTCAATTTGTTTCCCGGCACCACTATTCTACCAATGTAATGCCCCTCCTTATCAGTAATGATTTTTGCCATATAACTAAAATTAATTGCCTCAGCAAAAGTCATAATTTCTGTGTTTAGTGTTGCGAACACATAAATAAATAGATATTTCTCACAACTACTATCATAAACCTTTATAGGCTTAATCGACAATATAGTTTCAAACCGATTAGGATTTATAAGATCACTAATAGCCTTTGTGGGCAATTTTACACCATTGACAAATATCTCTTTGATCACGGTCACTAGCTTTTCTTCAGAATTAATTCCAAAAGGATCTCCACTTTCGTACTGTCTCATCTTACTGAACAATTCACCTTTATCTTTAGGATAGAAAAGATGCTCAAAATCAAAGTATTTTTTTTGCAAAATTCATTTCAATTTTGCTCTTATCATTAGTGAAAACCATTGATGAATCTCTATTTAAAAATAGATCTATAGCCTTAAGTTGTCTTCGATTACTATAGTAGTTACTTTGCTCAGGAAAAAACTTCTCAATGAAATCTTTAGTGTTGTCAACCCCTTTTGCTTCAAACAAAGATTGATGACCGTTTATGGTTAATCTGTCACAATGATCATATTGACAATATAAGTGCTGTCCAATAAAGACAAGAGAAAGGCAAATAATTAATCTTTTCATTTACTTTATTTTTGTGGGCGACGCACTAGATATATTGTACCCTAGTTTAGGTTACAAACCTCCCTCAACATATGTCTACTTTGTTAAATCACATACTTGCATTTAATCTTCGATTCTATGCAAATAAATGATTGATCCTACATTGAGTCTTTTACCTTTCTTAATTATTACGTTTTCAAAACTTATAGAATCCAAATATTTAAGCTCATTTAATAAAAATTCACTTATCTCCTCACAATAAAGCTCTTGCTGATTGGAAAAATTCTTCAATAACTCATGATTTCGAAAAACTTTAAAATCATATGATTCAACTAATAATTTCTCATCTAATTCTTCATCATTTGTAACTCTAATTCCTCTTGTGGTTTTAATTCCATATTTATTCATTTTATGCTCATTTCCAATATATCTTATTGAATACTTATCCAAGATAAAATCGTTTTTCAAAGTAGAACAATTTAAAAAACAAAACACAAGTAAAGTCACGTGAATAATTTTATTCATTTATACTCCTTTTACTTCTTTACGTTTTTGGGATGTTTACAATTTGATTTTCAGACACTGTGTATATTCCAAGAGATTTCTCATTATTCATAAATTCCACTTCATAGTGATTGACATCATCTTTGAAAACCATTAAAATTGTCCCTATAGCTCCCTTTTTAACAACTTCATTAATATCCTCTAAACTCCTTATTACCGTATATTCCTGTAACATATTTATAGTTTCGTTAGAATGTTTCTCAGCATTCTAACGCTGAGTTTTTCAACCAAGGTAATGACTTTTAATTATCTTAAATAAACAATACCAGCTAACAAATACATTCATAAGACAACTTCTTATCCATTGTAATAATAACGAATAACAACTCTTTTTCTTTCAATTGAAAAAAGAAAGTTAGACTATAGTTTTAACAAGGTTTCAATTCATATCATCTCAAATATCAATAACAACGGTGAACTTTGGGTCTAAATTTTGACAAATATCATTCGTTAAATGATATACCCGCTTGCTCTTCTCTGCATCTATTAATGCAATATCTTTAGTTGCGAAAATATTATTTTCTGTTAGCCTTTTTGACTACTCCTTTAAAATTTGGATTTATTATCGATAAGTATGACCTTACTGAATCTCCTATAAGTTGACTTTGGGAAGTGTTCAATTCTATTGCGGTAATGGCTAACTCTCTATGCAATTGTGAAGGTATTCTTACATTAAAATTACCTTTAAATGGTTTCTCAGGTTCTATTCCTTCTTCTTTACAATCATTTATATAGTCATCAATAACAGATTTAAAATCTATCTCTAAATCAGTGCCGCGTGCGCCTTCATAAGATATAAGACCTCTAATTCCAACTACCTTTCCAAATAGAATTTCATCTTCTGGGCTATACTCAATAGTTCCTGTGTAGCCCCTATAACTTAGATGTTTCATAAGCCTAAAGTTTCTTTGATTTGTTTTAGTTGATACGCTTTCATTATTCCAGAAGGATGTGGTTTGTGCATTATGATTGGTATGTTGTCATCATTTACAAATTTCACTCTAGAACCCGCAGTTTTTCCCTTTTTCACTTCTTCAAAACCGAAGTACCCAATTAACCTCACTAACTCTTTATAATGAAAGTCAGTTGGCAAAGTTAAGAAGCGGTTGATTAGCTTATCCCTTTTTGACATAACGCAAATGTAACTGTATTTAGTTGCAAAATAACATTTATTTTTTAACTTCCTAATACCAATGTTCTCCTTGGTTTGCAACCCAATATCATAAATTAATAAAACTAATATGGAATTTCAAATAATCAGGCAGAAACAAAATATCCTCATCATAGATTTGCATAAAGAAATAGAAAACACTCTATTCCCAATTTTTACATTTAGCTTTACAATATAGAATCAACAAATTCAATATTGGCGAAAAAGGAAATCATAACGGAAGTAGAAGGTAGAAGGCTCAAACTGTCGAATCTGCAAAAGGTATTGTATCCTGAAGTGGGTGTGATGAAGGCCGAGATAATCAACTATTATATATCTGCAGCTCCGTATATATTGAAATATATCAGTGGAAGGCCGCTGACATTGATTCGTTTTCCGGATGGAATTTTAGCAAATCGATTTTATTCTAAGAACAAACCGAACTGGACGCCACAGTGGGTCGCATCTGTTAAAGTGGACAAGGAAGATGACATCACTTATATCATGGCAAATGAGACCGCGACATTGGCTTGGACAGCAAACTTAGCAACACTAGAGTTGCACCCGATGCAGATAAGATCAAATCACCTTCAGTTTGCTGATCACTTTATATTTGATCTTGATCCTCCTGAGACTGCAGACTTTGATGTCGTGAAAAAACTGGCACTCAATTTAAAACCATTTCTCGAAGGATATGGCTACCATCCATTCATCAAGACGAGTGGAAGTAAAGGACTGCACATCTATGTACCGATCGTACCACAATATGACAATGATGCTTTACTCGTAACAGTAAAAGCACTGGCAAAGGCCTATATAAAACAAGACCCAAGCGTAACGCTCAAGATGAGCAAGGAAAAAAGAAAAGGGAAGGTACTTTTGGATATCTATCGAAATCACAAATCTCAAACTTGTGTGGCACCGTATAGCACTAGAGGTAAAACTGGTGCACCAGTGTCTACTCCTATTAATTGGGAAGAACTGCCTGATTTGAACTCTTCAAAAGCGTTTAATATTCATACGGTATTAGAGCGATTAAAAACTGTAGGTGATCCATGGGAATCGTTTTATGAACATGCAGTGCAGTTACACGATCAATCTGCCAAGGCTGCCGAGAGTCTAACTAAATATGCTCAAAAAAGAGACTTCTCTAGAACAAGTGAGCCCGACACATCACCATCATTAAAAACACCTAATAATAGATATGTTATCCAATTGCATGATGCATCAAACCTACATTATGATCTTAGGATAGAAGATGAAGGTGTGCTCAGAAGTTGGGCGATACCAAAAGGTCTGCCTACCAAAAGCGGCATAAAGCGACTGGCGATAGAGACTGAACCCCACCCTATCAAGTATCTAACATTCGAAGGTATAATACCAAAGAATGAATATGGTGGAGGTCAGATGTGGGTCTTCGACACTGGAGAATATGAATATATAAAAAAAGAAAAAAAGAAAATCAAGATTAAACTGAGCAAGGGCAAAATAAAAGGAACTTTTAACCTGATTAATATAAAAGAAAGTCAGTGGCTCGTTGATACGGATATAGAAGAAAGTAAAATAAAAAGTCTTAAAACTACATCTCCAATGCTGGCTTCGATGGGAGATAAAATTCCGAACAACCCAAGTTACTTCCATGAGATAAAATGGGATGGAATAAGAGTCCTACTCCAGAAGAAAGGAAAATATGTAAAAATTACATCTCGAAATGGAAATGATCTCACTGAAAAATTTCCACTCATTGCAGAGTCGTTTTCTACACAAGAACCACAAGAAATAATAGCTGATGGTGAAATAGTAGCTCTAAACCCAAATGGATCACCTAACTTCAGTAAGGTTGTAGGTAGAATGCATCTTACCGGCAAGGAAGCTATTGCCAAAGCAGCCAAAAGAACTCAAACCGTATTCTATGGATTTGACTGTATCTATTTGGATGGATTGTCTATCATGCATCTCCCAGTTGAAAAAAGAAGAGAATGGCTTCGCGTAAACATTAAAGTGGAAGAATACATCCGGTTTTCTCAAGCATTCGATGATGGAAAACAACTCTTTGATGCTGTAAAGGAACAAGGAATGGAAGGTATAATGTGCAAACTAAAAGGCAGTAAGTACGATGCCGGCAACAGGTCAAAGTCGTGGATCAAAATCAAAGTGAGGGAAACAGATGAGGCATTGATCATTGGTTACACAAAAGGCAAAGGAGATAGATCTTCACTCTTTGGCTCTCTACATCTTGCAAAGATGGAAGATGATAAATTGGTATATTACGGAAAAGTAGGAACGGGGTTTGACCAAGCAAAAATCAAGCGTCTATTAAAACTACTCATAGAAGTACCAATCACGAAAAAGCCAATTCCGGATACTATAGAGGATGAGAAAAATAGTATTTGGATAGCACCACAATACTCATGTGAATTAAAATATGCTTCAATGACAAATAACAATACATATCGAGAACCCGTATTTTTGAAAATGAAAGAAGCAGCCAAATAAGCGTAAATAGCGAGCGAAAATTAATGAATATTACCATTCGACATATAATCAATCTTTACTTATATAGCAGCTTACATATAGGGTTATGTTGTGTGTTTTTATATCTATTTACAATTGAGCGATTTGGTTTGGAGCCAGACTATCCTTATGTGATATTTATCTTATCGAGCACTGTGTTCACTTATTCTATACATCGTATTATTGGTATGAACAAGGTTCGAAAATTTGAGCATCAAGGGAGATTTGCTGTTATTTCTGAATATCGAATGCATATTATTATTTATGCTGTCATTGGAGGATTACTATGTGCTTACACCTATTTAGGTTTTCCTTTTTCCAGGATGAAGATGCTATTGTTTGCTGGCGTTATTTCGATACTTTACGCGCTACCCATATTTGGAAAATCAATGAGACTAAGAGATTTTTCGTACATCAAGATATTTTTAATTGCTATGGTATGGGCTGCGGTTACAGAATCAATTCCTCTTTATGAAGTCGGCACAGACCCATATGTAATATCAATGCTATTCTTAGAAAGAGTTTGTTTTTTCATAGCAATCACGATACCTTTTGACATTAGAGATATAGAAGTAGACACGACAAACAATGTAAGAACGATTCCTTCTTCCTTAGGGAAGAACAGGTCAATTACACTCGCGATAATTCTCTTAGTTTGCTGTATCCTGATTGAGTTATACCTTAGTCAAGATAGCCAATTTACTGGATACACTTCAGCTATCGCAGCATATATAGTTACTTCAATTCTTATTATGCTCGTTAAGGATAAAACTGAAGATTACTATTTCAGTGGTTTATTAGACGGCACAATAATGCTCCCGTTGGCATTTTTACACTTTATTAATTAACACAGCACTGCATGATTTTTTCGTAATCTGGTCTATCGGAGGCCGATGCATGAATATAAGAATCCATTACTCTTCCATTTCTAATAAGAAAAACGCCTGGCATTTGGAATCCATCTCCTATTTGTCTAATTCCAATTGGAATTCCTTTTATCGTTGTTTCAAAGCCTCTAATAAAGTTTTTCAACCCAAACAATTGACTTACAGAACCTTTCCCTAAACCAAAAGTAGCATACAGTTTACATTCAGGATCAGAAATATTCTCGATGCCCGAAATATTGAATTTCTCAAAATACACTTCCGCTGTTGAATAGTCTGACATATGGACTAATACAACATTGATATTTTGTTTTGCCCATTCATCTTTATTCTTTCCAATATCTATCATAGCCTCTCTACAAAAGACACAACCAAAGTGTCTTAGAAAGACTAGAAGAATTGGACGTTCAGAAGATGCGTCCACTAAAGTTCTATCCTTACTGGTTACGATATTAGAAATATTATGAATGTCTATCATTAAATTATTTATTACTTAGACAACAAAATTATAAACTTTAGTTAGAATATAAATATTCCACCACTAATTATAGTTCAATGATAATAAAATTGCTGGTTTGTACTTGAATAGTTTTGGATATCTCTAAAAAAAAACGTGTTATTTCAATTAAAAGTAGTCGTATTTATGACATGTATACATAATGAAACTCCATGAGATCGTTCTCATCTAATAGATAAGAGCATTTTATTTTCCGGAAAATTGCTTTCATAAAAATCTACCATTACTCATTTGTAACTCATTTGTAACTCACCATTCTCATCTTTGCATCATCATTTAAAAACAAAGTAAATAAATAGTTAATCATGGCGTCTAAAAATTCGAACTTAAACATGCTAGTAAAGAACAAAAAAGCAATATTCAAATTTGGTTGTGCTATGCATGATGAATTGATCGGTGCTTCAAATCTAATTATAGAAGAAACAGTAAACACTGTAACTAAATCTCAAAAAATAGCTGGAAAGATCATCAAAAATGGTGAGCCAATCGTAGCAAAGCAAGTAGAATTAACTATTAGTACTATAGCTCAAGTAAAAAACCAAGCATTGAATGGTGGAAAAAGAGCGCTTAAGTTGATAGGAATGACAAAAGAGTTCAATTCATTGACTAAGACAATCAGCAAAAAAGTAGATGCTATGCCTACAGCTGAAGACTTAATGGATAACGCTAAAGAATATGTAGCTAATGCAAAAAGTGATGTAGAAAAAACAATTACTAAAGCGACTGACTCTATCAAAAAAGTAGCTGCAACAGCAGAAAAAACAATCGAAGCCAAAACTGCCGAGATCACTAAGAGTGTAAAAACGACAGCAAAGAAAAAAACTTCAGCGAAAAAAGCAATTACAGCTAAAAAAGTAACAGTAAAGGCTGTAAAACCGACAGCAAAGAAAATTGCAAAAGCAATTACTAAAACAAAAACTGTTGCGAAAAAAGCAGTAACAGTAAAACCTGTTGCTAAAAAAGCCGTAGCTAAAGTAACTAAGCCCGCAGCCGAAGTAGCTCCTAAGAAAGTAGTAAAAGCTGAATCAAAAACTGACTTAACAAACATCAAAGGAATAGGACCTAGCTTGGCAAATATTATGAATGCTAATGGAATCAAAAATATTGATCAGTTAAAAGTAGCTACTCCAGCCGCTCTTAAAATAGTAGCAACTAAAGCGGGAAATAGATATGCATCTTTTGATACGAATCTATGGGTTGAAGCTGCAAAAGCTTCTAAATAATTCTAGCACGTCGCTCATTAATTAATCAAAAAAAATAACCAGCAATGGCAAATAATAAATCAAATAAAACAGCTAAAACAACATTCGTAGAAGCTGCAAAAGAAAGAATCGTAATGTTCAACAAATTCGTAATCGACACTACAGAAGAAGTAGTAGACATGGGAATAAAAAGAACAGCAGAATGGCAAGGAGTTGCTGAAAAGGCTATCCAAGGTGGACTAAAAGTATCAGCAAAACAACAAGATCTTGTTTTCGATGCACTAGAGTCTGTGAAAGGTCAGATAGTGAACGGG
Organism: uncultured Flavobacteriaceae bacterium; assembly: GCA_938009735.1. Lineage (GTDB taxonomy): Bacteria > Bacteroidota > Bacteroidia > Flavobacteriales > Flavobacteriaceae > Maribacter_C. The sequence goes on from CALLIG010000224.1 coordinate 8,282, forward strand.
AAAAAGCATATGACAAAACTGTCAAAGTAAGATTTAAGATAGATTTTAGTAAGTAAGTAAATTAATAAAGGTCAGTTCTCTCAAGAGTTCTGACCTTTTTTTAATCTAATCCTAAAAACTACCTTAATTGGATTAATGTTTTAACTAAATAATATTCTGAGCTTTCAACTTCTAAAAAGAAGTAATATATTGAGCGGATATACAAACGAATTCATGTCAAACACTGAAGAAAGTATAAAAAGACCTTCTCTAATCTGGAGTATAACAGAAGCATCCAGAGCTCTATTTGAGCTTGGTCTTCACTTCCCATATAGATGGGTAAGTAGGCTGCCAAAGAATGGTGACAAGCATCCTGTTTTGATTTTACCAGGCTTCTTAGCAAGTGATACATCTACAGTGCCTTTGAGAAAGTTCATTTTCAATCTTGGGTATACTGTATATGGCTGGGGAGAAGGAAGGAATCTTGCTAGCGTAGAGTATCTCGATTTATTAATCGAACGTGTAGAAAAATTGAATGCAGAACATGGCCAAAAAGTCAGCCTTATTGGCTGGAGTTTAGGAGGTGTATTTGCACGACAGATTGCAAAGGCAAGGCCTCACATGATTAAGCAAGTGATAACTATGGGATCCCCGTTCAAGGGAATCACGAAGCCCAATAATGCCAAATGGATGTATGACCTCATCACAAAAGGAGAAGGAACTGCTCGTGTTGACCCTGATCTAATCAATGACATACCTCTTCCAGCACCAGTGCCGACTACAGCC
>CALLIG010000225.1 GCA_938009735.1 uncultured Flavobacteriaceae bacterium
AAATATCTTCCTTTTGGACCTGTACGAGACGTGATGCCTTACCTAATCCGAAGAGCAGAAGAAAATACATCTGTTGCAGGACAAACGACAAGAGAACTAGGGCTCTTAAAGAAAGAAAAGAAAAGACGTAAGATTTAAGAATTAATTTAATTCAAGAATCGTAATCCGTTCAGGACAGTTCTTTACTTTTAAAGTAATAACCTTGCTTTCTATTTCATCTTCGATGATATAGGTCTTGCAGGGTTTTGACTTTGTATCGCTTTCTCCAAAATTAACCTCTCCTTCTGTAAAGAAATGATTGATAGTAAGCGTATCAATTTCTTTGTTTTGAAGCATTTCTGAAATGCGATCAGAATAATAAACAGGTTTTGATCGTAAATCTTTAAGCACCCTACAATTCGGAAAGTAACAAAAGGAAACTCCTGTTTGATCAGATTTTTTTTTCAGAAAAAATGCAAGAAAAACAATACCGATGGATAGTCCCACCAAAAAATAGCCTAAGCGTTTGATAAACATAAATTAAAAAATAAGGAAGTTGATATCACTATATTGTAAATCGAACCATTCGCCAACTGATTTGCTGGTCAATATACCATGATACATATATAATCCGTTACGAAGACCTTTGTCAAATCGAAGTGAATTTTCGAGTCCTCCGTCTTCTCCTAATTTTAGTAAATAAGGAGTAAAAATATTACTGATTGATATTGAAGCTGTTTTTGGATATCTGGATGGAATATTAGGAACAGCATAATGTATTACCCCAAATTTTTCGGTTGTAGGCTTTTCATGTGTTGTAATTTCGCTAGTTTCAAAGCAACCACCCATATCGATACTAACATCAATAATTACAGCACCCTTTTTCATAGTTTCTACCATTGTACTTGAAACAACAACCGGTGAGCGATCTTTACCGCGGGTTGCACCTATGGCAACATCACATCTTCTAAGTGCTTTCTTTAAATTCTTGGGTTGTATCGTAGAAGTATAAACTGTCTGTTTAAGATTCGTTTGAATATTTCGCAGTTTAGTTAGTGAATTATCAAAAAGGCGAATATTAGCACCTAGACCAATAGCAGAACGTGCTGCGAATTCTCCAACAGTTCCTGCACCTATAATAACAACTTCAATGGGCGGTACACCACTAATATTTCCAAACATTAATCCGTTACCATCATTGGTCGCTGCTAATATTTCGGATGCAATCAGAACAGAAGATATTCCTGCAATTTCACTTAAAGATCGAACGACAGGATATTTGCCATCTTCATCACGAATATATTCAAAGGCAACGCCTGTGATACGTTTTTTGGCAAGTGTTTCAAAATACTTTTTAGTCTGTGTTTTAATCTGCAAAGCTGAAATAACAATGCTTTGCGGATTAATCAATTCAATTTCTGCTAGGGTAGGAGGTTCTACTTTTAGAATTAAGGGACAAGAAAATACTTTCTTTGTGTCTTTTGTAACCTCTGCACCAGCTTCAGTATATTCTAAATCAGAATAAAATGCGCCTTCACCAGCTCCGGACTCTATCATTATACGATGTCCATTCGCTGTAATAGCATTTACAGCATCAGGGGTTAAACAAATACGTTTTTCTTGATATAGATTTTCTCTAGGGATACCTATAAACAGTTCTCCTTTTTGTTTAAGAATCTCAAGAGTTTCTTCCTGAGGAAGCAACTGTTGCTTGCTAAAAGGTGAGCTGGGTTGGTCCATGAATTGTTATTCTGAGAATTGATGATAACATCTTACTCAAAATTACAATTTTTAAATTAAATTTTAAGGGGTTTTGAGGATCTTAAACAATTGGATTATCTAAAAGTTTAGACGCAGCCAATTACGGACAGTATTTTGAAATTGTCGGAACATAAATTCTAAATTATCAGTAGATAGTTCTTGATTTAACCATTCAGACAATGATCGATATTCAACCGTTTGCGGCTTTTCTTCAAAAGTGGGATTTTTAATGCTCTTGCTTTGTTTTTTCTTGAGGGCATGAAGTTCCGCTTCCATAGCATCTAGATCAATCCCATTTACATATCGATCGTATAGTCTAATACGAATTAGATAAACAAAGGGGATTACTACCATACAGACAGGAAGAAGCCACCAAATATTTTCTGTGTCAACGGTATTATCTTCTGAGAATAGAACTTCAAAAGTTTGGAAAGCATACATCAGCATAGGAATCAAAATAATATGATACCACCATTGTTTAGATGTAAAAAACCAAATGGCCAGTAAGTAAAACGGGATTATTTTACCAAGAAGAAACCAAATGTAAGTTCTAATGTTTGGAAAACCATTTCGATCTATTATGAAACCGAATATTTCTAAGGTTGCTTCGGGGTCTCTAGATAGATAACCATGAAGCATAAATAAAAAGGGAGCTATAATTATAAAGAAAATTGCGACGGTCTCAATAATGAACCTATTTCTAACTTTATAGCGACTATTGGAAATTACGTTTTTCATTTTTGGATTTGGGACCCGTTAATAAATATTGTAACGCAAAAAAGAGCAATTTATTGATTGCTCTTTTTGAAATTTTTAATCTGAATTAAATACTAGACGCTGATATCGCTTTTTTCAACACCTACTTCGTACAATTCATCTTCATCTGCGGTGCTATTTGGTTCACAAGCAACAGCTAATAACATCATACATGCCATAAGGCCAAAAATGATTCTTTTTGTTTTCATTTTCAATAATTTTTAGTTAGAAATCGGGGTTATTATTACTTCAAAAGTAACGATTTAGTCCTGTTTACGAATGTTAAAAGTGTTAAAATTGCGTATTTTAACGTATAAAACTTGCTTTTTGTCGATTTTTTTGCAGTTCATCGAAAATTTTACAATAAAAATCGCCGTTTTACGATACAAGTCTCTGCTATTTTAAAATTAATAGTAGGGCTCATTACTGTCAAATGCTTAAAAAACAAAGTGGATGTCAAAAAATTATAACGTTATTTTTCTTGTGGTCTCGTCTAAAATTTCAATGTGAAGATCTAAGGCATCGTCAGGTAAAAAAGATGGAATTTTTTCTGGCCATTCGATGAAAATCCAAGTATCTTGATTTAAATAATCTTCAAAACCTAAATCTAAAGCTTCGGTTTCGTCATTAAGTCGATAAAAATCAAAGTGATATCCAAGAACAGAACCATCGTTATGATGATATTCATTTACGATACCAAAGGTGGGACTGCTAACTGTATCAGTTCCTCCTAATTCTTTTACCAATGCTTTGATCAATGTAGTTTTGCCAGCGCCCATGCTTCCATAAAAGCACAAGGTTTTAGAAGTAGTTTCTTTTATGATATGTTGTGCCACTTTGGCTATATCAGTTTCCTTGTAAGTCATTGTGATATTGCTAGTCAACGGAGTTAATTGATATTTTGAATTTGCTTATTTTATCTAGGTTCTAAAACCACAAAAGGTATTATCATTTCCTCTAATGAAACTCCACCATGTTGATAGCTATTTCTGTAATAACTCACATAATGGTTATAGTTATTAGGGTACGCAAAGAAAAAATCATTTTTTGCGAAAATGAATGAACTACTCATATTAATACTCGGTAGGTGAATGCTTCTTGGGTCTTTAGCTTCAACAACTTCTTTTTGTTCATAAGTCAAGCTACGACCAGTTTTATAGCGAAGATTTGAACTTGTATCTCGATCTCCGATAACCTTCGATGGTTGTTTCACATTGATTGTACCATGGTCAGTAGTTATGATTAACTTCATACCCATTTGCTGTGCTTGCTGTATAATCTCTAATAACGGAGAATTCTTAAACCAGCTTTGTGTAAGTGATCGATAGGCCTTATCATTTGATGCTAGTTCTTTAATGACTTCCATTTCTGTTTTAGAATGAGATAGCATATCCACGAAATTGTAAACAATTACAGTTAAGTCATTATCTTTTTGTGATCTGAAATTTGACGATAAATGCTTCCCTTGTTTTAAACTTGTAATTTTATGGTACTCCCACTTAAGATCTAAACCTAGTCTGGTTAATTGCGCTCCTAAAAATTTATCCTCAAACAGATTCTTACCACCTTCATCGGTATCATTTTTCCACCATTCAGGATGTTTCTTTTCCATATCTAATGGAGTTAACCCTGAAAAAATAGCATTTCGAGCATATTGAGTCGCGGTGGGAAGTATACTTAAATAAGATTCTTCTTTTGTCTTTTTAAAAAATGAATTCACACTATCTTCAAATGCAAACCATTGATCATATCGTAAATTATCAACAACTACTAAAAGGGTTTTGGTGTCTATAATTTCTGGCTTAATCCATTCCTTGAATATTGTATGTGACATTACTGGACCAGACGGATCACTAAACCAATCTTCGTAATTTTTTTCTACAAACTTTCCAAACTGCTGATTAGCTTCAACTTTTTGTGATTCAAGTATTTCGAACATGCCCGTATCTTCAATATCTTCTAGGCGCATTTCCCAATAAATAAGCTTCTTGTATAGTTCTGCCCATTCTTCATAGCTGTTGACCATAGATAAGTCCATCGCTATTTTACGAAACTCCTGCTGGTAGTTTGAAGTTGTTTTCTCAGATACTAATCTGGAATGATCAAGATTTTTTTTAAGGGATAAAAGTATTTGATTCGGATTTACCGGTTTAATCAAATAGTCCGCTATTTTAGAACCAATGGCTTCTTCCATAATGAACTCCTCTTCACTTTTAGTAATCATAACAACCGGTAGTGTAGCATGAGTTACCTTTATCTCACTTAATGTTTCAAGACCAGAAATACCTGGCATGTTCTCATCTAAGAAAACAATGTCGACTTGAGATTGGGTAAGTTCTTCGAGTGCTTCTTGTCCACTTTTACAAGTGATCACATCATAATTTTTATTTTGAAGAAAAATAATGTGTGGCTTTAAAAGGTCAATTTCATCATCAACCCAAAGAATTGTTATTTTATTCATGTAGCAAAGCTAAAGTTTAAAAGTAATATTATCTGCTCGATCTGTGCCAATAGCAGCACATTTAGCATGCCACGATTCGTTTTGTTTGCATAACTTTGATGATTAACAATTCAATTTTGGCAAAATCAAACAAGCTTAAAATATTCAATGATCCAATTTACGGATTTATTCGAATTCCGAACTCCCTTATTTTTGATCTAATTGCCCATCCATATTTTCAACGGCTTCGTAGAATATCACAAATGGGTTTGTCGTATTTGGTATATCCTGGTGCGCATCATACCAGATTTCATCATGCTCTAGGTAGTATGCATCTAATGCAAAAAGCTGTTCAAGTACTTCGTTTTAAGGAAGTTGAAATAACTACAGACGAAGAACAAGGATTGTTATGTGCCATTTTATTGCATGATATTGGTCATGGTCCTTTTTCACATGCTATGGAGAATAGTATCGTTGAAGGCGTACACCATGAGCACATATCGTTGTTATTCATGGAAGACTTGAATACCATGTTTAACGGAAGTTTAACAACAGCCATAGAAATATTCAAAGGAGATCATCCAAAGAAATTCTTAAACCAATTAGTATCAAGCCAGTTGGATATGGATCGTATGGATTATCTCAAACGAGACAGCTTTTATACAGGAGTTGCGGAAGGAAACGTAAATTCAGAAAGGTTACTCACCATGCTTACTGTTGTGGATGGAGAGTTAGTAGTAGAAGAGAAGGGGACCTACTCCGTTGAAAAATTCTTGATGGCACGTCGTTTTATGTATTGGCAAGTATACTTGCATAAAACAGGTATAGTTAGTGAGCAATTACTTATTAGAATTCTAAAGCGTGCAAAAGAACTTTTGAAGGGTGGCGATGATTTATATGGAAGTAAATCGCTTCATTTTTTCATGACACATAAAATTGGAAAAGAAAGTTTTGATTCATCAGTTTTAGAACAATTTGCAAAATTAGATGATGTAGATATCTTTTCGGCCATCAAACAATGGCAAGATCATAAGGATTTTGTACTATCTAGCTTATGTCAAATGGTAATCAATAGGAGGCTATTGAAGATTAAAATGAAAAATAAACCAATTGATAAGGCTCTAGTTCAGAAACACTTTGATCAATTTAAATCTACTCATGATCTGTCAGATGAAGAGGTTGCATATTTTGTCTTTACAGGTCAGATTGAAAATACTGCATATAATAGTGATAGTCAAAATATAAATGTGCTGCGTAAAAACGGAAAGATAGTAGATGTTACTAAGGCTTCCGATCATCTAAATTTAAAAACTTTATCTAAAAAAGTTACCAAATACTATATCTGTTACCCTAAATAAGATTTCAAAGGTACTTCTAGGTTTTATGGACAATTGACTGATTTCTGCTTAACTATTTTTCTTACTTTTGTGTTCATGATTTTTACAGCGAGTCAAATTGCGGAAATTTTAAAAGGGAAAGTAGAAGGAAACTCTGAAATTGCCGTTCATAAACTAGCCAAGATCGAAGAAGGCGAGAAGGGGTCGTTGACCTTTTTAGCCAACCCTAAATACACACCTCATATTTATACGACAAAAGCTTCTGTTACAATTGTCAACAAAGATTTTACTCCTGAAAAACAGATAGCAACAACGCTTATAAAAGTTGATGATGCTTACGAATCTTTCTCCAAATTGTTAGAATATTACGACCAAGTTAGGAGTGCTAAAGTGGGAATGGAAAGTCCTATATTTATTGCAGATTCTTCTACTTATGGTGAAGGTTTTTACTTAGGCGCTTTCGCATATGTGGGGAAAAATGTAACCATGGGTAACAATGTAAAAATCTATCCAAACGCATTTGTGGGGGATAATGTGACCCTTGCGGATAATGTGACTATTTTTTCTGGTGCCAAAGTATGTTCAGAAACTAAAATTGGTAAGAATTGTATAATTCAAAGTGGTGCAATTGTAGGTGCGGACGGATTTGGTTTCGCTCCAAGTAAAGATGGTACCTTTAGTAAGATTCCACAAACCGGAAATGTTATTTTAGAAGATGATGTTGAAGTAGGTGCAGGAACTACGATTGATAGAGCTACAATGGGCTCTACTATTTTAAGAAAAGGGGTGAAATTAGATAACCAAATACAGATAGCGCACAATGTTGAGATTGGTGAACATACTGTTATTGCAGCTCAAACAGGAGTTGCAGGTTCTACTAAGATTGGTAAGCATTGTATGATTGGTGGTCAAGTTGGAATAGTTGGACATATTACCATTGGGGATCATGTGCGTATACAAGCCCAAACAGGTATTAGCAGAAGTATTAATGACAATGAAATTTTACAAGGTACACCAGCTATAAATTATAATGATTATAACAAATCATATGTTCATTTTAAAAATTTCCCGAAAATCGTAAACCAAATTAACGAACTCGACAAAAAAATTAATAAGTGAAGGTAACAGATCAGAAACAAAGAACCATAGCCAAAGAGATTATCCTCAAGGGGGTAGGCTTGCATACGGGAGAAAACGTAACAATGAAATTTTTACCAGCTCCTGAAAATCATGGCTATGCATTTAAACGGGTTGACCTAGAGGGAGAGCCTATTATTGAGGCAGACGCTAAATATGTAGTCAATACACAGCGAGGAACAAATTTAGATAAAAATGGTGTGAAAATTCAAACTTCAGAGCATGTTCTAGCTGCTTTGGTAGGTATGGAGATTGATAATGTTCTTATTGAATTAGATGCTCCAGAACCACCTATTATGGATGGTTCTTCAAAATATTTTGTAGAAGCTTTAGAGATAGTAGGAGCTGTTGAGCAAGAAGCGGTTAGAGATGTATATGTTATAAAAGACATCATTAGTTTCAAGGATGAAGAAACCGGAAGTGAGATTACTATCATTCCTTCAGATAGTTATCAAATTACAACGATGGTTGATTTCGGAACAAAAGTTTTAGGTACTCAAAACGCAACCTTAGAGCGTATTTCTGATTTTAAAAACGAAATTTCTGATGCACGTACTTTTAGTTTTTTACACGAATTAGAAACATTACTTGAAAACGGCTTGATAAAAGGTGGTGATCTCAATAATGCTATTGTTTATGTAGATAAAGAGATATCTGAAGATACTATGCGGAAACTAGAGAAAGCTTTTAATAAAGAAAAGCTATCTGTAAAACCTAATGGCATTTTAGATAATTTAACCTTACATCAACCAAATGAAGCTGCACGTCACAAATTACTAGATGTTATAGGAGATTTAGCTTTGGCAGGAACCAGAATACAGGGTAAGGTGATTGCTAACAAACCGGGACATTTTGTAAATACTCAATTTGCTAAAAAGTTAGCTCAGATTATAAAAGCTGAACGTAGAAATAAAGTACCTCAATATGATTTGAATTTGCCGCCTTTGATGGATGCAGTTGAAATAATGAGAAGGTTACCGCACAGACCGCCATTTCTTTTAATTGATACTATTTTAGAGCTTAGTGACACACATGTTGTAGGCACTAAGAATGTTACCATGAATGAGCCATTCTTTGTTGGTCATTTTCCAGGTGCACCTGTAATGCCGGGTGTTCTTCAAGTTGAAGCCATGGCTCAAACGGGTGGTATTTTAGTATTAAATACCGTTCCTGATCCTGAAAATTATTTAACATTCTTCATGAAAATGGATAATGTCAAGTTCAAACAGAAAGTACTACCGGGTGATACTTTGATATTTCATTGTAGTTTAATAACCCCTATAAGAAGAGGTATATGTCATATGCAAGCCTACGCTTATGCAAATAATAAATTAGTCTGTGAAGCAGAACTAATGGCCCAAATTGCTAAAAAGAATTAAAACATGAATCAACCTCTAGCTTATATACATCCAGGTGCGAAAATTGCCAAAAACGTAGTTGTTGAACCTTTTACTACCATACATAATAATGTAACGATTGGTGATGGAACTTGGATCGGATCTAACGTTACCATTATGGAAGGCGCCCGGATCGGAAAAAATTGTAATATTTTTCCCGGAGCAGTAATTTCTGCACCTCCGCAAGATTTAAAATATGATGGAGAAGATACCACGGTGATTATTGGTAATGGCACCACCATTCGAGAATGTGCTACCATTCATAAGGGTACATCAGATAGAAACAAAACCGTGATCGGTAAAAATTGCCTGATTATGGCGTACTGTCATATTGCTCATGATTGTTTAGTTGGTAATAACTGTATATTTTCAAATAATTCTACACTAGCGGGTCATGTTACTGTTGGTGATAATGTAATTCTTGCAGGTTTAGTTGCTGTACATCAATTTGTTTCTGTAGGTCAACATGCTTTTGTTACAGGAGGGTCGCTAGTAAGAAAAGATGTTCCACCATTCGTAAAAGCAGCTCGTGAGCCGCTTTCATACGTAGGTATCAATTCTGTAGGATTACGAAGAAGAGGTTTTAAATCAGAAAAGATTAGAGAGATTCAGAATATTTATAGAATACTTTATCAGAAAAACTATAACAATACACAAGCAGTTCAAATTATAGAAGCAGAAGTCGAGGCTACTCCTGAAAGAGATGAAATTCTGCAGTTTATAAGAGATTCTCAAAGAGGAATAATGAAAGGCTATTTTAGTAACAATTAAAATCAATTATGGCATCAACATCAGATATTAGAAAAGGATTATGTATTAGATATAACAATGATATTTATAAAATCATTGAGTTCTTGCATGTAAAACCAGGTAAAGGACCGGCTTTTGTACGTACAAAATTAAGAAGTGTATCTACCGGTAAAGTATTAGATAATACTTTTTCTGCAGGCCATAAGATTGTAGATGTTCGCGTTGAAACACGTTCATACCAGTTTCTTTATGCAGAAGGTGAAACATATCACTTTATGAATACTGACGATTATAATCAAATCACACTTGAAGAAAGTAGCTTAGATGCTGCAGATTTATTAAAAGAAGGGCAAGTGGTAACTATTCTCTTTAATACCGAAGACAGCATGCCTTTATCAGTTGATATGCCTGCAAGCGTTGTGTTAGAAGTAACATACACCGAACCCGGTGTAAAAGGAAATACGGCAACAAACGCTACTAAACCTGCGAAAGTGGAAACTGGAGCAGAGGTTAATGTCCCCCTTTTTATCAATGAAGGTGACAAGATCAAAGTAGATACTGAGAAAGGTGCTTATATGGAGCGTGTTAAGGAATAACTAAACAGAAAGCCTAAGTGAGATTTCCTATAACGTATACTTTAAAACAAATTTCAGAAATCATCAGTTGCCCATATGTTGGTCCTGATGATTTTCCTGTTTTAGGCATGAATGAAATTCATGTAATTCAAGAAGGAGAGATTGTTTTTGTAGATCATCCGAAATATTATGACAAAGCATTAAAGTCAAAAGCTTCCATCGTTCTAATTAATAAGCAAGTTGATTGTCCAGAAGGAAAGGCTTTACTTATCTCTGATGACCCGTTTAATGATTTCAATAAACTCACGACTTTTTTCAAGCCTTTTGAAAAGGCGACTGATTTAATTTCAACTTCAGCAAAAATAGGTCAAGGTACTGTTATTCAGCCAAATGCATTTATCGGAAACAATGTTAGTATTGGTGATAATTGCCTAATACACCCTAATGTATCCATTTACGATAATTGTGTCATTGGCAATAATGTGATCATTCATTCGGGTTCTGTTTTAGGATCTGATGCCTTCTATTATAAGAATCGACCTGAAGGATTTGATAAATTAATTTCTGGTGGAAGGGTAGTTTTAGAAGATGATGTCGAATTAGGTTCGTTATGTACCATCGATAAAGGTGTTACAGGTGAAACTAGAATCAAAAAAGGAACAAAACTAGATAATCAGGTACATGTTGGACATGATACGGTTATTGGTGAGAAATGTTTAATAGCATCACAAACCGGAATAGCTGGTTGTGTTATTATTGAGGATGAGGTGACGATTTGGGGACAAGTTGGAACTAATAGTGGTATAACCATTGGAAAGAAAGCTGTAATAATGGGTCAAACGGGCGTAACTAAATCCGTTCCCGGCGGCAAAAGCTATTTTGGTACTCCAATTGAAGAGTCCAGAGAAAAGCTAAAACAATTAGCGTACGTCAAGAAGATTCCATTTATCTTAAAAAAATTAGAAGAATAAGCATTGATTGCTTTAGAAATCATTTACAAACGTATATTTTTGCGCAACGTGCACTATAAATGGTAATAAATTAAAGAGTAAGCATATAACCCATTAAAGAATAACTTCAAAATGAGCGTTTTAGTAAATAAAGATTCCAAAATAATAGTACAAGGCTTTACTGGTAGTGAAGGTACATTTCACGCAGGTCAAATGATTGAATACGGTACCAATGTAGTTGGTGGTGTTACTCCGGGTAAAGGTGGTCAAGAGCATTTAGGTAGACCTGTTTTTAATACAGTAACAGAAGCTGTTGATAAAGTAGGAGCCGATACTACCATTATTTTCGTTCCACCTGCTTTTGCAGCAGATGCGATAATGGAAGCTGCTGATGCTGGCATTAAAGTTATCATAACTATTACAGAAGGAATACCTGTAGCCGATATGGTTAAGGTTGCTCATTACATAAAAGATAAAGATTGTAGACTAGTAGGACCTAACTGTCCTGGTGTGATTACTCCAGGTGAAGCAAAAGTGGGTATTATGCCAGGTTTTGTTTTCAAAAAAGGAAATGTAGGTATTGTTTCTAAGTCTGGAACATTAACGTATGAAGCTGCTGATCAAGTTGTTCGTCAGGGATTAGGGATTACTACAGCTATCGGTATTGGTGGAGATCCAATTATCGGGACTACTACCAAAGAAGCGGTTGAGTTGTTAATTAACGATCCAGAAACTGAATGTGTAGTAATGATTGGTGAGATAGGTGGTCAATTAGAAGCAGATGCTGCCAAATGGTACAAAGCAAGTGGAAGTAAAAAACCAATAATCGGTTTTATCGCAGGCGAAACTGCTCCAGCTGGTCGTACAATGGGTCATGCAGGTGCAATTGTTGGTGGAAGTGATGATACCGCTCAAGCTAAGAAAGCAATCATGAGAGAGCATGGAATTCATGTTGTTGATTCTCCTGCTGAAATAGGTAAAAAGGTTAAAGAGATAATGGGATAAATGTTTAACATTTAGTGTTAAACTTTTTAAAATTCCCTTACATATTAAATCCATCATTCTTACATTAGAGTGGTGGATTTTTTATTGGAAACAATTCGTATTAAAATCCTCAAAACAAAACCTAATTAATCAAAACTAACAATGATGAAAAATGTATTTACACTCTTATTTATTGGAGCAATTCTTTTAAGCTCTTGTAAAGACAAGGTTGATGAAACCGCCGTAGTAGCTACAACTACAAAAGATGCCAACGGCTTTAGTTATGAAACTGTGAGTAATGATCCAACAGGACTACGATTATATACTTTAGATAACGGTCTTAAAGTATACCTAGGAAAAAATGAAGAAGAACCCAAAATACAAACCTTAATAGCGGTACGTGCGGGTTCTAAATACGATCCTGCCGATAATACTGGCTTGGCACATTATCTTGAACACATGGTATTTAAAGGTACCGATAAGATAGGTACACAAGATTATGCTAAGGAAGAGGTAATCCTTAAGCAAATTTCAGATTTATATGAAGCTCATAAAGCAGAGCAAGATGCTGATAAGAAAAAAGAAATTTATAAGAAAATTGATGAAGTTTCTTTAGAAGCTTCAAAAATATCAATAGCCAATGAATATGATAAAATGGTTAACTCTTTGGGGGCAGAAGGAACAAATGCATTCACCTCGAATGAACAAACAGTCTATGTAAATAAAATACCCGCTAATGAACTTGATAAGTGGTTAAAGGTAGAAAGTGAACGCTTTAGTAAGCTTGTTTTGCGATTATTTCATACGGAACTAGAAGCTGTTTATGAAGAATTCAATAGAGGACAAGATAGCGATGGCAGAAAACAATATTTTGCTGTATTAGAAGGTTTGTACCCAAATCATCCCTATGGTACTCAGTCGACTATAGGAAAGTCGGAACATTTAAAGAATCCTTCGATGGAGGCTATTCATACCTACTTTGAACAGTATTATGTTCCTAATAATATGGCGGTCATTATGGTAGGTGATCTTGATTTTGATAAAACCATTGCTAAAGTGAATGATGCATTTGGAGCCTATGAAACTAAAGAAGTTACGCACCCTGTTTTTACAGCAGAGGCACCTATTACAGCTCCTGTCAAAAAAGAAGTCTTTGGGCCAACTGCTGAATCTATTTATGTTGCCTTTCGAACTAAAGGTAAGGGAGACAAACAAGAAGTTATCGTTACGCTTATTGACTATATGTTAGCAAATTCGAGTGCAGGATTGATTGATTTGAATTTGAATCAAAAGCAAATGGTACAGAATGCCTCTTCTTTTACCAACTTTGATAATGATTATGGCTTCCATTTACTTTATGGTACGCCAAAACAAGGGCAGACTTTAGATGAGGTAAAAGATCTTTTACTTTCTCAAATAGATAAAGTAAAAAAAGGTGAATTTGAAGATTGGTTATTAGATGCAGTAGTTAATGATCTTCGTTTATCTAAAATACGAGAATATGAAAATGCTTCTTCCACAGCATATGGTTATTTAGATGCTTTCATTGGTTTTCAAGATTGGAGTAATCGTATTCAGATGTTAGACGAAATGAAGAAAATAACGAAACAAGAAGTTGTTGATTTCGCTAACACGCTTTACGGAGATAACTATGTAGCTGTACATAAGATAAAAGGGGATGACCCTAACATTGTTAAGGTAGAGAATCCTGGTATCACCCCGATAGAACTTAATAGAGGTAAAGAATCAGACTTTTTAGTTGCGTTTAATAAGCAATCTTCACCTGATCTCACTCCTCAATTTGTAGATTATAAATCTGCTATCAAAGAAGTTAAAACCGAAAACGGTCTAAAGGTATCATATATAGAAAATCCGAATAACGATATTTTCAATCTGAATATCATTTTTGATATGGGTAAAGATCATGACAAAATGGTTTCATTAGCAGCTGGTTATCTTGATTTTTTAGGTACTGACAAGTATTCACCTGAAGAATTGAAACAAGAGTTTTATAAATTAGGAGTCGATTATTATGTAAGCTCTGCGAATGACAAAACTTACGTTGGTATTTCAGGCCTTAAAGAGAATTTAGATGGTGGTCTTGCGCTTTTAGAACATTTGTGGAGCAATGCTATTCCTGATCAAGATACATATAACAAATATGTAGAGAAAATATTGAAAGGACGCCAAGATGATAAAACTGAAAAAAGTAATATTCTTTGGAATGGCCTTATGAACTATGGTAAATATGGTAATGAATCTAGACTAAGAGATATTTATTCTATGTCAGATCTAAGAGCAATTACACCAAAAGAACTAGTTGAGAAACTTAAAGACTTAAAACAGTTTAAACAACGTGCTTTCTATTACGGTAAGGATGTTGATAAAGCGATAGCTTCTTTAGATAAAAATCATAAGATTGATATAGATAATCTAAAGGATTACCCTGAAAAGAAGGTTTATGAAGCAAAGGAAACTGGTGGTAATGTTTATTTTGTTGATTATGACATGGTGCAAAGCGAATTACTATTACTAGCTAAAGGAGCCGAATTTGATGCAGAAAAAATGGCGGCTTCTAGATTATTCAATACTTATTTTGGTAGTGGATTGTCGTCCATCGTATTTCAAGAAATTAGAGAGTCTAAGTCATTAGCCTATTCTGCTTTTTCTAGATATGATGTTGCTCGTGAGGTTGGTGAATCAGATTATGTACGAGCATATGTAGGTACCCAAGCAAATAAGTTGCCTCAAGCAGTAGATGCTATGATGGAGCTAATGACTGACATGCCTGCAGCAGAAGAACAATTTAATCAAGCTAAAGAGGCAACCTTAAAAAAGATTGCTGCGGAACGAATTACTAAATCAAATATATTTTGGACTTACGAATCCTTAAAGAAAAGAGGTTTCGATAATGACAATAGAGAAGAGTTATACAATACAATTAAGGACATGACTTTGGCAGATTTAAAAGTCTTTTTTGATAATAATATCAAAGGAGAGCAATATAATGTTATGGTAGTAGGTAATAAGAACGATGTTGATTTCGCTGCATTAGGTAAATTAGGAAAGGTGCAAGAAATGGATATTGATGAATTATTTAACTACGAGAAATCTGCTCCGATTAAGGACTAATTAAAAAGATTATTTCAATTTAGAAAAGCCCTAGCATTTTTTGTGCGTGGGTTTTTTTAATTGGTATATTTGTTACATTCAAAAAATTAAGCAAATTAGTTAGTATGCGTCTATTAGAAGGAAAAAATGTAATCATTACCGGTGCCAGTAGAGGTATAGGTACTGGTATAGCTCAAGTGTTTGCTGATCATGGTGCAAATGTTGCTTTTACATATAGTTCAAGCGAAGCACCAGCACTTGAATTAGAAAAAGAACTCACAGCTAAAGGAATTAAAGCAAAAGCATACAAGAGTAATGCAGCAAGTTTTAGTGAATCTGAAGCACTCGTAGCGAAGGTTTTAGAAGATTTTGGAGGAATTGACGTATTGATTAATAATGCAGGTATCACCAAAGATAATTTGCTCATGAGAATGGCAGAAGAAGATTTCGATAAAGTTATTGAGATCAATTTAAAGTCTGTATTCAATATGACCAAAGCGGTTCAACGTACCATGTTGAAACAACGCAAAGGTTCTATTATCAATATGAGTAGTGTTGTTGGAGTTAAAGGAAATGCGGGGCAATCAAACTACGCAGCATCAAAAGCTGGAATGATTGGTTTTACAAAATCAATAGCCTTAGAATTAGGATCTAGAAATATACGTTGCAATGCTATTGCGCCTGGTTTCATAGAAACTGAAATGACCGCAAAACTTGATGAAAAAGTTGTTCAAGGATGGCGTGACGGAATTCCCTTAAAAAGGGGAGGACAAACAGTTGACATTGCCAATGCCTGTTTGTTTTTTGCTTCTGACTTATCAGGGTATGTTACAGGTCAGGTGTTAAATGTTGACGGTGGAATGTTGACTTAATTATATGCAAACAAGCACTATACTCTATATTATTCTGGCTGCTATAGTAGCTTTAGGGTTAGTACTATTTCAATATTATTACAAAACTAAAAAGAGAGGGAAACTGCATGTTCTCCTCTCTTTTTTACGTTTCATTGGTTTGTTTGGCATTTTTCTACTACTAATAAACCCGAAGTTTACAAAGAACGAGTATACCTTAGAAAAAGCCAATTTGATTGTTCTCACCGACAATTCATCTTCTGTTGAAATAGCAGCAAATGATGTGGCAAGTATTCTTGATCAAATAAAAAGTACAGCTGCACTTAAAGATCAATTCAATGTTACTGAATATCTTTTTGGGACTAATCTAGTTGCATCTGACAGTATATCATTTACTGATAAAAACACCAATGTTTCGCAAGCCTTAACGCAGTTAAAAGCAATTTATGCGAATACAAAAACAGCCGTTATCTTACTATCAGATGGAAATCAAACTATTGGAGTAGATTATGGTTATTTAGGGAATCAGTTAAAATATGCAACCTATCCAATAGCTATTGGAGATACAACTCAATATGAAGATGTTCGTATTAATGCAGTAAATAGCAACAAGTTCGCTTTTCTAAAAAATAAGTACCCCATTGAAATAGGCGTTTCTTATGCTGGCAATTCATCAATTTCTGCAACAGTAACGGTTGTAGTAAATGGTAAAAGTAGTTATCGAGAAAATATTAAGTTATCTCGTACTGATAATGTCAAAACCATAAACACTTTATTGAATGCCAGTAGTGTGGGCATAAAGAATATAAAGGTTTCCGTTAGTACAATTCCCAATGAGCTAAACACAAAGAATAATCAAAAAAGTAGTGTTGTCGAAGTAATAGATGAAAAGACCAATATTGTTATTGTTTCAGATCTAGTTCATCCTGATATTGGTGCTTTGAAAAAAGCGATTGAAAGTAATGAGCAACGTGCAGTAAGTATTAAGAAACCTAATGTTAATCTAAAATCTTTAGATGAGGCTAATGTATTTATTCTGTATCAACCCAATGCTTCTTTTAGTGCTATTTATAATTATTTGCAGAAGAAAAAGTCTAGTGTTTTTACAATAATTGGTGAAGACGTAAACGCCAATTTTATAAACCGAATTCAAAAAACATTTCGTGTAGACGGTGATTATCCAGCGCAAGAAACTTTTCCAGTTTTAAATTCAGCATTTACCAAGTTTGATATTTCAGAATTTTCTACGGATGAATTACCGCCATTGAATTATGGAGGTGGTTTACTTGATTATGGAGGAGGGGAGCCTTTATTACGAAAGAAAATAATGGGTAAAATCTTTGATGCTCCAATGCTTTTTGCATTGGACAATGAAGAAGGAAAACAATTGGTCTTATTCGGAGAAAACATTTGGAAGTGGCGTATGCAAAGCTTTCGGAGTAATCAAAATTTTGAAAACTTCGATGATTTTATAGGAAAGCTAATGCTTTATTTAGCTTCTAACAAAACCAAGAATCGGCTTAATCTTGATTTTGAGAAAATATATGAGGGTAGTAGCGATGCTAAAATTAAGGCATCCTATTTCGACGAAGCATTTGTATTTGATGCCAATGCTACTTTAATTTTGAAACTTAAAAATAGCAGTACTGGTGATTCATCTGAAATCCCTATGCTTCTAAAAAGCAACTTTTACGAAGCTGATTTAAGCAATTTAGAACCTGACAATTATTCTTTCACAGTTATGGTTGAAGATGAAAATCGTTCAAAATCAGGAAGCTTTACTATTTTAGATTTTGACCTAGAACAACAGTTTTCTGCTACCGACTTTAAAAAGTTAGGACAATTAGCCAGTAGTACAGGCGGAGCGCTATATTTTCCAAATCAGATTGAAGATTTATTGACCAAAATTACCAATGATCGACAATATGTTCCTACTCAAAAAAGCACTAAAAATGTCGTATCTTTGATAGATTTTCGAATACTCTTAGGCCTTATAATTGCTGCTTTGTCAGCAGAATGGCTGATTCGAAAATATAATGGACTAACATAAAAACAGAACACAATGGATAAATTACCTAAAGTTGCATTACCTATTATATTTATAGCTATTGCATTAATCATTTTAATTTCAAAATCAGCCGTTACTATTAAATCTGGTGAAGCAGGAGTTTTGTATAAGACATTTGCTGGTGGTGTTGTTACAGATGAGCCTCCAATGGGAGAAGGGTTTCACATTGTAGCACCTTGGAATGATGTTTTCATTTATGAAGTGCGCCAACAAGAAGTATTTGAAAAAATGCAAGTACTTTCTTCAAATGGGTTAGAAATTAAATTGGATGCCTCAGCTTGGTTTGAACCTAAGCGTGAATTCTTAGGTAAATTGCACCAAGAAAAAGGTACAGAGTATATTCAAAGGGTATTGCTTCCTACTATTCGTTCTGCAGCAAGAAGTGTTGTTGGTCGTTATACACCAGAACAATTGTATTCAAGTAAAAGAGATGCTATTCAAGCTGAGATCTACGAGGAAACAAAGAAGATTGTTGATGGTCAGTATATTCAATTGAACGAAGTTTTGGTTCGTGACGTTACTTTACCAGCTACTATAAAAGAGGCTATTGAGCGTAAGCTTAAACAAGAGCAAGAATCTTTGGAATATGAGTTTAGACTTGTAACTGCAAAGAAAGAAGCAGAGAAAGTAACTATTGAAGCGCAAGGTAAAGCTGATGCCAACAAAATACTAAGTGCTTCTTTAACTGATAAAATTCTACAAGACAAAGGAATTGATGCAACACTAAAATTAGCAGAGTCTCCTAATACGAAAGTGATTGTTGTAGGTGGTGGTGATTCAGGGTTACCATTAATTTTAGGAAATAACTAAAATACACAATTTGTGATTTTTTCAAATTTGCTTTCATAGCAAAGATTTAAATTTTACTTTTACACCATAATGAGAAATAAAAATACACATCATCATCTTTTAACTGGCTATCAAGCGAGGTAAAAGTGTATTGTAGTATTACAACATATTTTAAAACCCGTTTGAGCAATCAAACGGGTTTTTCTTTTAATCCATTTATTGATTGCTTGAATACAAATAATAAAAAATGACTAAAATTAGAATTGCTATTCAGAAATCAGGAAGGCTCAATGAAGATTCCTTAAGAATATTAAAAGATTGTGGAATATCGATTGACAATGGTAAAGATCAATTAAAAGCATCTTCAAGAAATTTTCCTATGGAAGTCTTCTACCTACGGAATGGAGATATTCCGCAGTACTTAAGAGATGGGGTAGTAGACATAGCTATTATAGGTGAGAATGTGCTTATAGAAAAAGGTACAGATATAACCGTTGCTGCGAAGCTTGGTTTTTCAAAATGCAAAGTTTCCCTTGCTATTCCTAAAGCAGTTGATTATAATTCTGTTAAAGACTTTGAAGGAAAGCGTATTGCTACTTCATACCCGAATACAGTAAAAAATTACTTAGACGAGAAAGGTGTAAAAGCCGATTTACATATCATTAGTGGTTCTGTAGAAATAGCGCCAAACATTGGCTTAGCTGATGCAATTTGTGATATTGTTTCTAGCGGGAGTACACTTTTCAAGAATAACTTAAAGGAAGTTGAAGT
>CALLIG010000226.1 GCA_938009735.1 uncultured Flavobacteriaceae bacterium
CGGAGCTGATAGACCTGTTTCCGTTTCAAGGGAATTAACCAAACTCTACGAAGAAACCATTCGCGGAACGGCGGAAGAAGTTTTAAAACACTACACCGAAAAACCTCCAAAAGGGGAAATTGTCATAGTTGTTGCTGGCAAGAAATAATGAAAAAATTACTCAAAGAAATCAGAGCCTGCGAAGTCTGTAAGGAACATTTACCCTTAGGGCCACGACCTATCGTAGCTTGTCACCCAGATGCAAAAATCATAATTATTGGTCAAGCACCAGGAACTAAAGTCCATGAAACAGGAGTGCCTTGGGATGACCCTAGTGGAAGACAATTACGCAAATGGTTAGGCGTTTCAGATGAGGTATTTTACGACGAAACTAAAATTGCCCTAGTGCCTATGGGTTTTTGCTACCCCGGAAAAGGAAAGGGTGGTGATTTGCCTCCTAGAAAAGAATGTGCACCCTTATGGCATCAGCAACTTTGGGATGCCATGCCCAACCTAGAATTGATTATTCTCATTGGCACTTATGCTCAAAAGTATTACCTGAAAGGAGAAATGGAAAAGAACCTAACAGAGACAGTTAAGTCATATCAAAAATATCTACCCAAATATTTTCCGTTGCCTCATCCATCACCTAGAAATCGCTTTTGGTTGACGAAGAATCCTTGGTTTGAGGAGGAGGTTATCAATTCATTGAAATTGAACACCTCCAAATTATTAAAGAAAGAATAGAAGCGATTGTCAGTATTACCAATTTGAAAGTTCATTTGCCAATTCAGGCCCTACCTCTTTTATCACATTCATAAACTTTTGCATATCATGTTTCGGATTTATGGAGTCAGTTATGTTATGATTCTCATCTAATATCAATAGAAATATGTTTTCTTCTGAAGTAATTTCGTCATCCACTCTGAATCCAATGATTTTTGAAATACTTCCATCCTCTTTGTAAGACTTGACTACTGATATTAAACCTGTTATATGCTCATGTTCGTATTCTTCCAAGCTTAACTTTCCATCTTTAAACATTTTATTTTGGTCAGAAGTGCTTTGATATAATACGATGCCATCTGTATTATAATATTCTGTAGTGCCTTTTGAATTCGTTTTGCTTTGAATGGCACCATCTTCATAATAACTAATAGTGCCGTTAATTTTTTTACCGTTTCGATAAGAGCTTTTTGTTTTTAGCTTGCCAGAAGGGTAAAAGAATTTTTCTTGGCCGTTTTTGATTCCTCTTAAATACATGCTTTCAGTTGCTACTATGCCGTTTTGGTGATATGTTTTGTATACATCGTATAGCAATCCATCTTTTACAAAAAAAGACTCCATCAGTAGGTTTTTCAAGGTTACCTTGAAAATACCGTTCATTCTTGTTTCATCGTTAAGTTTATATATCTCTAATTCCTCATTTGCATACTCAACGAAATAGTCATTTTTATCAATTGTTTTTTCAATGGTTATATCTTCACAATTGAAAAGAATAAAACTCAAAATACAAGCAAGAAATACGTTTTTCATATTGTGTCTTTTAATATTGAGACCCATCATGCTTCCCTTTTTCCCAGCCATGTTTTCCTAAATACTGATCACCACTTTCAACGGCACCTTCTTCGATTGAAGTCCCCATAGAGTCATTCCAACGATTCAGATATCCGAAGAGCGAAATCACACCTAGCATTTCTACAATTTCACCTTCATCCCAATGCTCATATAAACGTGCTTTGATTTCGGCATCTACTCCGTTTGGTACTTGTGAAGCTTGTAGCGAAAAGTCTAATGCAGCACGTTCAGCTTCTGAAAATGCAGCGTGTGTTCTGTACTCCCAAATATTATCTAATTGTTCTTGTTCGGCTCCATAACGTTCTGCCGCACGAATGGCGTGCGCTTGGCAATAGCGGCATCCGGTAGCATTACTACTTACCCATGCAATCATTCTTTTTAAGGCAGAAGTTACCCGACCCTCATTGGCCATTACAGCCATATTTAAATTGATAAATGCTTTTGAAATTGCAGGGCGATGTTGCATGGTTAGCACCGAGTTCGGACAAAACCCAAGAGTCTCATTGAAGAATTTTGCAAGTTCTGCAGTTTCCGGACTATGATCTGGGTTAAGAGGAGTTACTAAAGGCATATTGTAAAATTAGAAGTTAGAATTGTTAGGCACGAAGGCAAAGTAAACCATTTTATTAGGCATCAAATTATCGTACTTTTGATACACACAAGAAACGAAAAATTATGGCGACTACAAATCATATCACAACGAAATGGCTAGGTAATATGGCCTTTGAAAGTAACAACCCTTCTGGAGACACCTTAAAGATTGATATTGCAAAAGAAGATGGGGGAGACAGTAGTGGTTTTCGACCTAAAGCATTGATGCTTTCTTCTGTTGCAGGATGTTCTGGTCTTGATGTGGCTTCACTAATGAAGAAAATGAAATTGGAAGTAGATGAGTTTACCATCGAAACGATTGCTAACCTTACTGATGAGCACCCGAAGTTTTACGATAAAGTAACTATCGAATATCATTTTCATGGGAGCAATTTAAAAGAAGAAAAACTGCAAAAAACAGTAGACTTATCCATAGAAAAATACTGTGGCGTAATGGAAATGTTTCGTCAGTTTGCAACACTTGATATCAAAACAGTTTTTCATCATAAATAAATGAAGTTTTTAAGAACACCATCAGAGCGCTTTGAAAACTTACCTAGTTTGGATTTTAAAGAGAACTATGTACAATTTCAAGATATGCAAATGCACTATCTTGATGAGGGATCTGGAGAAGTAATTTTAGCACTTCATGGTCAACCGAGTTGGTGTTATTTATATCGAAAATTCATACCTGTATTAGGAGCATATAGATTTATAGCTCCTGATTTTTTTGGTTTTGGAAAATCAGATAAACCTTCTGAAGCCAAAGACTATAGTTATGAATTTCATTTAGAGTCTTTGGTTAGTTTTTGTGAGCAGCTGAAACTTCGAGACATTACTTTGGTTGTGCAAGATTGGGGAGGATTATTAGGCCTTGGATTACTTGGGCAGCACCCTGAATTATTCAAGAGAGTAGTCATCATGAATACTTTTTTACCCGTTGGTAAGCCTTTAAAACTTCCTTTTAAAATTTGGCAATGGTTTGCAAAATATCACCCTTCACCAACGGTTAGCAAAATTATTCAATTTGCTAGCCATACTACTTTATCGAAAGAAGTTTTAAAAGGGTACGATGCTCCCTTTCCAAATAAAAAATATAAGGCTGGGGCGAGAATTTTCCCTTCATTAGTGCCAGGTAAGAAAGATGATCCAGCGGTGCAGTATCTTAAAAAAGCAAGAGAAGAATTATCAAAATGGGATAAACCAGCTTTGGTCTTGTTCTCAGATAAAGACAAGGTGCTCGGTGGTTTAGAAAAGTTTTTTTACCATCTAATACCAACAGCTAATAGTCAACAAAAAATACTGATTGCTGATGCGGGGCATTTTCTACAGGAAGAAAAAGGAGAAGAGATAGCGAACTATATTGACGCTTTTATAAAGGGTGACCTAGAAATCTAACCACATAGTTATAATGCGCTGGACTATTAAAGCAAAACCTGAACAAAAAGACATTGATGTCCTTACCTCGGCATTGAATGTTGATGAATTGGTGGCGCAACTACTTTTACAACGTGGAATCTCTACATACGAAGAAGCTAAAAAATTCTTTAGGCCACAACTGTCTGAATTACACGATCCTTTTTTAATGAAGGATATGAATCTTGCCGTTGCTCGAATTGAATTAGCAATTGAGAATAATGAAAACATTCTTGTCTATGGCGATTATGATGTAGACGGTACGACTTCTGTTGCTCTTGTTTCCTCTTATTTATTGAGCTATTATCCGAATGTGGCTACTTATATTCCTGATCGTTATGGAGAAGGGTATGGGGTTTCCTATAAAGGAATTGACTTTGCCGAAGACAATAATTTTACGCTTATTATTGCTTTAGATTGTGGCGTAAAAGCAATCGATAAAGTCAAATATGCCAAAGATAAAGGGGTAGATTTTATTATCTGCGATCACCACCGGCCAGGTGACATCTTACCAAATGCAGTTGCTGTTTTAGATGCTAAAAGAGATGATTGTGAGTATCCATATGATGAACTTTGTGGATGTGGGGTTGGATTTAAATTGATTCAAGCATTAGGTTCAAGGCAGGGTGAAACAATTGATGATTTGATTCCCTATTTAGATTTGGTAGCGACTGCTATCGGCGCTGATATTGTTCCTATAACTGGTGAGAATCGGGTGCTTGCTTATCACGGACTCGAAGTCATCAATTCTGCACCACGAATAGGTTTTAAGGCAATAATCAATCAAATAAAAAAAACGGTGCTTACAATTACCGATGTGGTTTTTGTCATTGCACCACGTATTAATGCTGCTGGACGGATGAAGCATGGGCAGCATGCAGTAAATCTATTGACAGAAACAAATATTGAACAGGCGCAAAAATTTGCAAACGAAATAGAGAAATTTAATCTAGACCGAAGAAGTCTTGATCAAGAAATCACAAAAGAAGCCTTAGTTCAAATTCAAGAAAATAAGGAGGAAGAAGGTTTTACCTCAGTAGTTTATAAAGAAAGTTGGCATAAAGGAGTCATCGGTATTGTTGCATCTCGATTGATAGAAACCTATTACCGCCCCACATTAGTATTTACTAAAAGTGGAGAAAAACTAGCTGCCTCTGCACGATCTGTAAAGGGCTTTGATGTTTACAATGCGCTACAAGGCTGTTCAGATTATATTGAGCAATTCGGAGGCCATAAATATGCCGCGGGTTTAACTTTAGATGAAAATCAGTACGGTAATTTTAAGCATCAGTTTGAAAAGGTAGTTTCTGAAACTATAGATCCGGCTTTGCTCACTCCTGAAATTTCAGTTGATGCGAAAATAAAGGTCAAAGATATCACCCCAAAACTAATGCGAATTCTAAAACAATTTGCTCCTTTTGGACCAGGTAATATGACCCCTACTTTTATGGCTGAAAAGCTTCAAGATTCTGGCTATGCAAAAGGGGTTGGTGGCGAAGGCGCACATTTAAAAATAGCAGCAACTCAAGATGGTTGGGGACCAATAGGTGGTATAGGTTTTAATTTAGGGGATAAGTTACCGCTAGTAATTAATAGAAGATCTTTTGACGCTGTTTTTTCTTTGGATGAAAATGAATGGCAAGGCAATGTGAGTTTGCAATTGAAGCTAAAAGATCTGAAATGAAAATAGAACATATTGCAATTTGGGTTTCAGATATAGAGAAAATGCGACGGTTTTATGAAGAGTATTTCAATGCCAAATCTGGAGAGAAATACGTGAATCAAAAAAAGAAATTCACTTCTTATTTTTTGAGTTTTACAGAAGGATCTCGTCTTGAACTAATGCACAAACCTGCGATTTCAGCTATAGTCAATAAAGATGAACATTTAGGATTCATTCATTTTGCTATTTCTGTGGGATCAAAAGAAAAGGTTGATTCACTTACGGATAAAATAAGGCAAGACGGATTCAAAATTACAGGTGAATCAAGAACTACAGGAGATGGATACTACGAAAGTGTAGTATTAGATCCTGAAGGAAATCGAATTGAAATTACGATCTAATAGCAAAACCCATAGACCCGTATGCAGCCCTCCGATTTCGGGAATTCAATATCTTTTTAGTTGCTCGTTTTGCGATGGTTTTTGCTTGGTCAATGCAATTTATTGTAATTGAATGGCAAGTGTATTCGATGACAAAAGACCCTTGGTCTTTAGGTTTAATCGGACTTATGGAGGTTATTCCAGCAGTTTTAACTGCTCTTTTTGCTGGGCATATTGTTGATCAGAAGGAAAAAAGAAACCTACTTATTAAATGCATCTTAGGATTCTCGGTCATTAGTTTAGGACTTTTTCTTTTAAGTGATCCATCACTTTTAATGGAGTATAGTCAGAAAACAATTTTATATTCCATTTACTTCTTAGTTTTTATTGGGGGAATAGTACGTGCTTTCATAGGCCCAACAATATTCTCATTGATCGCTTTA
>CALLIG010000227.1 GCA_938009735.1 uncultured Flavobacteriaceae bacterium
ACTCGAAGTAAATCAATAGAAAACAGAGCACTTGGTAAGGGTATTTGGAATAGTTACACCGTTATTTGTGTAGATGGTACCATAAAACTTTCCGTAAATGGCAAGTTTGTTAATGGTATTCGTAAATCTACCATCAAGAAAGGATATTTGTGTTTAGAATCAGAAGGTGCTGAAATTCATTTTCGTAATTTTAAACTTACCGAATTACCACCAGGGGTAACAAGCTCGGTGGAAACTGCTAAACTATTATCTTCTGTAAAAGAATAATATAAAATTACTTTTGGGTATAACTAACAACCTTAGATTTCTAAATGATCAATCGAAGAAAATTCATAAAACAGTCAAGTTTACTATCTACCATAGCGCTAATGCCAGTACCTACTTTTGCTATGTCAAACAAACCAAAATTTAAAATGGGCTTACAGCTCTTCACTATTCGTGATGCTATGGCAAGAGATCCTTTGGCAGCCCTAAAAACCGTTGCGGCTTTAGGTTATGAAGATTTAGAAACTTACGGTTATGATGGCGATAAAGATTTGTACTATGGATATTCTTCATCAGATTTCAAGAAAGTCTTAGAAGATTTACAATTAACTGCTACAAGTGGACATTATGGATTTTCTGACTATTTTGAAAAGTCTGATGATGAACTCAAACGCTTTGTTGACCAATGCATTACAGGAGCAAAAGCCTTAGATAAAAGTTATATTACATGGCCTTGGTTAGATCCGAAGTATAGAACAATTGAAAATTTCAAACTATTGGCTGAGAAGTTGAATACAATAGGGGAGCAGGTAACTGATTCTGGACTTGGATTTGCATATCACAATCATGATTTTGAATTTACAGATCACCATGGTGAGCAAGGTTATGACAGTATTTTGTATGATACAGATCCTGAATTAGTCAAATTACAAATGGATATGTACTGGGTAGAACATTCCTCTAAAAAGAGTCCGAAAGAATTAATAGCAGATCACCCGGGTCGTTTCGTGATGTGGCATATTAAAGACATGGATAAAGTAACTCGTGATTATACAGAATTAGGAAATGGTTCGATAGATTATATAGAAATGTTATCGACTATAGATACTGATGTTTTGCAATATTACTACTTAGAGCAGGGAAGTAATTTTGCGCAAAATTCCATACAAAGTATCACGGATAGTGCTAATTACTTTAAAGAAAATTTGCAGAAGTATTTGTAGTTTAATTATTACTGTGTCTTTAAAACCAATTCTCCTTTTTTGTTCGCAATAACTTTTGCTTTAGTTTTCCCTAAATCAAATTCATCGCCTAGATTTAAATTATCACCCTGAATATAAGGCTCAGGAAAGGAAAATTGCTTTTCTGTATATAAGATAATTGTGGTATTATTACCAGGAGTAATTAGATCATTTTCTAAACTATATTTGCCCTTCAGAACCCCAAGAAAAAATTTATGATTTGAGTATGCTATTGTGAGTTGCTTCTTATTCTTTTTTTGAAAATTGGCCAGTAGTTCAATATGCTCTACTGTATTTGATTCTTTATTAATAACAAGAATAATTTTTGCTCCTTTAGTACTTCTTGTTTGACTGTTAGATAACAGTATTCCAGAAAATAAAAAAATAAGAACTACGATATATCTTCTCTTCATTTTATCTTGATAGTAATTGCCATTAATTTTTAGGCAATAAAGGCAAGCGCAAATAACTAATTCACTTTAATAAATTGAACCCTTCTATTTTTTCGCTTGCCTTCATTTGAATCATTTGAAGCAACGGGTTTACTAGCTCCTTCACCCATTGTTTTCAAGCGATTGCCCATTATCGGATAATTATCCGTAATATATTCTTTTACACTTTTAGCACGCATTTCTGAAAGTAATTGATTCGTTGAAATTTGTCCGTCGCTATCGGTATGGCCGATAATATTAATCTTAAGTTTTGGGTTTTCATTTAGTACGACACCTATCTCATTCAATATTGAAAAGCTACTTTCTTGAATAGATGCTTTACCTACATCAAAGAGA
The DNA here is from genome assembly GCA_938009735.1 of uncultured Flavobacteriaceae bacterium. Taxonomy (GTDB): domain Bacteria; phylum Bacteroidota; class Bacteroidia; order Flavobacteriales; family Flavobacteriaceae; genus Maribacter_C. The sequence continues at coordinate 2,015 of CALLIG010000227.1, forward strand.
ATCTCATTCGTCTCAAACTCACCAGTTTCAAGTAGCGCATGTCTTTTGTCTTCACCTGCGACTGCTAAGCGAAGGTTGGCTACATAAAAATGAGCATTGGCTCCTCCCTTTCCGACACTAAAAACTATAGAGTTATAGTTTGCATCACTAAATGCTCGTGGCAAATCCCAGATTTTATTATCATCTATATATATTCGAATTCGTGTTTTTTGTCTCCATATAGAAACGTGTACCAAATTGTTACTCCTCGAGAAATTGGAGAAATCTTTACGGTTCTCTATAATTTTTGATCCTTCAACTATATTTGAAATATGCACCATTCCAGTATCAGATCGGCTACCAACCGCCGTTGGATGTAACCAGAGATGAACTCCGTTTAATTTATTTGGTTTCATAAAATCTTTAGATCTATCATTTACTTCGACCAAATTGATCGATATTCCTCCTGAGAAATAACTATAATCTTCCCCAACATACAAATCAAACTCGAAGGTTGCGTTTTCAGAAATATCAGTTATGCCGTCAGGAGTATACAGACCTGAGTGTGCAAGTTTCAACCAACGCGTATCTTCCCCTTCAAAGGTTACTACTTCAGCACTTGCATTCGTATTCCAGGCCACCGGAAAATCACCTATGGCATCATTACTAAAAGTATCTGAATACAAAACTTTAGTACCTGGCATAAAGTCCTTAGCTGATTTTACAGTTCTTTTTGAACGCGGGGAAGAATTAACATTATTACTATCAGTCTTATCTGAACTAGGTTGCTTTTGATTAGGTATACTTTTCTTCTTTTGATTTTTGGTATCCCCGTCAAATATGGTATCCATTGCTTTACTTGTCTTTTTTGAGGTCTTTTCATCGACCTTATCTAAAACAGTTTCTTCCGCAGCTTTTGATGCTCGATCTGCTACTTTTTTCCAGAATTGCGCTTGAGACGTTGTGCTTAACAACAAAGCAATCGCTACTATTAAAAGTTTTTTAGTGTTCATGTGAATTGTTTATAGTTCACTTTTTAATGATTTTACACACAAATAGGTTAACAGATTTCTAATTAAATTTTGGATGTAATTATAAGTTCTAATCCAAAATTATCTTAAAAAACAACATAGAAATACCACATATGTCACAAGCTGTACAACATATGTAACATAAATTATTAAGGATACTTAATCAATAGACTTAATGTATTCAGAAGGTGTTTGCTTATAGGTTTCCTTAAAGCATTTGATAAAATAGGAAGGTGTATTAAAA
>CALLIG010000228.1 GCA_938009735.1 uncultured Flavobacteriaceae bacterium
AGATTAGTGTTTAAATAATTTGCAATATTGCTCTTACTAAGATGCAGCTTTTTTGGCTGCGACGGAGGAGCTTTGTTCAACAATGGCTACAACGGCAATAGCTCGCATGCGCTCACTACTGCGTGTAGCCGGGGACGTTAGCAACAATCAAGAATAAGGAACTACTCAGGTCAAATCAGAAGGTGCAAATCATTGAAAATCAATGACTTGTCAATTACAAAATATACACAAAGAGTTTTTTTTAAATTTGTAAATTAATTGTTATGCTAAATTTTAGATGAATTTTGACGAAAATCGGCTAATAACAATGTAAATACGGACGAAAAATGCCTAAATTGACCTGAGCAGTTACAAGAATAAAAATCAGAATTTAAGTAGGTCATTTGTTTATAAAATTGTCTTTAAAAAAGAAGTAGGTAATAACAGAAGAAAATTGCCAAAAAAAGTGTCTTTTCAAAAGACATAATATTTTTTTAATAACAAAATAAGATAAAATGAAGTATTTAACATTCTCGATTTTACTCTTTTTAGGAGCAACTGTTTTAATATCATCTTGTAAAGAAGATGATGAACCTTGCATCGAAACCATTTGGTATGAAGATGCTGATGATGACGGGTTAGGCAATCCAAATGTAAGCCGTGTATCATGTGACCAACCAGATGGATTTGTAGCAGATAATACTGACCCAAATGATACGGGTATTGCCAGTACGCCACTCTCTGCATTTGACGAATTTAATCCCGATGCCGTGACTGTATCATTTGATGGGAACGAAATCACCATTGAGTCAAATGGAGTGCCGAATCATACATCTCCATATTGGGAAGAGACACATCCTTTATATATTGAACGTGTGGTGGCAGTCGCTCAGACACCTGGTCGTATTAATGATACCCGAAGCTATAGCCTAACGGTATCTAATACACCAGAATTAGCTGCTAATGGTACAGTTACAGGATTGGGCCCGATTGGTATTGCAGTTTCTGGAGTTCCTATTTTCAATGATACAGAAGGCCCTAACAATCCTTTAGAGGAGATGATTGCTGAAACACTTGACTATGCTGGAGCTCACAATGGCCCTTCAGGTTACCATTACCACATAGAATCTTTCGATGTTCCTGAAAACACTTTACTTTCTCATAATGACGAAAAATTAGTAGGGATTATGTCCGATGGATTTTTGATATATGGCAGAAAAGAAGCGGATGGTTCTTATCCTACTGACTTAGACGAATCTGGTGGCCACTTTGGTACGACCCTACATAGCAATGGGGAAGAAATTTACCACTATCATATCATTAATGAGTATTATTTTGGAAATGTAGTTGTTCTTTTTGGAGGTGAAATACAAGGAACACCAAATGATATTTTCTGATAAATAATATAATTTTCTAATTAAAAAGAATTATCACAATGGGTGTATATCACTTATTTGTGATGATTCTTTTTTTTAATAAAAAAATGATGAAGTATTTTGTTCCGATTTTATTTCTGTTGCTTATTTTGATAGCAAGCTGTGCAGAAAAAACAAATATAGAAAACGTTGAAGCTCCTATTTCAAGTGATACTTTAGTTGAAATACCAGATACAACAGTTGACATGTCTTTGCTACAATATGAAAACAAAACATCATTGTGGACATTGAATAGCCAGTTGTATTCGGGATACGCTTTAAGCTATTATCACGACGATGTATTAAAAGAAAAAACTGGATTTCTGAATGGGAGAAAACAAAATCAAACCACTTTGTGGTTTCCTGATAAACAATTAAAACGAATTACAAATTATCATAAAGGAAAATTACATGGAGTGAAAAAATCATGGTCACCAGATGAAAATCACGTTTTAGTTTCGCAATTAAACTACCATAAAGGGAAAGCACACGGTGAACAAAAATTTTGGTATACAACAGGGGAAGTCTATAAAATACTAAATCTTAAAATGGGAAGAGAAGATGGTTTACAAAAAGCGTTTAGAAAAAATGGAGAGTTGTATGCTAATTATGAAGCAAAGGAAGGTAGAATTTTTGGTCTTAAAAAAGCAGCACTTTGTTTCGGCTTGGAAGATGAAAACATTAAATATGAGAAGTAACATTATTCTTTTACTATCAATGGTTTGCTTGATGGCTTGTAATGAATCACAACCAAATAAAAGCAGAGTCGAAACACTTCCTTTTTATAATGAAGCTACTTTCACTCCACATTGGATTTCTCCCAATAACAACATATTAGATACATTTCATCGTATCTCGCCTTTTATTCTGACAAATCAGGAGGGTGAAACTGTTACAGAAGAAAGCTTTAAAGATAAAATATATGTAGTAGATTTTTTCTTTACCATTTGTCCGGGAATTTGTCCCAAGATGATGGCAAACATGATGGATTTACAGGATGAATTTCTAAATGATGATGACGTTCTCTTATTATCACACTCTGTAACTCCAGAAAGAGATTCTGTTCCTGTTCTAAAACAATATGCAGAAAATAAAGGAATTTTATCTCACAAATGGCATTTGGTGACTGGGACACAGCAAGCAATTTATAAATTAGGTAGAAGGGATTATTTTGTTGAAGAAAGTTTAGGTTTAAGCAAGGAAGATGATGAATTTTTACATACCGAAAATTTTGTATTAATTGATAAAAATAGACATATTAGAGGGATTTATAATGGTTTAAACAAAGCCTCTGTCAATCAATTAATAGTTGATATAAAAACATTAAAGAAAGAAAAATGACTGTTGCTAACATTGCATAAAACGTTCATAGCCAGCAAAAGCTGGCTACGCCGTTTATGCGAGACCGTTGGCTGCAAGCAAAAGAAAAAACAAAACATTTACGTAAAATCGAAAAGTCGGTTTTAAATTAAGTTTTTAGAAAGTTCACCTTGGGCAAATGATTCATCTTTTAAGATAACGAATTACAAAATGAGTTTTTAGAAAGTTCACCTCGAGCAAATGATTAATCTTTTAAGATGACAAATTACAAAATGAGTTTTTAGAAACTTCACCTCGGGCAAATGATTCATCTTTTAAGATGACGAATTACAAAATGAATTTTTAGAAACTTCACCTCGAGTAAATGATTTATCTTTTAAGATGACAAATTGCAAAATGAGTTTTCAGAAAGTTTACCTCGAGCAAATGATTCATCTTTTAAGACAACGAATTAAGAAAAGAATTTTAAAATACTTCGCTGATAAAAAAGAAACATTATCTTTCACTCGGCAAATTGTAAAAAAAGCCAGCAGCCAATATTAAAGGCTGATAGTCGTGGCAACGCCCGACGATCAGCTTTTGTTGAACGAAGCGGGTTAATTATTTTACTATGGAGTTTCGATTTAGACAAGCAGGACGCTTAAAGTGATTTGGTGTTCTTTTTTTTTGAAAAAG
>CALLIG010000229.1 GCA_938009735.1 uncultured Flavobacteriaceae bacterium
ACATTGTTTATTGAAAAAGTAAAAACCCGTTTAACAATCTATTTCATCGAATATGCTATCATGTAGATACATTCTATTCTCAGGTACAATATTATTTAAATTCTAAAAATTGTGCTATCTCATATGTAACATAGTATGCAACAGATGTAACAACAAGAATAAAATATCATAATAAATAAATTCTCAAGGTTTTCTAAATCTATGACATATATAATTCGGTATGATAATTCTAATAAACGCTGTCCTTTGTATGAATAAACTAACTTTTGGTTAATGACTTTGTTTCGTTTGAAAACTATTACGAAACTTTATTTTATACATTCTTAAAAATTGAGAACTCTTAAAAAGAAAGAAAATAAAAACTAACGAAATAGATCATATTAGTACGGTTTTAACCCAAAAAGCATAAGAGATTGAATCTGATATCTAAAAAAGAGAAAATTGATATCATTATAAGAACGACATTTTTGTCTATACTTTAACTCTGAAGCCTTGGAAGAACCTGTTACACCCTAAAAAAAATCAACAACCCATATTCCCAAATTTTAAGCACAAAAAAACCAGTTCATTTCTGAACTGGTTTTTGTCGGGGTGGCAGGGTTATACCCCTACCCTACAAATATCTAAATATCAATTAGTTATACTTGCTAAAATTAAACTGTTAACCGAATTGTTGATGATTATATAAATGACCTCAAAGTAAAATGCTTTACTCTCTGATAAATCAAATATATAGTTTTGGGTTAAAAAAATCAACAAAACAAGTTAAATCTTGACTACTATTCTCAAGTTTGCGTAATTCATATTTGGAAGGACTTACCGTAATCGAATAAAATTTGGGTTCTTTGTTTTTTAATTTTGCAGTGTTTCCATCAATTTCTTTAACCACCTCTTCCGCAGAAATTTCGTCGCCAAATTGATTAAAAAAATGTTCCATATCCTGTTGTTCCAAACCTTGATTTTCTTTCTCTAAATAGCCTACAAAATCCCCTGAACTTTGACTATAGTTACCACCTAATTTTTGAGGAGTAATTGTAATGTACATAGCTCAAATATTTATAGTTGATTACTTCGTTTTTGCTTCTCTACAAAACGTACTTCTTTGTTTTCTTTAGCGTATTTTTTTTCTATCATCATCGGTTTTTTCCTTGGCTCTTCTGTTTCAAAAAGTGATTGAATCATAGCTACCGTAGGTTTGGTCTGTGTCTTTTCCATATCCCTCATAATGGCAATAACTGCGTTGATTCTTTTTAAGAGTTTAGCTTCGATAGTTCGCCCTGTAGGACCTAATTTTTCCTTTGGCGAAATTTCGTTGTAGAAGAAAAAATCGAGCATCGTTGCCATTGCCTCGGTATGCGATTTAAAGTAAGTTCGGGAGAATGTTTGGAAACGTTTAGCCGTCTCCTTCTTAAATCTAATTCCAATAAATGAGTCCATATTTCGCCGATTTGTCGCAAATTCTTCCCTAAAAACAGGCGTTTACAAGGCGTTTGTCGCAAATTGCTGAAGGTCAAGAAATTAAATAATTTTCAAGTAGCTGAATATCAGCGTTTTGAAAACAAAAAGGAATGCTTAACATCGCATAGCGGGTTACCCTCGTGCTATTCCTTTTCGTTCGCTACAGGCGAACAAAAATTTCATACAATCTGGCTAAAAAACCAATTGCCATTTCAAGGAAATGAATTTCCGATATGTTATTATTTCGATGTGTACGGTTATCGGCGAAAGTCGAAAAATGGATAACCCTACTTAAAATTGAATGCTGTATATCAGCAAACTAAAGATACAATTTTTTTCTTGATATGATATTCCCTAAAAGTAAAACACCCCTGAATTTTCAGAGGTGTTTCTTTTCCCAATAGTAAAATTCAGATGTTTAAAATGAATTTGTAATTACTCAGATTACGTATGGCTTCTTCTTCCAAAACAACGTCATAATCTTTCTGATAATTAACAGCATACAAATGCAGTTCGTTACCGTATTTATCTTCGATTTCTTTTCGAGATTGTTTTAACAACTGTTCTTTTATTTCACCGTCTAGGTTATCATAATTTAGATATGTCATAGTTCCAGAATTAAATTATAAAATACCTTCATCCTTGAAACTATAATAGCCTCCGGTTGGTGATAAGATTAAATGATCAAGTACTAGAATATCTAAAAACTTAGCTGCTCTTTTAATCTTATTTGTAATATCGATATCAGCTGAGCTAGGCTTCAACTTACCACTTGGGTGATTATGTGCCAAAATAATTGCAACTGAAAGCGATTTTAAAATGGTAGCGAATAGTAATCGAATATCGACTAAAGTTCCCGTAATACCACCTTGCGAAATTTGATGTATACCTTTTACTTTATTGCTGTTGTTAGTAACAATATCTTAAAGGATTCGTGTACTTCAATAGTATCTTTATCCCAATTTTGAAAGAGCAGATTTGCTGCATCTTGAGAGTGATTTATTTTGGTCCAAAAAGCTGATTTGACCCCACCCTTATAACTTACTTTTATTTCATTAACTTTATTACTCATTGTAATTTTCTTTAAGAGGTTATAAATGAAAAAGAGGGCGCATCTTTCGACTGTTACGCCCTCTTTAATTTTAAATTTTACTTGTCGTTCTTGCTTCCAAGTAATAGGATTTCGTTCGCTTCGATTTCCGTAACATAGCGTTGGTTTCCATCATCAGTGGTATAGGTTCTAGTCTTAAGTTTTCCGGTTACCCCTATCTCTTTACCTTTTACGACATATTTTTCAATGATATCGGCAGTCTTACCCCAAGCAACAACAGTATGCCAATTCGTTTCAGTTTGCTTTTCGCCTTTAGAGTCTTTGTAATACTCATTTGTTGCTAACGAAAACCGGGCTACTTTTTTACCGCTTTCAAGATTCGTAATAGTTGGTTCTTGTCCAAGGTTTCCAATTAACTGTACATGATTTTTTAAAGTACTCATAGTAATAGATTTAAAGATTAATTAAAATGCTACCCGAACCATTCAGATAGTTTTTGTTTATTTTTTTTGAAGTGATTTACTTATTATATCTAGAGCGTTTTCCTTTTTTGTTTTTTTTGGTGACGCTTCCTTTTTGATGTTTTTGTAAGATTTCATATCCTTCATTTTAGATTTACTTCCCATAGTGCCGTCGCTGTTACCTTTCTTTGTTGCTGATACTTTTTCAATATTTGGAATTGATAAGGACTTATAAAAAGTGGAGCGCAGCGAGAACGGTTTATGCAGTCCGTTCAACTTCCCAATGTTGGTATTTTGCTGGCGTAAAAAGGGAATAACAGTGATGGTACGAAAGGGGTATCTAAAGGTATTTGTGAAGTACAAAACCATAGGAAGCGACACCAAATGAATAATGGAATTCGGATTTGGCGGACTTGATTCACGATTTTGGCTCTAGAATGAAGTGTTCCTTACCGGCGTAGCGGAAAGGGTAAATGGAATGGAAAGCTAAAATTGGGGATTGTGTCCAAGACCCCAGTAGGGAAGCTCTTTTCTCGGAATGTAGCTTTTCAGCGGAATGCAGTGGAATGTGCTGACCGGGTTATGTTAATCGATTTCTATTAGATGGCAGGATTTAAGGCGGACTTAATTTCAAAGATGTAGATTGGAAATGAAGCGTTTCCTGCCCTTTTTTCGGGTTTAGTGTAGTGGAAATCGTAATCTTTGACATTGTGTCCAAGACCTTTTTTAGAGAAGCTCTTTTCAGGAATGAAGCTTTTCGCGGAATGCAGGGGAATGGGCTGAGTGGAATATATGAGAAAGCTTTCGCTATATATCGATTCTTTATGTATAGATAGGTATGTAGAAAATGAATTAGGTCAATTCTTCTTGTTCCATACATCCATAGCCTTGTAATTCTGAACTTTACCGCCGTAAGGAAAGCCAATAGTAGCCTCGGTCGAAGTTTTCAACAACTCGTTCATTTCTCTTACCATTGACTGGTTTTGTTTTGCTATATCGTTTGTTTCGTATGGGTCGCTTTTAAAGTTGTACAACTCGGTCTTCGAATGAATTCCATAACGGATGGCTTTCCAATCTCCTTTTCGAAGGGACTGTCTAAAACCTCCATCGGGCAGTGCTTGCCACCATCCATCTAATTGCATTTCCCAATACAGATACTCATGTTCTGGCTGCTGTTCTCCTAAGAGTTCAGGTAAAAAGGAAATGCCATCAACATCGTTTCTTGTCTCAATGTGGGCAACTTCACAAACAGTTGGCAGTATGTCCCATAAACTGGCCATATGATCGCTTACTCTTGGCTGTATCTTACCTTTCCAATAAACGATGCAGGGTACTCTGATACCTCCTTCATAAAAATCTCTCTTGTAGCCTCTAAATTCACCATTGCTGTTGAAAAAATTATGGTCATGCCCGCCTTCATTATGTGGGCCGTTATCGCTAGCAAAAATAATTAGCGTATTCTCTAAAAGGCCCTGAGCATCTAAATGTGAAAAAAGGCGCCTGATAAGTCTGTCTAAAATGGTGATCCTGCCTGCATGTTGCCGTTCTACTTCAGGCCATCCCATATCGGCATAAATTTCATCGTCATTGATATCGCTCTCGGGCGTGTGCGGTATTTTATAAGACATGGTCAAGAAGAATGTATCCTCCTTATACTGGTCAATGAATTCTATAGCTTTGTCCGTACGCATTTCGTCTCTTGATATATACTCTTTTTTCCATTCAGTTTCGAGACTTTTGGGCACTCCGTTTTCCCAGATGGTGGTCGGGTCGTTGGGGTTGTCCGAATACTTGTCCCACTGACGGTGAAACGTATAATCAAATCCTCTTTTATGCGGCCATGAATACAAACTATCCGGATTTTCTAAATGCCATTTACCTATGAGGCCAGTTGTATATCCTCCCTTTTGAAGATATTCTGATATGGTAATTTCATCTTTTTTTAAGGGAATACGGTACCAAAGGTCATTTTCGCCTATTCCACTATTACCCCTAACTGAGGTGTGTCCGGGGCTCTTTCCTGTCATCAATGCCGCTCTTGAGGGCGCACAAACGGCATTAGCATAAAACTGCGTAAATTTGACGCCGTGGGTCGCTAAACTATCTAAGAAAGATGTTTTGATTACTTTTTGGCCATAAGCACCCAATTCTTCTTAGCCCATATCATCTGTCAACAATACAAGTATAATTGGTTTTTTAGGTGCTTCCGTAATCTCGTGATTCGATTTGACACCCTCTCTGCAACCAACTACCGTTGCACAACCCAATACCAGCTAAGCAATACTGTTTTTTATTTTCATAAGTTTTTATACATACACCTACTCCAAAATTGCGGTAAAATCACCAAGCATTTCATTTTTGGCGATTAATCTTATGGGTAGATCAGCACCAGAAATTTTTATCAATATCGAAGCTATTCCGGCTTTAGCAATACTGGGGTTTTCGCCAATCAAGATGGCAGCACCCTCCGCAATTTCAAAATGTACCTTGGTATGGTTATCCGTGGTAATTAAATGTCCATCGGCATCCAAAATACTAGTGTTTAGAATAACTATGTCATTTTCACCAACTTCAACGCCCGACAAATCAAACGATACTTCTATTCTCCTAGCTTCTGCGGCAGTGACCACTTTATCGCTACAAACCTCTACCGAGTTGATATACCCTTTTGCCTCTAACTCTCCAGAGCTATAGTTGTCTATATGAAAGGTAAAAGGTGGGCTCAGCAATGAGGACGAATAGGCGTCGGGCATTGTCTTATGCTTCGTTATTAAATTACCGTTCAAAAATAAAGCCACTTCGTCGCAATTGCTATAAACCTTGATATCGGTAGCGGAATCTTTATTCCAATCACTGGCGATTTTCACCATGGGGCCTCCGATTTTTAAGTTCTTAAACTGAATTAATTCGGATGCTGGCCGTTGACTTTGATAGAAGTAATACGCGTATTTAGGTATTCTATAGATATCACTGATTCCTGAAGACTCTAAATCATCTGCGTAACCACGATTATAGTCGAACATCAACCAATTGGCATCGCCGATAGTATGCTCACCTTGCCGGTTAGAGTTTGCGGCTTCTTGAAAATTAAATGCTTGCTGCAACAATCTTTTCTCTCCACTTTCCCTTAACTGTCTGCTGGTGCGCTCTTCTTCTTCTAAATTCTTAAAAGCTTTCTGATTGAAACCTGCGTTTTGTGCGTAATACTCCCAATCACCATATTCGGCAATGAATATTTTTCTGTTACCGTTATTGTAATCTTTCCAGTAATTTGGGGGTTTGCTGTGCTGCCTTGCAGGAATGAAAAGATCAAAAGAAGAATGGTCGACCCACCCTGCACTATAGGTATCTTCATAGGGCAGTTCCTCTTTTAAAATCTTATTAGCAGTAACCATATATTCTTCTGTCATACCAGATTCATTGAGAGAGGTTTCCCAAAAAACAACACTAGCATGGTTTCGATCTCTGCGCACCATATCCCTTATATCTTTATAAGAGTTTTCTACAAACTCCCCCTCTTGGTAAAATTGCCAGCCGGGTATGGCATTCATCACCATAATACCTAATTCATCGCAAGCATCTAAGAAGGCTTCATCTTGAGGATAATGGGATAGACGAACAAAATCAAAACCAGCTTTTTTTATCTTGACCGCATCTCTATAATTCGCCTCATTAGAAATGGCATAACCAACATGAGGATATTCTTGATGCCGATTGGTGCCTTTGATATAAGTTTTTTCGTCGTTCAAAAAAAAGCCCTCATCTGTAAGTGCTATTTTTCGAATACCCACTTTTTGCGAAATACTGTCCATTTTTTGATTATCACTGTACAATTCTGTCGTCAAAGTATACAAGTGGGGCTCGGTGGTATTCCATAGTAAGGGTCTTTCTACTTTAAAGGAAATAGGTAATTCGACCACTGAACTTGATTTCACCTCAACAACCGCTGACTCTTGACTGCTGACAATCTTTCCCGTAGCGTCTTTCAAACTTACGATTGCGCTTATTGCTTGATCAGCTCCTGACTCATTTTCGACCTCTATCTTTACTTCACATCTTGCACTTTCACTGGATACTTCTGAGAAGTGTACTAAAATACCACCACCGCCTATTTTATCGGCGAGAATAGGGTCGGTGATATAAATGTCATTAGTTACAACTAGTTCAACATCTCTATAAATACCTCCGTAATAATTAAAATCAAGGTCTTTCAGTGGTTTTCCGGGCGGAATTGTAGTGTTGTCAAGATTATTAACTTTAAGCTTTATGGTATTTTTTCCTTTTTTGATTTCGTTGGATACGTCTACCACAAAAGGCAAATAGCCACCTACATGATGCGATAAATGCACCTCATTCAACCAAACATCGGATTCATGCATGACCCCCTCGAATTTTAAAAATACTTTTTTATCCGAGGCGTTTTCATTAAAGTCAAATTCCTTAGTGTACCACATAGCACCCTGCCACTGGTCATTTACTACCAAAGGTTCAATTCTAGCCGTATGTGGTATGTTTATTTTTGTGCTTATTGAAGTTTCTTGATCTACATTAAATTCCCAACCTGAATTAAAATTAATCTTTTCACGGCTGAATTCTTTTGCAGTTAACTGTTGGTCGCAAGATAAAATTGTTGTTAGGATGAATAATGTAAGTATGCTCAACAGTACTATATTCTTTTTTTTCATGTATAAATTAAAGATTGGTTGGGATAATAATTAATTATTTAAGGAAAAAAAGTCCATTCCTTTTGTGGGCGTCATTTCATGAGTAAAAAATGTAGCATTGTCCCAATGCGAACCTTTTCCCCATAAGGTGCTGCAATCGGTAGAGACCCATGCAGGCTCCCAATACACCAAACCTTCTCCTCCTGAGGCCTGAATGATTTCCTTTAGTTTTTTCATATAGTCATATTGCCCCTGCTCTGTAGCCGCGTATCCTTCTAAAAGGGCATCTTGCCCAAGAATATTATTGGCCGCATCTATATTTTCTAAGGTAAACGGGTAGGCGGTTTCAACGACCATTAAACGCTTATTATAGGTGTTGATAAGCGTTTCAAATGCATCTGAAACATTATCCAAAGTATAATCTGACCAATTTGGGTAATAAGACAGGCCTATCCAGTCAAAATCTGTAACGCCATTTTCGGTAGCTTGTTCAAACCACCAAAGGGCATTTTCAGGCTGTGCTATATGAAGCATTACCTCTATTTCTTTATCGGTATCGCTTGAAACGTCACGAACGGCTTTTATTCCTTGATTCAAAAGAGATGCATTTCGGGTCCAATCAATAGGCCATACGAGTTCGCCCTTTTGTAATATCATTCCATTGATTTCATTGCCTACTTGAACCATATCGGGTAGTAAACCCTCATTGTTCAATGTCCCAAGAGTTTCATAAGTATAATTATAAAGTAATTCACCAAGTGCAGCAGTATTGTTTAACTGGTCTTCCCAGGCAGCCGGAATCTCTTGCTTTTCAGGGTCGGTCCACGAATCCGAATAGTGAAAATCGAGCAGCACTTGCATACCGTTATCTTTGGCTCTTTGAATCGTCTTTTTTACATCATTGAGGTTTGAATAACCAGTCCATTGCGGATTGTTCCAAAGTCTTACCCGTATAAGATTAGCACCTGCCTCTTCAAATATCTTAAAGGAATCTGTGATTTGCCCATTTTTATTTTTATAGGCCGCACCACAATCTTCCATTTCATTGACATAAGAAAGATCCGCACCTAGAAAGAATGGTTCTATTTCTACAACTGCTTCTTCTTCGGTCTGGGTTTCAGTATCGGAATCGGTCTCAACAACTTGTGAGTTGGAGCAGGACACCATACATAACATGCTAATTGTCAGTATCAAATTTGTCATCTTCATTTTAATTTATAGATTAAACTGATAAAACTGAGAAGCTTTAAAAGCCCCCCAGTTATAAAATTTTCTACCTACTGGAAACTACCAAGTAGTACCACCAGTCAGTATGTTACTATTCTAGCGTTATCGTAAACTCATTAGCGTTTATGGTCATTAAGTAGGTACCTGGCGCACCAATAAACCTGAAGTTTCCATCATCTGAACCGTCGTTTTCAAAATTAGCATCCACAGTAAAACCTAAGTCTTCATAACTAGTTAGATTATTATTTGTGTCCCAAGTATCAAATGTTTGGAATAGACGAAAAATATCGTTAGTTAACGCTATAGAAGCTTGCCATATATCTGGACTAATTTCAATAAATTCAACAGTATTCTCATTAAAGCCCCATCCTCCAGGAACTGCACCACCTACTGCGAATAATGAACTAGACGCGTTCAACACGATAGTTTTTTCATTATCATCAACCACTAGTTCATAAATACCCGGTGTACCTAAAAACCTGAAATTAGCATCATCGCTACCATCATTTTCAAAATTTGTATCAATAGTATAACCCTCACCTTCAAAATATGGAAAATTAAGCCCTGTACCCCAATCGCCTTGTACTTGAAAAAATCTAAAAACGCCAGCCGTAAGACCTAGCTTAATAGTTTGAACATTATCTTCACAAGAGGTTTCCAATACAAAATTCCAACCTGCATCTACGACTGCATCACCTACGGTCCAAAGTCCTTCACATGGGCCGCCTTCAGCTACTTGCTCTAACCAAGTCATTTGTAATATTTGAGCCTCAGAAATCATTTCAGGACTGTCAGTACCCGTTGTACCTGTATATGCCCTTACCCTAAAAAATACGCTACCTGCATTATTGGCTTGCCCATCAGCATTTGTAGTGTTTGGGTCATTATCCAATCCCATTTGCCCCGCAAAATCTAAAAGTTGCGAAACCATAATAGCCAAGTTATTCTCATTCGTGGACCCAAGAATTACAGGCACCTCAAAAGATTGATCCATTGATGCCTGTAATTCGTAGGTCACTACAGTTGCTACACCGAAGTCTGCCTCGTTCCAAACAAAACGATCGGCGATGTTATTCTCTGTTTCTTCTGAAATCAAATAATCGCTTGCAAAACTGTTGGTAAATTCAATAACACCGCCTTCAGCCGTTTCAAAAACGGGACCGACTTCTTCGTCACAAGCTGTAAAAAGAATCATTGTAAGCGCTAGAAATAAATAAGAAATTTTTTTCATTTTAATATTTTTTTAATTTTTGATATAATTTTAGTACCCTTCATTTTGGGTCAAGTTAGTATTAGCGGCCAAACTCGCATTGGGAATAGGAAATACTTCCATATTGTCATCAATTGCTATACCTGCAACAAAATTGCCTTTCCAATTCCAATTATAAGAACCACTAGAAAAACGATTAAACCTTATCAAATCCTGTCTTCTATGCGCTTCCCAGTAGAGTTCTACAGTACGCTCGTTGAAGATATTGTCAAGTGTTAAATCTGCTGAGGTTAACGCGTTGGTATTGTTGGCCCTTGCACGTAAATCATTCACGAGTTCAAGAGCTTGCGTTACGGTACCGCCTCCTCCTCTCAGATGAGCCTCGGCATACATAAGGTAGACATCAGCCAAACGAAACATGGGAAAATTAGCACTAACAAAGGTATTTGAAGGGCCGGGTTCACCTAAAGAAGTAATATTCGAATACTTACCCAAAATATAGCCCGTACCGCTGTTTGATACACTCGTAACTTCTATTGGTCTTTCTCCTATAATCAACGTGTTTCTGTCATCACTGTCATAAAGACCATTGGTCAAAATTTCAGAAAAAGAATTGGTTACTCTAAGAGCTCCACCCCATCCTCCTGCATTCACACCAAAATCTTCGCCGTTACTCTCAAGGCCGCCTATCTGACCATTGACCAACATAGTGGTCGTTCCCCAATTCTGGGTTACAACTCCATCAGATTGTACGGAAATAATAATTTCATTCCTTGCTTCTGAAGTGTTATTATCCGCCATAAAATCGTAGAGGTAATTAGCACTCAACTGATAGGGTGAATCAATAATCTGTTGGCAGTACTCTAAACAATCACTATATCTGTTTTCACCTGTATAAACTTCTGCATTGAGGTATATCTTCGCAAGTAACATCCAACTAGCGGCCTTATCTACCCTCCCTGTTTCATTTTGCAATGGCTCAACTAAAATTGGCTCTATTTCCAACAACTCGCTTTCTATAAATTCAAAAAGTTCCGTTCGGTTTATTTCAGGAGCTTGAAAAGCACCTACTGCGTCATTTTCGGTAACAAAAGGAGCTTTACCAAAAAGGTCCATAATGTGATAATAAGACAATGCCCGTATCAACCTTGCTTCGGCCCTGAACACACTAATTTCTTGCCTAAAACTTTCATCAACACCTCTAGCGTCTAGCAAATCATCGGTAGTTTCTCTCAAAAACTCGTTAGCAAATGCCACACCGGCCATAGCGCGACCGTACATACCTCTAATGATCGAGTTATCTGCGTTCCAAATGGTTCGGTTGAGCTCTCTTGTCCCTGGGTCGTTCTCCCAAGTCCATACAGCCTCATCGGTGGTGAGCTCTTGTAAATTCCATAGTCCTCGTATGTATTGACTTGTTCCTGCATCTAAGCCTGAAATATTAGATTCATCTGGCCCATTTGCCCCAACCAGGGATAAATTACCATAAACACCTGCCAAACTTTGCTTGTACGAATCTGCATCAGCATAAAAGTCTTCAGCCAAAAAGGCATCTGGATCACCTGGTTCTACCTCCAACTCATTAATACATGAGGTCAGGGCAATTAAGCCCACCCATAAAAAATAAATTTTGTTTGTTGTTTTCATAAGCAATTTTTAAAATTTAATATTAGTTCCCAAATAAAAGGTTCTTGCTCTTGGGAATATAGTAGTATCAATACCTGAACTTATCTCAGGGTCTAAACCGGAATAGCCTGTAATGGTAAATACGTTTTGCACGCCAGCATACAACCTGATCTGAGACCGGTCTTGTTTGGTAATTCCGTTAAATGAATATCCTAAAGTGATATTGTCCATCCTAAGGAAGGAGGCATTCTCTAAATAAATATCAGAGCGGTTTACATTTTCCGTAACATCAAAGCCCGTATCAAGAACCGAAGACGGAATATTGGCGGCAACCGATACATTCTGTAGTTGATTGAACTGTGCTCCCCTAGCATTTACGCCGTTAAAAACATAGTTATTAATACTCGCCCTAAGGTTAAACGACAGGTCAAAATTGTTATACGAAAGATTGGATAGAAAACCCATGGTAACATCAGCGTCCGGTTTTTGGGCAGAAAACCTATCGTCATCATTGATGACATTATCACCATTCAAATCTGCAAAGGCACCTTCAATAGGATTTCCATTCGCATCATAAATTTGCTTGAAAACATAAAAGGAATTCGGCGCCAAGCCAATTCTATTAATCTGAATCGGAAAAGCGGAGGCACCACTACCCACCTCACCACGTAACTGATCTTGATTCAGTGCCAAACTTTTAATTTCACGCTCTAGGTAGGTAACGTTGTAGTTCAAATTCCAATTAAATCCTTTAGTGTTTGTGGCTTTTATGATATCGCCGTTAATCGTAAATTCAAGACCTTGAGATGTGAAATCTCCGATATTCTGAAAACCTGCATTACTGAAATTAGAACCATCGGAAATAGCCGCAAACGCTAAGAGATCATCTGATCTTTTATAAAATGCTTCAAGGGTTCCCGTATAGCGATTGTTAAAAAAGCCGAAGTCAATACCTGCATTGTACGTAGTAGTTTCTTCCCATTTAAGATCTTCATTTCTAAAGTTCGGTATTGCCACAGGAATTACCTGATCCCCAAATTGGATTTGTGATGTGTTGATACCCGTTGTAACACGATTAAGAAACAAATCCGAATTAGCACGGCCTATATCTTGCTGCCCGGTTATACCCCAACCTAAACGTAGCTTCATTGTTGATACCACTTTAGAATTAGGGAAAAAATCTTCATCCAGTTTCCAAGCGAAAGCAGCGGCAGGAAAATTACCCCATCTATTCTCTTCACTAAAACGTGAACTACCATCTCTTCTGTAAGATACCGTCAACAAGTACTTGTCCGAAAATGATAAATTAGCCCTTCCAAAGAAACCTATAAGAGCTAAATCGGTATCCGCATTCAAAATAGGCTCGGTATCTGGGTTGTCATCAAGTAACTCTCCAGAAATAAATTGATTACTCTCGAACTTTTGGTATGAGTAACCACCCGTTACATCTAAATCAGTCTTACCAAACTCTTTCGTATAGGCCAAGTAGCCATCAAAAAGTCTATTTCTTTGATAATTGTTATAGGCGGTTTCTGAACCTATCAAACTTCCATCAGATTGTGCGACTGGGTTGTTCCTTGATATACTTTTGGATCCTTCGGCAAATTGCTCATCATAACCCACATTTACCACAGCGGTTAATTCGGGAAAGAAATGAAGTTTGTAATCTAACTTTACGTTACCATAAAACCTTCTCACATCACTACGGTCCTTTGTCTGCAGAAGATCGGCAACCGGATTAAGTGGTGCGTTTGGCGTCAGGTCGCTTGCATCTAAAACACCATCTCCGTTATCTTGAAAATACTGGAAATATCCGCCGAAGGGCGAGTTGGTATCAAGAACCGGCTGGGTAGGATCAAAAGTAATCGCCCTACCTTCAATACCCTGTGCAAATCTGTTCTTTTCATAAGAAGCGTTAGCATTTACGGATACGGAAAGGTGATTATCAAATAAGCTAGGATTTAGCGTAAGGCCAGCATTATTACGCTCAAATTCGGAAGTTAAGCGCAGACCTTCTTGATTAGACCTACCTACGCTCAGACGTGCCGGAATAGCGCCAAATAATGAACCTCGCGCCGAAAAGTTAAGATCCGATACGATTGCAGAGCGATAAACCTCGTCTTGCCAATCAGTATCTGCATTGCCCAATAAAGGTAAAAGTTCAGGACGTTGTTCACTAATCAAATTACGGTATTCATTGGCTGAAAATGTATCTAATGTGTTGACTACTGTATTGACACCAAGTCTGGTATCAATGTCGATGGCCAAAGTATCGGTACCCTTTTTGGTAGTGATTATAATTACCCCGTTAGATGCTCTTGACCCGTATATGGCGGTTGCCGATGCATCTTTCAATACGGTAAAAGAAGCAATATCATTAGGGTTGATGGTACTTAGTATAGAACGCGAACCGCCTATGGCATTATTTTCAATAGGCAGACCGTTAATTACAATGAGCGGGTCGTTGGATGCATCTAATGATGATCCACCACGAATTCTAATTGTAGAAGCCGCACCTGGCTCGCCACCTGAAATAACGGAAAGACCAGCAACCCGACCCGTAAGAAGGTTTTCAGGAGTTACTATATTCCCTTTATTGAAATCTTTTACCTTAACCGAAGTAACAGATCCCGTAGCATCTTTTATAGTAGTAGACCCATAACCAATGATTACAACCTCATCAAGCTGGGAGGTACTTGCTAATAAATTAACCGTAATACTTGATTGATTGTTCACTGCTATTTCTTGAGTTTCAAAACCTATATAAGAAATTACCAGAATAGCATCCTTATTCGAGATGTTTAAATTAAAATTTCCGTCAAAATCTGTTTGTGTTCCGTTGGTTGTTCCTTTTTCTACAACCGAAGCACCACCAAGCGGCGTACCTATGTCATCATTTATAACCCCTGATACTTGAAGCTGAACTTCGTTGCTACCAATAATAGCCAAAACAGATTCGTTTGCTGAGATTGTATTCAGTACAAAAAAGAGAAAACCGAATAAAAGAATTGAACTTGGAATACGCTTTATGGTATTACCCCTGTAAAAGTTATAATAATTACTTTTTGTCATAGGTGTATACTTAATTTAGTTAGTTAAATTGGTTTCCGATTTTTGAGTTAATCTGGGAAAAACAAAACGTTCGTCCCAGTTGATTAAAACTAACTCAAAATAACAATCGCAAGATATTTCAAGAAAAGCGACGTAAAGGGTAAGGATTTAATATAAAAAGGGGGTGAAATTCATTTTTCGTCAAATAATGCGCATAAATTTGCGATAAATCCAGTTATAGAGAGACACCTTGAAACTATAATCAGACAAACGTCATCAATTTGAAGAGTTTTTCAAAAAGCTAGACGGGGTTTTGCCAAAGCGTTGCTTAAACAGTTTGCTGAAATATTTTCTATCGGAATATCCTATTTTAAAACAGACTTCGGCTACCGTATAAGTTTTACTTTCCAAAAACTTTTTCGCTATTCGCAGTTTATAATCGCGAATAAACTCTAAGACGTTCATTCCTGAAATCGCCTTGATTTTTTTGTAAAGTACCGAATGACTCATACCCATTTCCGCCGAAAGTTCATTCACACCAAAATCGTTTGATTCAAGATTCGCTTCAATAAGTTGGGTTAGTTTCTCTAAAAAATCTTGATCCGTGGTATTCAAAGCAAGTTCTCTAGGTAAAATAAGTCCTTCGCTATTAAATTTCTGCCGTATTAATGACCTGTTAAATATTAAACTTTTAGCCTTTGCCAAAAGTAATTCTCCATTAAAAGGTTTAGTTATGTAATAGTCAGCACCAAATTCAAGGCCATTTAATTTATCACTATCAGAGGTCAAAGCTGTAAGTAAAATTATGGGAATATGGCTGGTAGCTACGCTCGTCTTCAACGTGTAGCAAAAGCTTAAACCGTCCATCTCTGGCATCATTACATCACTGATGATCAAATCAGGAATCTGCTCTAAAGCAATTTTTAATCCCTCTTTACCATTTTCAGCTTCAATAACGTCATAAGTAGGCACCAGTACATCACTTATAAATTCTCTTAATTCTTCATGATCTTCAACAACCAATATGGTTTCAACAGATT
This sequence comes from uncultured Flavobacteriaceae bacterium, assembly GCA_938009735.1. Taxonomy (GTDB): domain Bacteria; phylum Bacteroidota; class Bacteroidia; order Flavobacteriales; family Flavobacteriaceae; genus Maribacter_C. The sequence goes on from CALLIG010000229.1 coordinate 15,789, forward strand.
TGGAATCTACCGTAAACTTAGGTTCAACAAGAACAGTGCCCACCTCTTCCGATTCGTGGATTATTGGTGCACGTTCTACTGAAGCTGGTAAAATCTCCTTAGAGAAATGTTTGTTTCCCTTATGAAGATATATGGTAAACTCACTTCCCTTACCTTCTACACTTTTTACGACTATTCTTCCGAGATGCAGTTTTATAATTTCATTTGCTATAGAAAGACCTACACCGAAGCCAGGTTTGTCCGTAACCGTGTTTTGATAAAATCTATTGAAAATCTTTGAAACCTTCTCTTTGGGGATACCCACGCCGGTATCACTGATTCGAATAAATATCTCACGTTTTAAGATACCTATCGTTATTTCAATCTTGCCAGTTTTAGGCGTAAACTTAAAGGCATTGGATATAATATTATAAATAGTTTTCTCTAGTTGTTTTTTGTCAAACCAGACATAGACCTCATTTTCAGCAGTATTAAATCGAAAGTCGATGTCCCTATCAATGGCCTGTTGCCCAAATGCTAAATAAATTTCTCTAAGGAAAGTGATTATATCATTTTCTGTGACTTTCAATTTTACCGAACCTGCTTCCAGTTTTCTAAAGTTGAGAAGCTCCTCTACCAAATCAACCAACCTCTCCGCATTTTGATTAACCGTCATCAAACGTTTTTGATCACCAACGGCTAGCAAATCCTTATTTAAGCGCTGTAATGAACCTGTTATCAACGTAAGTGGAGTTCTAATTTCGTGCGATATGTTTATGAAGAAACGTTGTTTAAGGTTATATAGTTCTACATTCTGTTCATTAGCAATCTGCTCTAACTTCAAATTTGCTTTCAATCGTTCCCAACCAACAAGATATTTTCTGGTGTAAAACAATATTAGAAAGAGCAGTAAAAAATAGGCTACAAAAGCCCACCACTCTAACCAAAAAGGTTTTAAAACAACTAGGGCTATCGCTGCTTTTTCTTGACCCCATTCCAAAGCTTTCTCCCTACTTTTAACTGCGAAGACATAATCACCACTTGGCAGGTTGGTGTAGGTAGCAGAGCGTTCGTTACCAATATTGCGCCACTCTGTATCAAAATTTTCAAGTTTTATGGCGTATTCAAGCCTTGAAGAAAAGGGATACTGTAAAGCCGAAAAATCAAAGCTAACTACGTTTTGATTATATGCTAAAGAAATTTCATCGGTGACCAAGATATTTTTGGTCAACGTTCCATGATCTTCAATAGCTATTGATTTATTGAATAATTTCATATCAGTAATACGCATTTCAGGTGACTTCACCGGTTTTTCGAATTTTGTGGGATGAAAAGACATAACCCCCTGTAAACCTCCAAAATAAAGCACTCCGTCCTTATCTTTGATAGCAGAATTAATATGAAAATCATCATATAAATCGGGGAAGTTGCTAAACTTTTTTAAATCGTAATCGTAGTTGAAAACCCCACCTTTGGTTCCGAACCAAATTTTTCCATAATCATCTTCAATGATAGATACTACCGACGTGTAGGTTGTCACGGCATTATTTTCAAACCTTTCGATGCTATTATTTTTTGGGTCATACCTATTTACCCCATTACCGGCCGTACCGATCCAAACATATCCTTTTGAATCTTTTAAAATAGCGAAAGTATTATCTGAACTTAGCGAATTTTCACTTGTTTCATCGTACTTGAACTGTTTAAATACTTTGGTCTCGGTATTCATGACCGTAACACCTCCCCCGAAAGTGGCTATCCATAAATTTTTCCCGTCTTGTTCTAAAGAAACTACATTATTACTGCTTAAAGAATTTAAATTATCATTGATACTTGTGTAGTGTGTGAAGGTTTCCGTTTTGATGTCAAGATAGCTTAGTCCTCCTTCCCAAGAAGCAACCCAAAAATTGTTCTTCTCGTCTTCTAGTATGAAACGGATATCATTATATCTTAACCCGTTATTAGTGCCATCGGATTTAAATCTTTTTAGCACCCTTCCGTTAGTATCAATATGTATTAAACCGTTCGTAAAAGTACCTAACCAAAAAGTACCATCTGAGGCTTTCATAATATGTTGCACGTAGCCTGCGCCCAAATCATTTTCGTTAAAGGTTCGGTAAGTTTCAAGAAGTGTATCAACAATTGTTAGTCCACCGCCATCAAGTCCCATAATAAATAGATTGTCACTACTATTTATTGACAAGACGGGAGAAGTGTTGGTGCCCTTTATATCACTAAGTATAATTGAAGCACTGGTCGTATTGTTCAAAAAATTTATTCCATCCCAGGCCGTACCTATCCAAATGTTTGATTCATCATCAATAAAAATTTCATAGATAGCATTCGCCGACAATGAAGAGCTCACTTGTGAATTGTGTATGTAATTGGTAACACGACGGTCCTTATCCTCATTGTTAACTAACTTAAAAAGGCCATTACCATCTGTACCTATCCATATAGTACCTATACTATCTTTCTTGATTGACCTGACAATTTTACCAAGTTCATCTTGGTATTTTTTATCCTTGAAAAACGAGGAAATCAGCCCTGCATTCGAATTTAGGGCCAGTAAGCCAAAGCCTCTAGTGCCAATCAAAGTAATATCATCGTCTAACTTAGAGAGCGTATGTATAAAACCTAGTTTTTTATTATTTGGCATTACGCTACTCAGTTGTTGCTTTACATGGTCATATATTTTAAGCCCATCACCGAACGTTCCGATTAAGAGACCTTTCTCTGTTTCTAAAAAGCAGGTTACGCCGCTTGAAAAACTGTTGAGCCAAGAAATGAATTTTCTAGATTCTCGATGAAATAAACAAAACCCGTTTTCTGTCCCGATCCAAATGTTTCCTTTACTGTCTTCATAGAGTACATTAATGATATTAGAAGAAACCGTAGTCTGATCATTGGGGTCGTTTTTAAAAACGTCAAAATTGTCTTTTTCAAGATCGTAAAGACTTAAACCACCACCATTCGTAGCGATCCACATTCTGTCAGCTGCATCAATTAAAATGTCGGTAATATCGTTTGACGCAAGATTACTGTTTTGTTGGTTATATACCCTAACCTCATAGCCGTCATACCTATTCAGACCGTTATTGGTGCCGATCCACATAAACCCGCTGGGGCCTTTTACGATACTATTTATACGATTGTTAGATAAACCGTTCGCGCTATTTATTTTTTCAAAGATCGGTTGAGATAATAGTTGCATATCCTGTGCTCCTAGTTTTATAAAAAACAGTAACGCTGTGTAAAAAACAAATCTGTTATGGTTAAACCAATTTTTCAATGTTATTCTAAAAATCATTGCTCTTAAAATATCCTGTTTCAAAACAATTATTTCCATTTTTTTTAAGTGCTCATATCTTTTTCTCATACTAGATAATGTTTAGTGCTATACTACATTTCATTAAATAAATAAGTAAAGTAGTCTAGTAGAACTTCTTTAGTGTTCTTTTCGTCCATTAGAAACCAGTCCAAATCAATTTAGAAATTATCTGCAAACATTAAATAAAAAATCTTAAAATTTTTAATTTATATAACCCATTTTAACCGAAAAGCAAAAGACGCAACACCTATAATGGGTTGCGCCTTGGGCTATTATTTAAACTATACAAAAATAATACTCCTTATTGTTTTACAACTTTAATTGCACGCATTTTACCAGATACTAGTACTAAGTAGAACCCTTCATTAAAATGAGAGATATCAATAGTTTTATCGCTAGTTTCAAAGATTTTGCTTCCCTGCATATTATAAAATTGAACCTTAGCAGCTGGATCTTCTATGCCACTAACATGTAATATGCCATTTGTTGGGTTAGGATAAACTACGAACTTTGTTTCCGTTATTTCTGAAGGGTCTAGTGAAGCTTTTAACGTTGTTCCTGTAACGGTAACATCTTCGCTATAAAATTGAATAGCGCCATCTTCTTGAAGACTCCAATTAGTGCCTACTTGCGTAAAAAGACTAGCATTATCCCAGGTAGATCCTGCCCAGTTTTTATTCTGTATATCATGCCCTACGTAAAACGGCTCATAAATTAACGCCCCAATTGCTCCGTCGGTATCATTTATAGCTTGTTTTAAATCTAAAAGCCATTCTCGTTGCGTATCTATACTTATACTTTCGCCATCTGTTCCAGTGTAGGTGTCTGGCCAAGGGTTTTCCTCACTAAACACATTTGGTTGGGCATCAGCATTTACATAAGTGTAAGGGTATGCGGTTTCAACAATAAGAACATCTTTACCATGATTGCTTTTTACTGCCGATATCTGGGTCATTGCATCTGCAATTGTAGTATCCCAATCAACAAATCCTTTATAAAAACTTAAACCCATCAAATCAAAATCTTCTACCACTGCTGTCCCAATTCTACCCGGGTAATCTAAATTAGTTGCTTGATCAACCCAATCTTCAATTCCTGAATAATATGCATGATGAAACATAACCTTAATGTCAACACTATTAGCGGTTTCAAATTCACGAACCGCAGCAACTGCTGCGTTAAGCAATGGGGCTTGTCTATCCCAATTGATAGTATATACGTCTGAACCAACAACAGCACTAGTCTCTTTATTAACTAAAGTGGCTATTTCTTGTAAAAATTCATCTTTAATACCATTAGCCTCTTCCCCATCTATAAAATATTGATCGAGCGGTCTAGCCATTAAAATATTATTAATACACTCATTACCTATCTGAATATAGTCAGGAACCACATTATAATCTGTTAAAAGTGCATCCAAACGTTCACGTGTATAGGTTTTCATTTGATCCACCAAATTATCAAAAAGAGGATCTGTTACATCTGTAGTATAATTCTCACTCCATCCTACTGGAATAACTTGTTGCACAGGGTTAGCCCAGTCATCGGAATACATTAAATCTAACAACACATTCATACCTTCGGCCTTGGCCCTAGCCATTTGCGCCCCAATATCATCTGGGCGGTTAAAATTATAATCTGCCTCAGTAGGATCATTAAAATATTTTGGATCTACCCACATATGATAACGAGCAATATTGGCACCATTTCCTGATAATAAGGCATATGGATCAACACTAACAGTACCTGAGGCATCATAAAATTGAACACCTCCGTCTTCTAGTAATGAAAGTGACGACAAATCGGCACCTAAAATCATATTATTTGTTACTACTGGTGTTATACCCCCAACAGAAGTATCTGTTATAAATATATTAAAGTTGTCCCCATCTTTATTTAGGCCTTCATTATAAACTTTTAAGGTTGCAACTTCTGAGGGGTCGATTAATATTTTTCTACCATACAAGAGGTCAAGATAAAAAGCTTGTTTTAATTTCTGTTTATCACTAAGAGGTGTTGGAAATTGCACATCACTAGCACTTCCAGGAAACCCCTTTCCGCTAAAAGCACCATTGGTATTATCAAAAAATGCTTCCATTTGGTGAATGCTTTTAATATTGTTACGCACTAAATATCCATGATAGGCAGTTGTTGCAATCCAAGGAAATCTTATATTCCATGGCTCAATCGTGGATACACCATCCAAAGCTGTTATCAAACTACTGTTATTTATCTCCCAATTACCACTTTCGTTTATGATTTCGAACATACTATCTATCACGTCTTTACCTTCTGTGCCAGATCCTGGAGTATGTCTAATCCAATTCACAGGAAAAAGCTCACCTTGATCATAATCTAATACAATACGATCCATGGGCACCTCTGAATCGTCTTGATACCACTGAAACATTCCGATAAAATCATTCTCCATATCATACGTTTTGTCACCTCTTGGTGAAGTCCCTTGATATGTATAATCACTTAAAATATTGGTTACTTCCGCCACTACCTTGTTTTCTGTGTCTATATCAGAGTTTGATAGCCAATCGATTTGATCTGGAGATAGCGGGTGGAAAGTAACTTCCCCTTTTTTATCCTCCGTGCTTAGGCTGTCATCTGAATAATCCACAACTCTGACCAAGTGTTTTACCTCACTCTCTCCTCTATATTGAACCGACACTGCATATAGCCCTTCGGTATCAAAAGTATGCGTGGAAGTTAAGCCTGACCCTATTGAAACCTCGTCAGATTCATAATGACCCTCCAAGCCTTTATAGCCCATTCCTTCTACCTTTCTCACAACCCATTGTACGTAACCAGACTTGCCATTAAAAGAGCCAGTTGTTAAGCTATCTGTTGGTATCCGTTTAGCCTTAGACCTATTTGATTTATAAAATTCTATCCCATCAGGACGGAAAGTATGAGGGTCAGAATCCATAATAGTAAAAACAAGATCACTATCTAGTGCAACAGTATACTCTCTACCATACTCGTCAGGTACGTAGCCATACTCCGGTGTTGCATAGATATCTTCATTAGCGTCTTGCATGTACCAATACAAACCATCTCCCCTACTACCATCATACGTAACGTCTTCTTTGTTAACACCGAAAAACCGAAGCTGCACTTCGTTAATTTCTTTCCCAGCTACAATAACGCTCTCACAAGTGTCACAATTTTTATATTCAACGTTTAAGTTGTAATTGCCCCATCCACCTATATCAAAATTCGTAGTCCATACACCCGTTGAACTAATTTCAGCAAGATCTGAATCAGTTAAATTTTGAGTTGTTTTAGTTAAATTTCCTAGTTCATCTTCATACTCCAATACCATGCTAAGCTTTAGTAATTCAGAAGTTGCAGTTCCTCCAAGCCCGCTTAACGAATATGGAACACCTTTCTCAAACTGAGAAGGCCACTCTGTTCCCTTTAAATTGGGATAAAAACCTACTAAACCGATAAGAGGACTTTTTGTAGTTATATTAAAGCTGGCACGATTTCCCAATGGCAACCTTTTATCATAAATGGTAAATGCACCAGGAGCGGGTTGGTAATATTGATCACTTGTAATATCCAAAACATAAAAACAGTCCGTTTCACCCGTACACGGTGTACCATCAGCCTTTAAATATTGCCCCGAATCCTCTATTTCAAATCCAACATAAGGATCTACTAACTGCTGCGATCGATTTCGCTGATATGCCGTAACCATATAGGACAAAGCGAGATTATCTTTATAAACTACGCTAGAAGAAGGCGATTCATCAGGAAGCACATTGTGCCAAGGGTAACCGTCAATCTTAAGTATTTTTGTTCCTAAATTACTATCAACTATATAATCTAACCTATCTAAATAGAAAAATTCGTCTGGATCTGTACCTAATAAATATTTAGGTCCTGAATATTCTGTAAAATCTCCAGTAATACCATTACTTTCACCAAAAGCACCATCCCATGCATTTAAAAGGTACATGTTATCTCCGCGACGTTGATCGTGGCGTTGTGTATTATTATAGGAGCTACCTGTGGCTGCATCTGTGCCACCATTAACTTTAATTGGCTCCCAATTTACAACTGGCTCATACTCGGTAATTTCCTCGTTCATAATGGCTTGAACTGTGTAGTCCCATACATAGTAATTACCATCAATACGCCAATCGGAAACTTTTACTTCGTAGCCTGAAAGATCTTGGGAACTACTCTCAAAATAATCTGAAAATTTTCTAAATATAACGCTATGTACCTGAGAATCAAAACCTAAGAACGGATGATAATCTCCAGGTTTTTGTGATTCTGTTCTATAATACATAACATCCCAACCAAAGCGCGCTACCCATACACCTGGTAAACCCGTAATATCAATACTTTCAGGATCATCTATCCAAGCGCTATTCACCTTTATGGTTAGCTTATCGCCTACTGTAGCTTCTACGGCATAATCTGGCCTAATAACACCCCCTCTATTGTACTGCCATAGCTTTTGATCAGACTCCCCTTCATTTACGTAAATTAAAGCATCGCTATTATATTCAATTCTTATAAAAGTAAAGTGTTCACTAAGAGTACTTATATTAGTTGCAACATGTGTCACTTCACCGGAATTAATAGAAAGTCTTCTGGTATTATATACAGAATTTACTGATTCAATATGGTGAAAGCCAGATTTATCGGGTACCAATGTTGCATCATATTGCGTTGATGCCTCCGTGTTTGTGATAGCATCCATATCTGCTTCATCAGTGCCATCATTGCGAAGTCTAGGCGCGTCTCCTCCTAGTGCTCGTTCTATATGCCATAGCCCATCTTCAGCTTGTACAAATTTCCATTCAAGGTCCTCTGCTGGTACTGTTTCTATATCTTCCTCAGCTATACCATAGGGAGGTGTAACACTGTCTTCACCCGTTGCTGCCAAATAGTTACCATTGTCATTTTTAATATGGTAAACAGCCTCAGGGTCTGGTTCAAAACTGACATCCACCTCCGTGATATAAAAACTTCCAGAATCAGCAGATCTAGACTCAGTTCCTTCAAAGCGGATGGTAGCATCCGTCTCTATAAAATTCTCTGCTATAACTAACGTATTTGATTCTACCGAAGTATTTACCATTACAATGTTAAAGGCCCCAGGAATGGCTTCCGATTCAATAATACTAAATCTAACGAATTCAGTATCATCATCTCCAGGAGTCATTTCTACGGTGTTCTCTTCCACCCAACCCCCTAAACGATAATTGGTTCCTCCGGAATAACGCTCTACGTACCAATAAAAACCCTCTTGTACAAATTTCCAATAAAAATTCTCATTTTGCTCGCTAGTATTTGCTATTGCGCTTGGTAAGTTGTTCACACCATCAGAACTAAGCATCCAACCATTCGCAGATTCAATGACATAGGCTTTGTTGGGATCAGGATCGAAACTCCCCGCTGTCACTGCTTCCTCAATATTAAACTTATTGGTTGTAACAGTGTCATTTTCACTGTCTGAAACATCAGTCAATACCATAATTCCGGCCTCTGGATCTACATCTAATACATTTATTTTTGAACCTGATAAGGAAGGGAATTTAAGTTCAACAAAACCATCGGTACCGACAAAGTCATCTCCTTCCTTGATCTGAATCCAAAAGCCTACACCAGGTTCGTCTATAATGGTTTCCTTGATTAACTGTACCGTATTGTCATACCAGCCACTAAGGTACCACCTATCGCCAGCAGGGTTTACCGTGTATACACTCCAATAGCTACCTATATTAGGATGTTGCTCAAATCTCCAAAACTCAGCAACTTCATAACTATCAGGATTTGAGCCTCTAATTGCTTCTATTTCTGCTGACAGTGCAGCACCTATATCACTTGTAGTTCCTGTCCAATTTTGGTAATTGTGCATCACATGACCAGACAAAGCGGTTATGCGATAATATGTATCTTCATCTGGCGTAAAAAGCGCTGATTCGAGGGTATTTGATGTTACTCCACTTAAGTAATTAACATATATTGGACTACTTTCGCTTGTCGTATTTTTTATATAAAAAGAGACATCACTAGTACCTTGATATGCTACTTCTACAACAGCACTAAAGGTTTCAGCGGCATTATACCCTCCTGTATTAGAAACATCTACGATGGCGATCAAATTATCCGTTCCAATCTCTCGTAATTCTAAAGTACCACCAACAATGGAAGCTGCTTCAAGCTCAATGGTTGTACCTGAAATTGTTGTATTGGGATAACTTGACCAGCTGCCAGAATTCAGTATTAATGCCGAGCTATCTGTTGATAAGACACCTCCAAAAGTATCTAAGTAGTTCTCGGCTTCAAGGATGCCGGATATGGTCGGAACGATTCTCTCGCCGTAGAAGTCATAGAAGGTTCTTGCCGGTAGACCGATTACATCGTATATAGCATTGTCAACGGCATTGTTCATAGAGCCGTAAGTGACCTCGATAGTTTCCCCTGTGTCCAGTGCCGTTGCAGGAGTTAGATGCACTTTATCTTCGTGTATGGCCACATCATCTACAATTATTGAGGAACCTCCGTTATATATGTTAAAAGCATCGGGGGCGACCGTTTTTGTAGTATCCAATCCTTCAACGGTGTCAAATGAAACGATTACGGTATTTGTGGTCCCATCATAATTTATCGAACTGACCATTGGGCTATCACCATAAGAATCCCCATAAAAATGTTTGCTCATGGCATAGACCCATCGGCCGGCGAATTCCTGAATATGTTCGTCGCTTTTAAAATGTAGGCCGTCGCTACCGTCCGATAGATTGATATCATAGGTAACGGGGCCCATCAATACATCTGAATTGGTAGCGATGACTTCGTTTTGTGCAGATCTGATAGTATCCATGTTCTCTATATCCAGTGAATAACCTATCTGACCTATCATTACCTTTAGACCGGGGAACTCGTCTGAAACCCCATTAACAAAATTATTGAGCCCGTCTTTATAATCATCATATGTTGTACCTATGGAATTATCGGTTTCACCTTGATAATAGATAATCCCTTTTACATTGCCCCCAACAGCATTGATTCTTCTGTACATTGAACCGAATAGGCTGGACGAATCTAAATTATATTTCCAGCTCGACACTTTAGACCCTCCCTTTGCACAGGGTACAAATGCAATAGGCACATCAAAACTTTCCATAAGGGCACTACTAATCAAAGGAAATTGTGATCCTGCCGCGATAGCATCGGCACTTACGAGGTCTACTTGGTCGGTAGAGACGTCTACAGGGTCTTTTAGCTCTTCCCATTTATCGGCGTTCGAAAAATTTACCGCTGTTAATGTTGGGTGGTATTGTGAATTTAACGTGCTACCACGACCCGAGTGATTACTTTGTCCCGCAATTATAAATATATCCCCAATTCCAACATAGGGCACGGTAGTTTCCGGCTCTTCTTGGCCAATATACCTTAGCTCCAACGTTCCTTGACCTTGCGACTGATCTTGAAGTGTACCCGAAAAAGTGTTATCCGCGTCCATGGTCATCTCCACCCATACTCCGCTATCGTTCCATTGTGCCTCAATTCCCGCAATAGTGGTATTGTCATACCCTCCTTCGATAAAAATATCAGACTTACCAGAATTATCCCTTTGTAATACTTGATAAGAAACAGGGGTCATTACCTTAATTGATCCGTTTATTGGTTCAATCGTAATTCCTACATTCTTCGTTATAGATGACGAACCTATCTCCCCGGGGTTTACGATTTCGATATTGTCTATGTAGAGACCGCCGGCTCCGAAGCCATAGCCCTGCACGTATTGGGTCAGGCCGCGTATATAGGTATCGTCCTCGACGCTAAGTAAATTGGTGTACGTTACTCCATCGTCCGAGTAATCCAGGCTCAGTGCACTGCCCTCGACGGTGGCACGGTACAGTCGTACGGCACCCGATCCCTGGGCGGTCAACGGTGCCG
>CALLIG010000230.1 GCA_938009735.1 uncultured Flavobacteriaceae bacterium
TTTTTTGGTTTTCGGACATTTCTATGGCGAATGTGGTGGAGAAGGCTGTGTAGAAACCTTTAAACTTACAGCCGAAAATGTCTTTGAAGATACTGTTGATGACTATTCTGGTCAAAATTTAGATTTCACCGAACTAAGCAACGAGAAATTTGAATTGGTAAAAGATTTAAAAGATGCCTTTCCAAATCAATTGCTAAGCGCATCTGAAACTATTTTCGGTTGCCCAGACTGCGCTGACGGCGGCGGACTCTTTATTCAATACTCAGATAATGGTACTACCAAAAGCTGGCGCATTGACCAAAACAAAGACAATGTGCCGAGTTATATGCGCAACTTTATAGATAAGGTCAATGAAAAAATTTCTTTACTAAACAATTAAATAAACATGAAAAAGGGCCTATTAGTTTTAATCTTATGTGCTATAGTAATCTCTTGTACAAAAGAGAACGAAGACTTCTACGGGTATACCTTTAGCACCAACGCTCAAATTAATTTACAAGATTTTGATAATGGTTATATGAAATATACAACTGTTGTGGATGGTACGAATCTGGTTTTTGAATACGAATTTGTGCGAGCTGATGAAGAAGCTATAGCAGATGATGAGTATTCAGAATACATTCGTTTTGAAATCGACCCCAACCTTAATGAATTCACTTACTCTGGTGAAGAAGAACTTACTGCTATTAATGCCTTTTTTACAGAATCATGTTTTTGTGGATATTTATTAGATGAAGCTAAAGATGTACCACCAACAGGTACCATCAGCGGAAAAAAAATTTCTGATACGAAATGGGATATTAGCATTGATGTGATTTTTTACGGTGATGAATCAAAAAATATTAGCAACACATTTCAACTGAAAGAGTAAGCAATCCCCAAATACCCTCAGATTATAACCACTAGGCACATCTTAATTATTCAAAAAAGTAAATAAAAAATAGTCGTCAAGTTTTCGGTTGCAGCGCCATTTTGATACCGCTTCTTTTGTGGTATGAAAATACACAAGCACTTTCTAACGCTCGTTTTAGGGGTTTTACCCTTTTTCGGAATTGCGCAAGATCTAAATTCAAATGTATTCTTACGAACACCCCAAGTGGTCAATTACAATTTCACTCAAAATGAAATTGCATACAGTCCGGTGATATCTATTGGAGCTGGACTTTCACACAAATCAAAATTTATTGAACTGGCTACCTTCATTAGTGATGATGATATCTATGGATTTTATACTTTTTTCGGTACCACGCTAAAAACAAAAGATTTGGGTAGTAATTGGAAACTGCACACCAACTGGTTTGGTGAAGTCGCCTATGTTCCTGCACAACAATCGGGCTCAGATGCATTTACCTATACCACAGGCATTTGCTTTTTTATAAATTACAGCTTTGATTGGGGATCTATCGGATTTCCGTTATGCGTTGGGGCTGCCTATAGTAATAATACGATTAGCTTAAACACTCGAACCATTTTGAACCTTTCAATACCCTTATAAAATCATGCTAGTAACCGATCAAAATCAAATAGCTTCGTATTACAAGGCGCTAGTAAACAGAGAACAACATTTTGTTGGTATATTTTTCGTAGCGGTAAAGACTACCGACATTTTCTGTATCGCAACCTGCAGAGCACGAAAACCGAAATTAGAAAACGTTGAATTCTACACCACATTCAAAGAGCCGCTTGATAATGGCTACCGCCCTTGCAAGATTTGCAAACCAACAGAAAATGCAAACGAAGCGCCTGAGCAAGTAGCATTAGCCATGAAAATGGTACAGCAAAACCTCAAAGAAAAAATAACGGATTACAAACTGCGTCAAAATCAAATTAGCCCAGAAGTAGTACGTAGGTGGTTTAAAAAGAACTACGGCATGACCTTTCATTCCTATCAAAGAATGTATCGCATAAATAATGCCTTCCAAGAATTGAAGAGTGGTAAAAGAGCTACGGCTACTGCATTTGATACGGGCTATGAGTCACTAAGCGGTTTTGGGTATACCTATAAAAAATTATTGGGTGATTCACCGCAAAATAGTTTGGATAAAAATATCATATTGATTAGCCGACTGACTACACCCATTGGGCCTATGTTTGTTTGTGCTACTGATACGGGCATTTGCATGCTTGAATTTGTAGACCGTAGAATGCTTGAAACCGAATTCAAAGATTTACAGCGTTTGTTAAAAGCTAAAATCATTACGGGTGAAAACAAACATATCATACAACTTAAAAAAGAACTTGCTGAATACTTTGATGGCGAACGCACTAGCTTTGATGTGCAATTACATACCCCAGGCACCGAGTTTCAAAATTTAGCATGGGCGGGATTATTAAAAATTCCTTTCGGGGAAACAGCCAGTTATAAAGAGCAGGCTGAAAAAATAGGAAAACCAAAGGCCGTTAGAGCTGTGGGTACTGCGAACGGATGCAACCGAATATCGATTATCATACCATGCCATAGAGTAATTGGCTCAGACGGTACCTTAACAGGTTACGGCGGAGGTTTAGAACGCAAGCGCTGGCTTCTCGATCATGAAAACCTAAATAACAAACAAAATTAGTAGCATGGAATTCAAAATTAAAGCATTAAACCACCAAGAATTTGAACTGCTTTTTAAGCTTTCAGATACCGAGCTAGAAGCGCAAGGCATGCAATGTATGCTCGTTGATGAAAAACCAGGTTTTCCGTGTCGTGTAAGTTTAGCTGATGCGGAGATTGGAGAAGAAGTGATTTTACTATCCTACGAGTTTCATAAAGCCAAAACACCCTATCAATCTAAAGGACCCATTTTTGTGCGTAAAGGATTGAAAACCGCAAGTTTTGAAAACAATGAAATTCCCTTAATGCTACATCACAGATTACTTTCATATCGCGGCTATGACAAAAGCGGTATGATGAGAGCAGCCAAAACTGAAAAAGGTGCTGACAGCAAAAAAGTAATTGAAGATATTTTTGGCAACTCAAAAATTGAATACATTCATATTCATAATTCGAGTCCGGGTTGTTTTAATTGCGAAGTGAGAAGAATTGATGCTTAAAAACTACAAGCATTGATAAGTAAATAGCTGTTTTTTAAAAAAAGCTTCCACACAAAAATTAGGGTATTCTGGTTCTTAGCTGTTGTTTATTAAACAAACAATAAATAACCCCCGCTATGAAAAATTTATTTTGGTTCGCCCTTGTGGCTTTTGCTTTAACTGCGCTAAGCTGCGAAAACGAAGAAGTACAAGAAGAATTGGTTTCGACTAAACTTATTGGCGAATGGCAAATGTATCGCAATGAAGATTTAGAGGCGATCATAGATCAATTTACGGGTACGGAATGGACGACAAAAGACAAATGGTTCAGAACCATTCGAAATGATTCGCAAATTATTATTGAATTTAAAGCAGACGGTACTTTTGTAACGCGCTATGCATCGGTAGAAACCGGAAACGGTGTTTGGGGTGAATTAGAAGATGGTCGCTACTATTTTGAGCACGCTGCTGGCGTCAATAATGAACGCGACGGACTCCACCTAAGACGATTTATTACGCTTTTTTGTGACAATACCTATTCGGTTGAAATAGATAATAATGAACGATCAATTTCATATTATAAAATCATAGGCACCACAGAATGTGCTGCCGATATAACCTACAAAGTGCTTGACACAGAAGATTAAAAAAAGTCCCCTTTGAATTTGAAATCTGCTGAACTATATGTTTGGCAGATTTTTTTATGCCCTAAAACCTTGTAAACCTCCTACTCCACCAAATTCAACAATTTTCCTATCTTAGGCCAGACTCTCCAAAACCTTATGTATACATGTATTTATCCTTAAAACCTTACCTGTTTATATTTTTCGCTATAGTCTCTTCTAGTCTTTTGCAAGCGCAAGAAAGCGCAAAGCCAAAAGAAATAACTGGTCATTTTATTATTAAAGAACGCTGGGTGATAAGCCCAACGTATGCAGACAGCATTAGCCAGAGAAAATCTAAAGACCAGCGTGGCATAAATAAAAGCAAGCCAAATATATTAACTCCAACGGCACCATCCATAGCAGTTTTTGATAGAAAAAAAAGCACTCACTTTTTAATTTCACCTGAGAATTTTATTTACTATACTATTCCAGATGAATTTGAAAATGACAGCCTAGTATCGATTGGTATTTCAAGTATCTATAAAATCGATAGAAATACAGAAAAAATTACAAGCTTTTCACCATTATCATTTGAACAAATGGGTGA
>CALLIG010000231.1 GCA_938009735.1 uncultured Flavobacteriaceae bacterium
TATTGCAGCAGTCAATATGGCTAAGAATGCAGGGTATACTTCAGTAATGTCGCATAGATCAGGTGAGACTGAAGATAATACAATTGCTGATTTAGCAGTTGCTTTGAATACAGGTCAAATAAAGACTGGTTCAGCTTCTCGTTCTGACCGTATGGCTAAGTATAACCAATTGCTTCGTATTGAAGAAGAGCTTGGTGAGACAGCATGTTATCCGCAAGAAAATGCGTTTAAAATAAATTAATAATGATTTATTAAAGTTTAAAAAGCCTTTCTTATATAAGAAAGGCTTTTTTTTTGGTCTCATCATTTAGATTACCTATCTTTTTAGAACAGAAACCAAATCCCAAACCATATGAATAACTTCCTTTTTGTAGCTGCAGAAAATGACGCCATTGAAAACTGTAAAGCTGGTGGAATGGGTGATGTTGTTAGAGATGTTCCTCGCGAGATATCAAAGAGAGGTGATAAGGTGCAAGTAGTAGTTCCTTCGTATTCAAGATTACATCAAAATGGTCGATTTATAGCGAATATTGAGTTTAGGCTGCGAAGTACTATTTACAAAGCGGAGCTCTATGAGGTAACGCCTAAAAAAGAATATAAAAACATAAAGCATTTTGTGATACATCATCCTGAAATTGAAGAGGGAGGTATTGCACACATATATCATGATGACCCAACAGAGCCATTTTATACGGATGCTATAAAATATTTTATTTTTTGTACTGCTGTAGCTGAAGCTATTAAAATGGGTGCTTTTGGAGATATAGATATAGTCCATACGCACGATTGGCATACGAGTCCGTTGTTATTCTTAAAGACATATCATCCTGCTTATAAAGATCTCAAAAAAATGAGATATGTCTATACCATTCATAATTTAGCAATTCAAGGTATTCGTCCTTTTCATGACAACTATGCTTCGGTTAGTAATTTTTTCCCTGAAGTTGAATTGAATTACAAGGCTTTAGCCGATTCTAGATATACTAATTGCATCAATTTAATGGCTGTTGGCATTCGATTAGCAGATGCTGTTCATACTGTCTCTCCTTCGTATAAAGAAGATGTGATGTTGCCTAGTAGAAGACCGGAATTTATAGGGGGTGAAAATCTTGAAAAAGATTTACAGAATGCGGATAATGAGGGCAGGCTATTTGGTATTTTGAACGCTTCAAACTACGGTAATATCAGAGAGGCGGAGACCGGATTGCTTTATCGTAATACAGTTAAAGCACTTTTTAGATGGTTACAAGATGAGTCTAAAAAATACAAGGCTGATTTCTTGGCGCATACTGGCGAAAAAATAATGGAGTATGTGACCAAACGACCAAAGTTTATAGTTTCTAGTGTTGCCCGTCTAACCGAGCAAAAGTTTTATTTCTTTAAACGTTCTCCTGAGGCTTTTGAAAAAATGCTAAAGCGTTTAGATAAGATTGACGGTATTTTCATGCTTTTAGGAACTGGCGATCCTGATTATGAGGAACTTTTTCGTCAAATGAGTTACAAGCATAAGAATTTCATTTTTACAAACGGTCAATCAGAAGACTTGATCGACTCCATTTATCTTGAATCTGATTTGTATTTTATGCCAAGCCTTTTTGAGCCATGTGGTATTAGTCAAATGCTCGCTATGAGGAATGGAAATCCTTGCTTGGTACATCATACAGGTGGATTGAAAGATACGGTTAAGCACATGAAAACAGGTTTTTCTTTTGGAGGAAAAACATATAATGCGCAAATAAAAGATATGATCGTAAAGTTCGATGAAGCTCTGACAATTTGGGAAACCGATAAAGCCAAATGGAAGAAAATTAAAACTGCAGCTAAAAAGGCCAGGTTTACATGGGAGAAATCTTTAGATGAGTATTATAGCAAATTATACCTGCTTTAGGTACGCATTATTTATCGTAACTCCGATTAATAAGGGTGTTAAGAAACTTACAAATAGAAGTAAACAATTGCCAACCTGCCTTGTTTTTCCTAACTTTACCATCAGCATAATTTTAAGTAAAATATATAAATGTCAGACAAAGCAATTTTAGAATATAACGGTCAGAAATACGAATTTCCAGTCATAGAGGGCTCTGAAAATGAGCATGCAATAGTTATTAAAACTTTACGTGCAGTAACAGGCGGTTTAACTACTATTGATCCAGGCTATAAAAATACAGGTTCTTGTGAAAGTGCGATTACTTTTTTAGATGGGGAAAAGGGAATATTAAGTTACCGTGGTTATTCTATTGAAGAATTGGCTGAAAAAGCAGATTTCTTAGAAGTTTGTTATTTGTTGATTTTTGGTGAACTGCCTAACAAAGAACAATTAGCGGCTTTTCATGTTGATATTAAAAATGAATCTCATGTTGATGAAGAAATGAAAAAGATTTTGGATGCTTTTCCAAAGTCAGCGCATCCTATGGGTGTTCTTTCTTCTCTGACTAGTGCTCTGATTGCTTTTAACCCAGTATCGGTTAATGTGACATCGGCTGATGAGATGTATGGTGCTATTGTTCGCATATTAGCAAAATTTCCTGTCCTTGTGTCTTGGACGATGAGAAAGCAAAAAGGACTTCCTTTAGATTACGGTAATGATAGTTTAGGTTATGTTGAGAACATTCATAAAATGATGTTCAATAAACCAAACAAAGAATATGAAGTAAACAAAGTAGTAATAGATGCTTTAGATCAGCTTTTGATTTTACATGCAGATCACGAACAAAACTGTTCTACATCTACTGTTCGTATAGTTGGTTCTTCTCATGCTGGTTTATTTGCGTCATTATCTGCTGGAATATCTGCACTTTGGGGCCCGCTTCATGGTGGTGCTAATCAAGCAGTAATTGAAATGCTTGAAGCAATAGTAGCTGATGGTGGTGATACAAAAAAATATATGGCGAAAGCCAAAGATAAAAGCGATCCTTTCAGATTGATGGGCTTTGGTCACCGTGTTTATAAAAACTTTGATCCTAGAGCAAAAATCATTAAAAAAGCTGCTGACGAAATTTTAGCAGATTTAGGAATCGAAGATCCTATATTAGAAGTCGCTAAAGGTCTTGAAAAGGAAGCTTTAGAAGATCAATATTTCGTAGACAGAAAATTATACCCTAATGTAGATTTCTATTCTGGGGTTATATATAGAGCTTTAGGTATACCAACAGAAATGTTTACTGTAATGTTTGCTTTAGGTAGATTACCAGGTTGGATAGCGCAATGGAGAGAAATGCGTTTGCGCAATGAACCTATCGGAAGACCAAGGCAAGTATATATTGGTGAAAATGCAAGACCTTTTGTCGAAGTTGACAAGAGGTAGATTGCTACCTTAATAAAAAAAACAATACAGCTCTTTTAATTTTTTAAAAGGGCTTTTTTTGTGCTTAATTTTAATCAAGAGTAAAAAGATAACTGAATGCTAGATTTAAATGTGACTGATGAAGTTTCAACATTGAAAGCTGTTGTTTTAGGTACAGCTCAAAGCTGTGGGCCAGATCCGAAAGCTGAGGAAGCTTATGACCCTAAATCTTTAGAGCATATTATAGCGGGTACCTATCCGAAGGAAAAAGATATGGTAATTGAAATGAATGCTTTTGCAGCTGTTTTTGAAAAGTACAATGTTGAGGTATTTAGACCCGAAGTATTAGTCGATTGTAATCAGATTTTTTCTAGGGATATTGCCTTTGTAATTGAAAATAAATTGATCAAAGCCAACATACTGCCTGAGCGAGAAAAGGAGTTTGATGCTATTTTACATGTTTTGGAATATATTGATCCTGAGCATATTATCCATGCTCCTGAGGAGGTGCATGTTGAAGGTGGTGATGTAATGCCATGGAATGATTATATTTTTGTAGGAACTTATACAGCGCCTGATTATCCAGATTGGATTACTGCTCGTACCAATAAAGAAGCGGTTGCATTTTTAAAAGCACAATTCCCGAATAAGAAAGTGAAGTCTTTTGAACTACGGAAATCAAAAAATGCTAGAGAGAATGCCTTGCATTTAGATTGCTGTTTCCAGCCTCTCGGTAAGGGAAAAGCTATTCTTCATAAAAATGGATTCTTAGTTGAAGAAGAATATCAATGGTTGGTTGATTTCTTTGGGAAAGAAAATATATTTGAAATCAGTTCTGATGAAATGTATCGAATGTTTAGTAATGTCTTTTCTATTTCTGAAGAGGTCGTAGTTTCTGAAAAGAATTTCGTTAGATTAAATGATTGGTTAAGAACACAAGGTTTTACGGTTGAAGAGATTCCGTATGCTGAAATTTCCAAACAAGAAGGTTTATTACGTTGCAGTACATTACCATTAATAAGAGAATAAGATTAAAGTTATGCAGGTTACCAATTCTATTTTAATGATTCGCCCGGTCAGCTTTCGTATGAATGAGCAAACAGCGGTAAATAATTACTTTCAAGAAAATGTTGAGGGTTCAGGTGTTTCGATTAATTCTAAAGCGCAAAGTGAATTTGATAAGTTTGTCAATGTGCTTAGGGCAAAAGGAGTTCAGGTTGTCGTTGTAGATGACACCAAGGAACCTGACACGCCAGATTCTATTTTTCCGAATAATTGGGTGTCCTTTCATTCAGATGGTACCGTTGGGCTTTATCCAATGTTTGCTGAGAATAGAAGAAATGAGCGTAGAGAAGATATTTTAGAGCAATTAGAAAGTGAAGGGTTTCTCATTGAGAATGTAATGGATTATACTTCTGCTGAAGAACAGGAAATCTATTTAGAGGGTACCGGAAGCTTATTAATTGACAGAGTAAATAAAATCGTTTATTGCGCATTATCTGTTCGGGCTGATGAGGAATTGATTATCGAATTTTGTGAAGATTTCGATTGTATGCCGGTAATTTTTACTGCAAATCAAACAGTAGAAGATAAACGACTACCTATTTATCATACCAATGTAATGATGTGCTTGGCAGAAAATTTTGCTGTCATTTGTTTAGATACTATTGACGATAAAAAAGAAAAGAAGAATGTTGTTCATCATTTAAAAGAAAGCGGTAAAGAAATCATTTCTATTTCAGAGTCACAAATGCATCACTTTGCGGGCAATATGTTACAAGTTTTAGGAGCTGATGAAAAACGCTATTTGGTTATGAGTTCACAAGCATTTGATAGTTTGAAAGCTTCACAAATTAGTGCTATTGAAAAGCATTGTGAAATTCTTCATAGTTCTATAGAGACAATTGAAACCTGTGGTGGTGGAAGTGCACGTTGTATGATGGCAGAGGTGTTTTTGCCTAAAGTTTAAATAAGCATAAGTTTTAAGCTATCTATTAATCATTTGCACCAATTTTAATCGGCTGTTTATGCCAATTTTAGAGTAGATTCTGTGTGTGTGATCTTTAACGGTTTGTAGACCAATAAATAACTCATCAGCTATTTGCTGATTTGTTTTGCCCTGACAAATCTTATCAATTATTTCTTTTTCGCGTTTGGTTATCTTGTATTTACTAAAGAGTAAGATTTTTTTTTCTTCGTTAGGATGTTCTGCACCTACAGGAGTGAAAATAAGATCTGATTTAAGTTTGAGGTAAAAAACAGGAAAAAAGTTTGATAAAAAATAGATAAGTAATAATGGGGCCAAGACATATATGTTTAGCTCATGTAGCGACAAAACAACGGCTCTTAATAAAAATCCTACAATCAGTAATAAAATAAATTGAGTAATAATATTTTTATATGGTTTTTGATATTTTTTTACATGCTTTAAAACTATAGTTGTGAAGAAAGTCAGATATATAAATTCAATAAGTATTTGAACTCCTATTTCCATATAAACCAGATATTCTTTAAAAAGTGAATGGTCTTTCTTTAATATGAAGAAGATTCCTATAATCAATATTGAAACCGAAGTCAAAATCAATATGTGAATGCGAAATAGATTTTTTTTAGGTTCGACTTGAACCAAATAATAGCCCATTTTAGTGAGCATAATCCATGAGATAATAAGAAGGGGTACCCCAAGTATAGGTAAAAAGTTCGCAACAGTTTTTATAGTTTCAATATCTGTATCTACGTAAGACAGAAGCGTGCTCATTATAATTTGTGCCCAAATTCCGTAAAACCCAAATCCAAAGAAGGTAAATAGATAGTAAAAATAGGTTTTGTGAAACTTGGTGTCATAGGTTGTGGTAAACTGATAGGTGATCCAGCAACTGGCAATTGCAATTGCTGCGGAAAAAAGAAACACAATAATGAATATAAGGCTTAACAAGTGGTTTTTATTTATTAGTTAAAAATAGATAAATACGCTTAATACTAGTAGATACTTAAGTAGTGTTTTTAAAATCACTACTTAAGTTGGAAGTAATTCTTCTTCGCGTCTGGTATATTTATGAAAATTCTAAATCATAAAGCATATGGAACTAATAAATAATGACAAGAAACCTCTAGCAACCATCTCAGGTAGTTATGGGTATGGTTGGCAACAAATGAAGAAGTACTTTCTTTATTTCTTTCTAATATTATTAATTATAGCTATTGCAGAATCTCCAGCTTCTTTTGTAAAAGATTCAGAAATGGATAATTCGGCAATGCTGTTATTGATGCAATTATTTTCAGCTGCCTACGCTGTGCTATTATTGCCGATTATTACTTATGGTGGTAACCTTTTGTATTTAAGAGGTATCAGAAATGAGGAAATTGATTTTTCAGAGCTATTTGTTGGGTTTAGAGAAAAGTATGTTCAGATTGTATTAGCAAACTTGTTAAAGTTTGCTCTGATTGGAATGGGCTTTATTTTTTTAATTGTACCCGGTATTATTTTACTTTGTAGGTTGGCTTTTGTCTCTTTCTTAGTTATGGATAAAGATTTAGATCCAATTGCAGCAATTGAAAAAAGTTGGCAAATGACCAAAGGTCATGGTTGGAAAATTTTTGGAATGGGTTTGCTGGCTATTCCTGTTTTTCTTTTAGGATTACTATGTTTTATTGTAGGTGCGTTTGCAGCCGTGATGTGGATTTCTGCAGCATTTACATCATTTTATCATGCAATCGATTTGGAAGATAAAAAGAGGATGATTGAAAATTCATTTTAAAATATAGCTGAAATCATGGTAAACTATTTACAATTATCCTTTTGCAATATTTCGTATCATTCCCCCAAAAATAAAATAGTGAAGGGGTATGATGCTGTACCAGTATAATCGACCTCTAAGTCCACGTGGCCTGAAAGTAGCAGTTTGGTGCAAAACATTATTATCATCAATTTTGAATTCCAACCAAGCTTCGCCAGGTAATTTCATTTCAGCAAATAACAATAGGCGCTTTCCTTTTTTATCAGCTAAAAGAACACGCCAAAAGTCCAACGCATCCCCAGGTGATAATTTATCAGGATGCGTTCTACCGCGTCTCAATCCAACTCCGCCAAAAAGTTTATCTAGAAATCCGCGAGTTTTCCACAGCCAATTTCCGTAGTACCAACCTTTTTTACCTCCAATACTCCATATGTTGTTTAATACAGCATCTACATTAGTAATTTGTAGCTTTTGTTCATCTTTTAAAACTCCAAATTTCGGTACTTGAATATATTTTTCTAAGCCTTGTTGAAAACGGCCGCTAACCATACTGTCTTTCCAACTACTAATTACTAAATTCTGTTCTATTTTTTTAAAAGCCATATCAATGGCTTCTGAATAGTTGTGGGTTTTAATGCCAAGTAATTTTTGTAATCTAGAGTCTTTTGCTATGACCTCAATCTTCATGCTGTCAACTAGGTTGAGGGCTAATTTGTAAGACGTAGAAGTAACAAAATACAGCCAATACGATGATAATTTTGGAGTCATTATCGGTACTGTAATAATCCAATTTTTAAAACCTCTAGCCGCTGCATATTTATAGATCATTTCTTTATAAGTGAGCACATCGGGCCCTGCAATATCAAAAGATTGGTCGTAGGTTTTATCATTGCCTAAAACTCCTGTAAGAAAACTTATTACGTCGCGAATAGCAATGGGTTGCGTTTTGGTTAAGACCCATTTTGGCGTGATCATAAATGGCAGCTTCTCGCATAAATCGCGAATGATTTCAAATGATGAACTACCAGAGCCAACAATTATTCCTGCTCTAAGTACTGTAAGATTAAATGGGCCTTCATAAAGTATCTCCTCTACATTTTTACGTGACCATAAATGCTTAGATAAATTTTCATCGTTTACAATTCCACTTAAATAAACAACCTGTTTTACATCAGTATACGACATATGTTTGTTGAAGTTTCTGGCTGTCATGGCCTCCATCTCATCAAAGTCTTTAATAGAGGAACTCATAGAGTGAATAAGAAAGTAAGCTACGTCAATGTCTGCAGGTATTTTTTGCTGCTCAACTTCTTCTAAAAAATCTATTTCTAAAACTTGAATTTTCGCTCTTGTCTCTTTTTCTATTGACAAACGTTCAGCGTCTCGCACGGTACAAACAATTTCATGACCCATTTCAAGTAACATGGGCAGCAAACGCATACCAATGTAACCATTAGCACCTGTAATAAGTATTTTCATAAATCTTCTATTGATGTAGGTGCATTGTCTGCTTTATAATCGAGTAATTTTCTAAAATATTTTTGAATAGCTTTTGTATCTGCCTTTACTTTTATAAAATAGTGGTCTCTATAAATCGAATAGATACCTAAATCGCCTTTATAAATCGTCAGTTTGTAATAGGGTATGACCAGAGCGTAAGACTCAAGCAATGACCGAAAACCCACAATGATACCGCCGGGGCGCATTTCAATATTGCAGCAATTCGTATTATTATCTAGTATTAAGAGGTTCTGAATAGTAATACTCGTCTCGGTAATAATTAATTTGGGTGAACCGATACCACCCATTTTCCAACGATCCTTTAGAGGGAAAGGCTTCCCAACAGTTTCATCAATATTTCTACTAATGGCTTTATTATTGTAAGATACATTTACCAGCATATTTAAATAAATTCTCCGAATTTTATCATATTTCCATCTTCATCTAAAATTGCAAATTCATTCATACCCCAGGGTTGTTTTGTTAATGGCCCATTTGGATGAACTACTCCTGCAAGCTGCATCTCGTCATAAAGCGATTCAACATCGCCTACTTGTATATAACAACTTGTATTTTCAGGATGTATCTTGTTATTACATTTCCAAAAGTGAATTTCAACATGATCTCTTCCTATTACAGCATAATTTTTGTCTTTCCATCCTAAGCGATCAAAACCTAACTTTTCTTGGTAAAATTTAACGGTCTTATCAATATTTAATGAAGCCAAAACCGGAATGGCTATTTTAAGATGTTTCATCAAACAAATCTTTTTCTTTAAAGTTAACTAAAACCCATCGTATAAGTAATAATACCAACTATAAAAGCTAAAAAATGATTAGTTTTGCTGCCTGATAAACTAATGTTGATGGGTATTAAAACTGTATTAGAAGCCAAAGTAAAAGAAGCTGTTCTTTCCATTTTTAATGCGGAATTACCGGCTGTAGAATTTCAACCAACTCGAAAAGATTTCGAAGGAGATATTACAGTAGTAGTATTCCCTATGCTAAGAGTTGTGAAAGGAAATCCTGCGCAGATTGGTGAACAAATTGGTGCTTTTTTAGAAGAGCATGTTGAAGAAGTATCAGCTTTTAATGTTGTCAAAGGATTTTTGAACATTGTACTAAACGATTCTTTTTACGTTGATTTTTTCAACGGAATAAAAGATGAGGCTAATTTCGGGTCAGTTGAAGAAGTCGCTGCTGATGCTGTGATGGTAGAATATTCATCTCCCAATACAAACAAACCATTACACTTAGGTCATATTCGAAACAACCTCTTAGGATATTCTGTTGCAGAAATTTTAAAAGCTTCAGGTAAAAAAGTGTACAAAACCCAAATCATCAACGACCGTGGTATTCATATTTGTAAGAGTATGTTGGCATGGCAAAAGATGGGAAATGGAGAAACTCCTGAAAGTACAGGCTTGAAGGGTGATAAATTGGTAGGTAACTATTACGTAGCTTTTGATAAGGCATACAAGGCAGAAATTGCAAAAATGCTTTCTGATGGAGTAGATGAAAAGGTAGCTACCAAAGAAGCTCCAATTTTATTAGAAGCTCAACAGATGCTTATTAAGTGGGAAGCAGGCGATGATGAAATAGTCTCACTTTGGAAGAAAATGAATGGTTGGGTTTATGATGGTTTTGAAATCACCTATAAAAATTTAGGTGTTGATTTTGATCAACTCTATTATGAGAGTGATACTTATTTATTAGGGAAAGATGTCGTTGCTGACGGACTCAAAAAAGGCGTTTTCTTCAAAAAAGATGATGGTAGTGTTTGGATTGATTTAACTGAAGACGGACTAGATGAAAAAATAGTCTTGCGTTCTGATGGCACCGCTGTGTATATGACCCAAGATATTGGTACCGCGATTCAGCGTGTAAAAGACTATTCTGATATAAAGGGAATGGTTTATACTGTCGGTAATGAACAAGATTATCATTTTAAAGTGCTTTTCTTAATTCTTAAGAAACTAGGTTTTTCTTGGGCAGAACAATTACATCATTTGAGTTACGGAATGGTGGATTTGCCTAGTGGTAAAATGAAAAGCCGAGAAGGTACGGTAGTAGATGCAGATGATCTAATGGTCGAAATGACGAATACAGCTAAAAAAATATCTGAAGAGTTAGGTAAGCTTGGCGAGTATTCTGAAAACGAAAAACAAGACCTTTATAAAATGGTTGGTCTGGGTGCTTTGAAATACTATATTTTAAAAGTAGATCCTAAAAAACGTATTCTTTTTGATCCAGAAGAGTCAGTAGATTTTCAAGGAAATACGGGTCCTTTTATTCAATATACATACGCTCGTATTCAATCAATTTTAAGAAAAGCAAAGGATACTGGAGTTGATTTTAATGCAATGGCTGAGGTGTCAGATAACCTACATCCGAAGGAAAAAGAATTGATTAAGCAGTTGCAACTTTTCCCAGATATGATTCAATTAGCGGCTACTAATTTTAGTCCTGCTTTAATTGCTAATTATGTGTATGATTTAGTGAAAGAATTTAATTCATTCTACCAACAAGTTTCTATTCTAGGAGAGACGAATGAGTCTAAAAAAGCACTTCGCGTGCAGCTTTCTAAAAAAGTTAGCGAAGTAGTTGAGTCAGGTTTTAAATTATTGGGTATAGAAGTTCCTGAACGCATGTAATGAACCTCTAGGCAATTTATAGCTATTTCTACAGTTCTAAACCTATGCATTTATGGGATGTCCTCAAAATTTTAGCCCTTTTGTATATAGTCGGTCAAGCATTGTATTTGATTTACTATGCGGTTGATCTGTACCAACTTAATCCTTTTACAAAGTTAAAACCCCTATCTCAAGAAGAGGAGAATTTCGTGTCACAGAACTTTCCTATTTTTAAGGAACTGTCGTCAGCTCAACAGTTAAAATGTAAAGAACGTATTGTTTGGTTTAGAAGTAAGAAGTATTTTGTTTTCTATGGTAATGTGGACCGAAGAGAGGAGCTGAAATTATTACTTAGCGCTACTACTGTGATTATGACATTAGGTTTGCGTCAATATCGAATGAATCGGTCTTTGATTCGTATCATTATTTACCCCTCTCAATATTATTCAAGAATAAATCGTAAGCATCATTTGGGGGAGTATAATCCAAATTTTAAAGCGGTCATTTTTTCTGCGGATAATTTATGGAAAGGATTTGAAAATTTAACGGATAACAGAAATCTAGCCATGCATGAATTTGCACATGCTTTAAGCTTTGAATTAATGAAAACCAACTCATTGCAAGGCCGGAAGTTCAGAGTAGGATTACGACGTATTAAAGAACTATTTAAGGAAGAAGATTTTTTAGTCAAACTAGCGGTATCAGAATACTTTCGGGAATACGGACTTACAAATTTGCAAGAGTTCTTTTCTGTAGCTGTAGAAAACTACTTCGAAACACCAGCTATTTTTAAGAATGACTTTCCTGAATTGTTTGAAGAGTTAAGAAATATGTTGAATATGGATTTTCACTATGATAAACAGGGCCGCACATTTAGAACTTCAATCGAAAGGTGAAATTGGGGGAAATGCCTAAAGAAAAACTTTCCACAGTTTCAATACCATTAGCTCCATCTATTCTGTAATATCGATTCAAAATATTTGCTCTGTCTGTAAAATTTAGAACGGAAACACCTGTAGAAGCTTTAATAGTTGAGCTAATATTAAAGTCATAAATAACAGATGCATCTGCTCGTAAATAATCTGTCAATCTGCTACTATTTATTTCTTGATAATTAATTCTACTTGGAAAGATACTGTCATCAATCGGATTGTCCGCATCGGGCTCTGTAAAAGGTTTTCCTGTGTGATAGTTTAAACCAATACCAATTTTGAATTTATTGATGTTATAGGTGCCCGCTAAGGTGCCTGTATGACGAATGTCTAAATTATTAGGAAAACTTGAAGGTGTCTCTGTCTCACTAGGAAAGTTATACGTGTTGTAATTGTAAGCGTAACTAGCCCAAATACTATATGTATTTGTTTTTTGGTTGATTAAGAATTCAATACCCTTCACATCATACTTGCCAATTTTTTGTACATCACGAAATTGATTTTGATTCTGAAGGCCTTGGGTTATAGTGCTAATGCCATCTACTATTTTGAAAAAACCTTCAATACCCACATAGAGATTTTTTGCATCATAATTAAAACCTAAAGAGGCTTGTTTGCTTTTTACAATGGGCAGTTCTTTACCATTAGAAAGAATCCATCGGCGTTTTTCAACACCTAAAAAATTCTGTTCTAAGTCTAATTTTTGGTTGGTGGCTTGACTTTTAAATTCCCCCAAAAGAGTGGCCTTAAATTCTCTAGTAAATGCATAGCTTAAGTTTACTCTAGGCTCGATTACAAATTCAGTAAACGTATTAGGGTTATCGTAGTAGTTAAGTCGGACACCACCATTTAATCGAAGTTTCTCATCTGTTGATTTGTAACCTAATTCAGAATAAAACGCGTGGGTTTTCACAATGTCAGTTACGTTGCTTTGAAAGGGGGGTTGGTTTACATTCGTTGCATTAGTAATACTAGTTTCATTTAGTTGATAACCGTTGAGCCAATTAAGGGAGTTGCTTAGGTTGTAGTTGGTATTTAAACGTATTCCATTTTCTACAACTAAATTTTGTTGAAAAAAGACCTGCTGCGCATCAGGCGCAATGTTTCGGGCATCTAAATTATATCGTGTGTAATAGG
Organism: uncultured Flavobacteriaceae bacterium; assembly: GCA_938009735.1. GTDB lineage: Bacteria > Bacteroidota > Bacteroidia > Flavobacteriales > Flavobacteriaceae > Maribacter_C. Next base: position 13,222 of record CALLIG010000231.1, read on the forward strand.
TGTTAATTAGGGTCGAAAATTTATCACTCCACTTACTATCTAAGCTTCCTCCAAAAGAAAAGTTCGTTTGGTCAAGTTCACTCACACTTTCTTCTAGCGAGATGACTGATCGCTCACTATAATCTAAGAAGTTGTTTATATTGATAAAGCTAAATCGAAGCTTCTGGTCAGTATTGATATCATACAGTACTTTTCCTGTGAAGTCATAAAAATAGAATTTATCATCGCGTTCGACATCTTCCACTTGAGCTATACCATCTTTTATCTGATCATTTAGAAATGCCTTTGTGAAAAATGTTTCAAAGGTAGCTGTACTTAAGAAATCAGTAACCGAACGTCTACCTGAAAACTGAATCGCTACTTTGTCATTTAGAGGTACTTGACCAAATAAATCACCACTTATTAAATTGAAACCAGCGCCTCCATAATATTCATCAGTAAGTTCATTCTTTGTTCGCATGTTAATTATACCACTAACACCATCACCATATTGAGCGCTTGTTCCGTTTTTAATGAGTGTAACCTTATCTGTTAAATGTGGATTAAAAGCAGAAATAAGTCCGAAAAAGTGACCGGACTGGTACATTTTAATACCATCCCATATGATGAGATTTTGATCGTTACTTCCACCTCGTATGTTAATATCAGAGACAGTTTCATCAATACTCTTTACTCCGGGTAAAGCCTGAACAGTTTGCAAAACATCAGGTTCTATTAAACCAGGAAGAATACCGAACTTCTCTGTGTTCATTTCAATACTTGCATCAAATTTTTGCACCAAACCTTTGGTTAAAAAATCATATACTACGACTTCTTCAAGCTGCTGATAGTATTGAGAAAGTAAAATTACTTTACAAGGGTTATTCTGCGTAAGATCTTCAATATCTGTGAAGAGTGTCTGAAAACCTATGTGTTTGATACGAAGGTTCGCACCTCTTGGTACATTGGAGAGTTTAAAACTTCCGTCCAGTTCCGTTATGACAGCTTTTTCGCTTCCTAGTATTTGAACTGTTGCTCCAGCAACAGTATTTTGCTCAAAATTATCAAGTACTATTCCGCAAATATCTAAAGTGCTAGATGGTGTAATCGTGTAGTACCTCTCATTAAGTTTTTGAATGCGAAGCTTTGTTTGTATTTGTATACTATTTATAATCTCTGCTAAAACATCAGATTCAGGTGCAGTAATTTTTATGTGATCAATATCCGCATCAGCGTATGAGAATTTAATTTCGAAACTTTTTTCAAGCTCTTGAATAAAAGGAATTAAAAATGAAGTGCTGGGGCTGTCTTCTTGCGCATTACCAACTAGGGTAAAGAGTAAGAAGAGGGGTAAAATAAATGCAATACAATTATTGCGCGTTTTCGCCATAGAAGAGCACTTTGTTGCCCTCAAATTTAAACTTTATTTGCGAAGGAGTGCTAATACTTTGTAGTGCTAAATCAGAATCGGTATTACTAAACGAGCCTGTATACAGTTGATTTAGGTCAACATCTTTAGTTGAGACTTTAATATTGTGTTGTCTTTCGAATTCATCTAAGACATATTTAAGCGGAATACTTTTGAATGAGCTCTCAGCATTCATCCAAGAAGGAACATTGGTTGTAGGTTTTTCGTTCGATATTGTTTCCCCGTTTATTGCAACAAATGAACTACCAGCCGGAAGCTTTGTTTTGTTTCCGTTGAAAGTAACACTAACTAGGCCTTCATAGCATGTAACTTCAAAAAATCCATTTCTATTTTCAACATTAAATTGGGTTCCTAAAACTGCAACAGTTCCACCAGCAGTATTTACAGTAAATCGCTCACCTTTGGCAACTTTGAAAAAAGCTTCGCCTTCTAGTGCTAGGTTTCGATTGGTTGCCCAATCCTTTTTATTGAAAGATAATTCAGAATCAGCATTTAATGTCACTTCTGAGTTATCTGGTAAAATTACTTCTTTGTTTTCTGCATACTGCGTTGTAACAGTTTCATTAGATGCGTTCAAGAAAAAATAGGAGCCTGTAAGCAATATGGCTATTGCTGCGGCAACGCGTAAAAATTTCTTAAACGGATTCAATTGAATAACCTTAGTGTTTTGTAATTCACGTTTATTCTTAAAGGCTAAAAGTGCTTCTTCAGAATCAAAATCAGGGCCTTCGAGGGAATTAGTTGCATTAGCAATGCGCTCATGGGAAGCATAGGTGTCAGAATTTTTGAATTCTGAAAGCTCAGCCTCTGAGAGTTCGTTGTTAAGCCATTTTGCCAAATGATTTTCTTGCATGATTTCTGTCTTAATATCTTAATAACAACTATTTAGGTTTAAACCCTACTTTGATCTACTTGATTTTTTATAGATATTCGTTAAGCTGCATTTAAATACGCTTAAACGAACAATTTCACTAGATTCCATCGATCTTTTCTCTCAATGATTTTAATGCCAAATGCATGCGTTTTTCGATAGCTTTTACACTTACACCTTCCATTTCTGCTATCTCTTTGTACTTTTTTCCATCAATGCGATTTAGTAAAAAAGTAATCCGTTGATTATCGGGTAAACTATTCAGCGCATTGTCTAATTTGGTTTTGAATTCGCTTTCTTCTAATAAGAATTCTGGGGTTTCAATGGTGGTTTTCAATGTTTTGTCTGCATATTTAAGGCGCACCTTTTCTGCCTTGATAACATTCAAGTATAAATTGTTTGCAACGGTATAGACAAAAGATTTTGCTTTTTCAGGTGCAACTTTAGCACAGTTTTCCCATAACTTTACAAAAGCCTCTTGTACGGCATCATGGGCTTTCTCCTCATTGCCGAACTTGTAATATATATAATTAAATACCGTTTTTGAATTAGCTTTGAAGATGCTACTGAAAATTTCATCTTCACAAACGTTATCATTGTTTTTGGTTTCCAATAGCCTTGGTTTTTTTCAAAGATATTTAAAAAAGTGATAACCGAAAGTAGGGTGTTTTTAAATTGAATTGTTTTAAGATTGTAATAACAGATAAATTCCAAATCGTTATGAGAAAGTTTTTTAATTATATGGCATACGCAATCCTACTTGCGGTCGCTATTAATTTGACTTCCTGTCAAGCAGAAGATCCATACATTTTAGAAATAAATGAAGAACAGACCCTTATGGCAGGTTCTTCTACGATCAATTTAATGAAGCTTATGGTTTCAAATGATGGCTCGTATGATAATATTATAGACGGTTCAAGCTGTTTTGATATTAGCTTTCCTTATATAGTAGCAATAAACGGACTTGAAATCACCATTCATTCAGAACAAGATCTAGAAGTTATTGAAGAGTTGTTTGATGCTGTTGAAGATGACGATGATATACTTGATATTATTTTCCCCATAACAATTACTATGTCTGACTATTCAGAAATTGTAATCAATGGAGTCAACGATTTGAAAGAGATTGCCTCGCAATGTATTGAGGGTGGTAATGATGATGATATAGAATGTATTGATGTCATTTACCCAGTTACATTATTTACATACAAAACGGATAGACAAGAAACAGGTTCAGTTGTCGTGAATAGTGATAAGGATATGAGACGCTTTTTTACAGGATTAAATGCCACCGACCTTGTGAGTATTGAGTTTCCGGTAATGTTCGAAAAGCAAGATGGAACGAAAGTAACTGTCAATAGTAATAGTGAATTGGCTACAGCAATTAATGATGCTAAAGATAGCTGTGATGAAGATGATGATAATGATCATAATGACGATGATTTTACCAAAGAACGATTAGATAGTTATTTGGTGTTGTGCCCAATGTTAGTTGAGGAGATTAAAAGGAATAATCAAAATAGTACAGAACAATATGCCGATTATCTTTTAAGTTTCAAGGAAGACGGTTCAGTTATTGCTCGTGATAGAGAAGGTAATTTATTATATGGTGACTGGTATACTAGCGTTAGCGATTACCGTGTAAAACTGAATCTTGAATTTGAGTTCTTAGTTGATTTTAATTTAGAATGGTACGTGTATGATCTTGATGAAGGCCGAATAAAACTCTATGGTGATGATGGAAATAAAATTATAATGAAAAAAGCCTGCGAAGAAGAAATTATAGCTTGTAGTGAAGCTTTTATCCAAGAAAAGTTGATAAACTGTAAGTGGTTAGTTTCTAATGTAGAAAGTGATAGTTTCTTAGCAAGTTTGCGAATTGATTTCGCTGAAATGTACATAAGAGTATACAATGAATACGGAACATCTGTAGACCAAGGGAGTTGGACTATTTATGGAACAACCTTAACATTTAACGATTTATCAATGGAAATGGCCAATTATATTGGCGATTGGGAAGTTATTGAATGCGGTTCTGATAGATTCAAAATACAACGAGGAGAAGAATATTTAGTGATTGAGAAAGAATGTGAGTAGTACTTTTCGTGTTGATAATATGTCCTGTTCTTATTTAACCTTTTTTGCCCCACATTTTTAAGAGAGCATTCATCGCAAGATGGGTGCTTTTTTGATTAGGATATTTTTATAGTCATTGGCTCGTCTTTCCCATTGTTATTGTTAAATTTGCTTTTCTTCAAAAGACAGCAAGACGATGTTTGATAATTTAAGTGAAAAGTTAGATAAAGCCCTCCATGTTCTAAAAGGACATGGTCAGATTACTGAAATTAATGTTGCAGAAACAACGAAAGAAGTCCGTAGGGCTTTATTAGATGCCGATGTTAATTTCAAGATCGCCAAAGAATTTACCAATCGTGTAAAAGAGAAGGCATTAGGTCAGAATGTATTGACTACGCTGCAGCCAGGTCAATTGATGGTGAAAATCGTCAAAGATGAACTTACGCAGCTTATGGGTGGTGAAACCGAAGGAATTGATCTTTCTGGAAACCCTTCTATAATATTAATGTCAGGTCTTCAAGGTTCTGGTAAAACTACCTTTTCTGGTAAGTTGGCAAATTATCTAAAGACAAAAAAATCTAAGAACCCTTTACTTGTTGCTTGTGATGTGTATCGTCCTGCTGCGATTGATCAATTGCATGTGGTCGGAGAGCAGATTGGTGTTGAAGTATATTCTGATAGAGAAAATAAGAATCCTGTTTCAATTTCAGAGGCAGGTATAGCTCATGCAAAAGCAAATGGCCATAATGTGGTTATTATTGATACCGCAGGTCGTTTGGCTGTTGATGAGAAGATGATGGCTGAAATTTCAGACATCCATAAAGCCATTCAACCCCAAGAAACTTTGTTTGTCGTTGATTCAATGACAGGTCAAGATGCTGTGAATACAGCGAAGGCTTTTAATGATATTTTGAATTTTGACGGAGTTATTTTAACGAAGTTGGATGGTGACACTCGCGGTGGAGCAGCAATTTCTATAAAGTCTGTCGTTGATAAGCCAATTAAGTTTATTGGTACTGGTGAGAAGATGGAAGCTATTGACGTATTCCACCCTTCTAGAATGGCAGATCGTATTTTGGGTATGGGTGATGTGATATCACTTGTTGAAAGAGCTCAAGATCAGTTTGATGAAGAGGAAGCTCGTAAAATTCAAAAGAAAATTGCCAAAAACAAATTCGGCTTTGATGATTTTCTTTCTCAAATACAGCAAATCAAAAAGATGGGTAACATCAAAGATTTGATGGGTATGATTCCTGGTGCCGGAAAAGCACTAAAGGGATTAGATATTGATGATGACGCATTTAAGCATATTGAAGCTATCATACATTCTATGACGCCTGATGAGCGTTCAACACCTTCAAAATTAAATGCAAGTCGCAAAAAACGTATTGCTAAAGGTGCCGGTCGTGATGTTCAAGAAGTAAATCAGTTGCTAAAGCAATTTGATCAAATGAGCAAGATGATGAAGATGATGCAAGGTGGCGGTGGAAAGCGCATGATGCAGATGATGGGTGGAATGAAAGGAATGAAATAAAGTTAGTAAGTAGTAAAAGTATATAGAACACTATGGAGATTCTCGACGGAAAAAAAGTAGCAAACGAAATAAAAGCAGAGATCGCAGCTGAGGTAGATCTGATGAAAGCTAGAGGTGAGAAAGTGCCACATTTAGCTGCTATATTGGTAGGTACTGATGGTGCTAGTTTGACTTATGTGGGGAGCAAAGTAAGATCATGTCAGCGTATTGGTTTTGAATCTACTTTGGTACAAATGCCAAATACGACTAGCGAAATTGAGTTGCTCAAAAAGATTGAAGAGCTCAATGAGAATGATGATATCGATGGTTTTATAGTCCAATTGCCATTGCCGCCTCAAATTGATGAACAAAAAGTTTTATTAGCGGTAAACCCAGATAAAGATGTTGACGGATTTCACCCAATGAACTTTGGTAAAATGGCTTTGGATATGAGCACGTTTATTCCTGCTACGCCATTCGGTATTTTAGAACTTTTAGATCGTTATAAAGTCGATACACAAGGAAAACATACCGTAGTTATAGGAAGAAGTCATATTGTCGGTAGACCCATGAGTATTTTGATGGGTAGAAAAGGGTTTCCTGGTAATTCAACAGTAACATTAACACACAGTAGAACCAAAAATATCAGCCAGATCACAACACAAGCTGATATCATTATTTCTGCTCTTGGTGTACCTGGTTTTTTAAAGGCAGAAATGGTTAAAGATGATGTGGTAATAATTGATGTGGGTATTACACGAGTACCTGATGAGACAAGAGAAAGAGGATATTACATTACAGGTGATGTTGACTTTGAAAACGTAAGTAAGAAAGCGTCTTATATTACTCCGGTTCCTGGTGGAGTAGGGCCAATGACCATTGCAATGTTGTTAAAGAATACGCTTTTAGCAAGAGAGCGTCATAGAGCTAGATCTTAAAAAAAACATATGTTTTAATAAAAGGAAAAGCCCTCTAAATAGAGGGCTTTTCCTTTTAGTTTATTTGAGTTTTTCCAGTTGCTGTGCTATCAATTGGGTTTAGTACATCAATATCATTACTATCATCATAATCGCAACTACTCATTACTAGAATAGACCCAAAGATTATAACAACGCATACTATCTTTTTCATAACAAGTGATTTAGCAGGTGTTTTTCACCTTGTTAGTCTTTTGACAACGTGAAATCAAGTAAAAAATTGTTTGGCTAAGTGTTTTGATAGGTTAAAAAATAGCACACTACTATGCGTGTTTGCGCTCAATTTGAATTTGATTCCTATCTGAAAATTAGTACCTTTTGTGGTAAATTAATAGACCATGAAAAAATTCTTCTACTTTTTGATATGCTGTAGCGTGTTAGGTTGTCAATTCAATGAACAAAAGGAAACTGAAAATTCTATTAATGTCTCATTTGCTGATGCTGCAAGTGCAGAGGTAAGAGACGGCCGTTTGTTATTGATGCTCTCAACTAACGACGAAAAAGAACCGCGCTTTCAAATAAATGATGGTCTAAAAACACAATTGATTTACGGAATGAATGTCGATGAAATGGCACCAGGGAAGTCAATGACTTTTACCAATGAAGTTTTCGGATATCCTTATCCTAGCCTTGCTGAAGTTCCGCCAGGAGAATATAATGTGCAGGCATTACTTCATGTTTATGAAACCTTCAATCTTTCAACTGGGCATACAGTAAAATTGCCCATGGACAATGGCGAAGGCCAGCAATGGAATAAATCACCAGGAAATATATATAGTAAGCCATTCAAAATTACAGTAACAGAAAAAGGAATTCAAGACCTTAATGTGGTTATGGATCAAGTGATTCCGCCAATAGAAGAACCTGAGGATACGGAATGGATTAAGCACATCAAAGTGAAATCGAAAAAGCTTTCTGAGTTTTGGGGAAGAGATATTTATTTAGGAGCACATGTTTTATTGCCAAAAGGCTTTAAAGAACACCCAGAAGCAAAATATCCTTTGATGGTTTTTCATGGACATTTTCCATCTGATTTTGGTGGGTTTCGTGCTACGCCTCCAGATCCTAATATGAAGCCTGAGTATTCTGCCCGTTTTGACCTTGATGGATATAATGTAACTCAACAACAAGAAGCTTACGATTTTTATCAGCGTTGGAACGAACCTGATTTTCCGCGTATGCTGGTGATACAAATTCAGCATCCTACGCCTTACTATGATGATTCGTATGCGGTGAATTCTGCAAATCAAGGTCCATATGGCGATGCTATTACCTATGAACTCATCCCTGAAATAGAAAAGCAATTTAGAGGAATAGGTGAGGGCTGGTCTCGTTTCTTATATGGAGGTTCTACTGGCGGTTGGGAAGCTTTGGCCGTTCAAGTAAAGTATCCTGAAGAATATAATGGTTGTTTTGCAGCTTGTCCTGATCCTATTGATTTTAGAGCTTATTGCTTGACTAATATTTATGAAGATGAGAATGCATATTATTACGATAGTGACCATAAGAAATTAGAAGTTCCATCCCATAGAGATTATTTAGGAAATATTCAATCCACACTTAGGCAAGGCAATCACTTAGAACTCGTTTTGGGAGATAAATCGCGTTCGGGTCAGCAATGGGATATTTGGGAGGCGACTTATTCTCCACAAGGCGAAGATGGCTATCCTGTCCGAATTTGGGATAAAAAAACTGGCGACATTGATAAAAAAGTGGCAGCATATTGGAAGGAGAATTATGACTTGAAGCACATTCTAGAACGTGATTGGAGTAAATTAGGAAAGAACCTTCAGGGAAAAATAAATATCTATTGTGGTGATATGGATAACTATTATCTCAATAACGCGGTCTACTTAATGGAAGAATTTTTAGAAGGCACCACAAATCCTCATTATGGTGGAGAAATATTATACGGTGATCGAGCAGAACATTGTTGGAACGGTGATCCTGATCAACCTAATGCAATAAGCCGTCTACGCTATAATAGCATGTATGTACCTAAGATTATGAAAAGAATTGCTGAAAGCGCTCCTAAAGGTGCTGATTTAACGAGTTGGAGGTATAAATAAGAGGCAAAAGTAAAATGGATAAAATAGGAAATAAAATAGCATGGTTTCTCTTTGGGTTTTTAGCAGTTGGTGTTAGTCTTTATCCAATACTATATGGATATCTAGCATATGTAGGGGTAGAGGAAGCTTTGAGGAGTAGAAAAACTGCTGAATTATTGGCTAATGTTTTTTGGAATATTGGTTTTTATACACATATTTCATTTGGTGGCCTTGCATTACTTGTTGGATGGATACAATTCAGTAAGCGTTTTCGAAATGCTAATTTGAAACGGCATAGACTGATCGGTAAAACTTACATGATTGCAGTACTTATAAGTGGTATTGCAGGATTGTATATCGCTTTCTATGCTACTGGTGGAATTATTGCTCAACTTGGTTTCGGTTGTTTGGCGATAGTTTGGTTATTTACAACCTCAAAAGGGTATCAAACCATTAAAAAAGGAAATATACAAAAGCATGAAGTGTATATGATATATAGTTATGCTGCATGTTTTGCTGCGGTAACATTGCGTATTTGGTTGCCTATGCTGACGGCTTCTTTTGGTGATTTTATACCTGCCTATCGTATTGTTGCATGGTTATGTTGGGTGCCCAATATCATTTTTGCCTATTTCTGGGTAAAAAGAAAAGGTTTGATTTTAAGCTAAGCCTGAATTACCATTTCAAGATATAGATACTATAATGCAAATGTTGAATCAAAGCTATGACTGTGTAACATAGCTTCCTTCTAAATAAGAATTCTTATGACAGATTCTAAATTTGATTTTTGGCAAAAATGGCTGACTTGGGCTAATGTTATAACGGTTATGGTTGGGCTAATTGCAGCTTTTGCAGGCAATTCAATTTTCTTTGAAGCACATAATTCTTTTACAGAAGAAGTCTTTTTTCAAGGTAATAAAATGGAAGGTGATCTTCTAGATTTAAAGAACTGGCTGTTCGGCATTATCGGCGGTACAATCGTTGGTTATCACATATTAATGATCATGATTTCAGAAAACGCTTTTAAGAAAAAAGAACGTTGGGCATATAATGCGCTGTGGTTCGCCTTGCTTTCATGGTTTCTAATTGATAGTGGTATTTCGTATTACTATGGTGCCATTCATAATGTCATCATGATAAACTTGGTGGCTTTAGTGTTGATAGGATTGCCCTTGGTGATGACTCGCAAAGCCTTTAAAAAGCAATAGAAAAAGTTCGGTCTTCCTATCCTAAATTACGACTCATAATCCATCCTCATTTATTATCTTGTAGGCTACTTCAATCAATATTCGAGAAAATGAAAAAATTACTCTTCGTATCTGCCATTTGTTTAAGTATGATAATGTCATCCTTTGCTCAATCTGGAAAAGTGCATGACAATCTTTCAATGACTAGCAAGATTCTAAAAATGGATCGTAAGTATGCAGTATATCTTCCACCAGATTATGAAACATCTGATCGAAGCTATCCGGTATTGTATTTATTACACGGTGCTACGGATGATCACACGGGTTGGGTACAATTCGGAGAAGTACTTCGTATTACAGATAATGCGATTAAAGATGGTACTGCTACACCAATGATTATAATAATGCCTGATGCCGATACGGGTAAAATGGGCTATTTCAATCAAGGAGAGAATTGGCGCTATGAAGATTTCTTTTTCGAAGAATTCATGCCGCATGTTGAACAGAAATACCGAATAAAAGGAACAAAGAGATTTCGGGCAGTTGCCGGACTATCGATGGGCGGTGGAGGATCTTTTATGTATGCGCTACATCATCCTGAATTGTTTTCTTCGGCTTGCCCTTTGAGTGCTTATATTGGGCCGCTGACCCTTGAAGATTTTGATAAGCGCTTGCTTCGAAGCGATGTGAAATATACCGAGAAAGAAAAAGAAGAATATTTTAAAAAACATAATGCTTTAGAGTTGCTTGAGACTGTACCTGTTGAAGATGTCAAATCAGTTCGATGGTATATTGATTGTGGAGATGATGATTTCTTATATGAAGGAAATAGCTTGGTTCATATTGCAATGAAGAAAAAAGAAATTCCGCATGAGTATAGAGTCCGTGATGGCAAACACAGCTGGACCTATTGGCGGGA
>CALLIG010000232.1 GCA_938009735.1 uncultured Flavobacteriaceae bacterium
TTCCTTTGTTGATATTGTTCATCGATTTTAGACACTAATTAAAACCTAATTCAAGTTGGTTTTAGGGTATAAGCAATTTAGGAAAAAAGCGGAACTTTTATAGATCTGTACCTTAGAACAATAAAATAAGTAAACTTAACTCAATGAATATTTTCTATAAAGAATTGTAGTCCATAAAAAAAGCCCATTTACATGGGCTTTTTAAATTTCGAAAACATGCTTAGGATGTTATTCTCCTTCGTACTTCTTAGAATATCTTTTCCAAAGTTCTGTTTGGTGTGTTTCTAATGAAATATTTCTGCCATCTATAAAGGCATGGCTTAATATGTTAGTTCGCATGTCTAATGCATCACCTTCAGAAATGAATAGTGTTGCACTTTTACCTACAGCCAAGGTGCCATATGTATCATCAATGCCTAATATTTTAGCGGTATTGCCCGTAAGCATTTGTACTGCTTTTTCTTTCTCCATACCCTGACCAACAACTTGACCTGCATAGAAAGGAAGATTACGTGATTGAAAGTTTGAAGCTTCCCCGTTTTGTAACGCTACTAAAAGTCCTGCATCCATTAATAATTTTGGTAATTTATAAGGTAAATCATAATCATCGTCGTCAAGGTTAGGCAGGTTATGTGTGTACTGTACTAGTACTGGAATGTTATGTTCTTTAAGAAAGTCTGTGATCTTATAGGCATGATATCCACCGACTAAAACAACTGATTTTGCTCCTGAATTTATAGCAAGTGTAATACCATCAATAATTTCCTTTTCTCCATCGGCATATACATATAGTTTTTGCGAGCCATCTAAAACCCCTTGCATTGCTGCAAAAGCAGGGTTCAATTCTTGTCCAGTTCCTTTACCGTAAGCAGCAGCACCTTGTAGAAAAGTTTCCACTTCATTCATTTGTTTTTGATAGTCTTTATTAGGTTTTAAACCCCTTGGCTCGCCCAACCACCAGCGTCCTCTTCTAAAACTTGACGGCCAGTTAAGGTGAACGCCATCATCAACTTTAATCGCAGCATCTTCCCAATTCCATGCATCAAATTGCACTATAGATGATGTGCCAGAAATGCGACCTCCTTTAGGCGTAATTTGCCCTATTAATACTCCATTAGGCCTCATGCTTTCTACCACCTTTGATTCGGCATTATAGGCAACTAAACTTCGTATATGAGGAATCATTTCTCCAATTTCTTCTGCGTCATCACTAGCTCTTACAGCTTCTACCTCTATCAAACCTAGTTCTTTCACAGGTGCGATAAAGCCAGGATATAAATGTTTGCCACTAGCATCGATAACATTTCCTTTTGTGGTTTCTCCTGAACCTAGTGCTGTAATTTTTCCATCTTCAAATACAACGGTACAATTTTCAACAATGGTTCCATCACCAATATGAGCAGTTACCCCAGTAATTGAAATAGCATCAGATTGCTTATCAGCTGGAGTTTGTTGCGCCCAACTTGTTACTCCAAATGCGAGTAGGGCGGTAACGACTATTTTATTAATATTTTTCATGATCTATTTTTTAAATCTTTCTTTTATTCTTTGCTTATAATGAATCACAGGTCATGCGTTCTTTTTTAGACATTTTCGGAGCCTGGGTTTTTCCGCCACCTGATTTCTCTTTCAACATCATGTCAATAAGTTTGGTGCGTTCTTTCTTTACAGATTCTCGTTGTTGTTTGTCTAATGCTAAATCAAAATATGTAGCACCTTCAATCAAGGTTTTTTCTGCTTTCGCATATACTGATAGCGGGTGGTCCGTCCATAGTACTAAATCAGCATCTTTACCTTCTTTAATACTTCCCACGCGATTATCAATATGTAATAATTTTGCAGGATTAATGGTAACCATTTTCCAAGCTTCTAATTCGGTCATGCCGCCATATTTTACTGTTTTGCCAGCTTCTTGATTCAATCTACGCGCCATTTCAGCATCATCACTATTGATAGCAACGGTAATGCCTTGCTTTTGCATAATAGCAGCATTGTAAGGTATAGCATCGTTCACTTCGAACTTGTATGCCCACCAATCACTAAAAGTACCTGCGCCAACCCCATGTGCTTTCATTTTGTCAGCAACTTTATAACCTTCCAGTATGTGAGTGAATGTGTTAACTTTAAAATTAAATTTATCTGCCACTTTCATCATCATATTAATCTCACTCTGCACATAAGAGTGACAGCTTATGAAACGTTCTCCGTTGAGAATTTCAGCAACAACTTCCATTTCTTCATCGTAACGAAATGGTTGTCCGCTCTTCTTTTTAGCATCATATTCCTTACCTCGTTGGAAATAATTCATAAATACTTGCTCAACGCCCATACGTGTTTGTGGAAACCTTGACCTGCTTCCCCAGTTACTCTGTTTTACATTTTCACCTAGAGCGAATTTGATGAATTTCGGAGAATTGCTATAAATCATTTTTTCTGGTGACGCTCCCCATTTTAGTTTTAAAATGGCAGAACGACCACCTATTGGGTTTGCAGAACCATGCAACAATTGAGCAGAAGTTACTCCACCAGCCAATTGGCGGTAAATATCAATATCTTCATTGTCAACAACATCTTCCATCTTTACTTCTGCTGTTGAGTTATGACCTGATTCATTAACTGCTAATGCAGCAATGTGGGTATGCTCATCAACAACACCTGCAGTTAAATGTTTGCCTGTAGCATCAACAACTTTAGCACGACCAGCTTTTAAGTTCTGACCTATTTTTGAAATTTTTCCATCCTTAATGAGAACATCTGTATTTTCAAGAATACCAGCTTCCTCACTCGTCCATACTGTTGCATTTTTAAATAGGATGGTTTCTGCTTTCGGTTGACTAGCATAGCCAAAGCCTACATTGGGGTAGGTAATGTTTACGATATCTGCTGATGTCTCTTTCTCTTTGTCTTTTTTAGCATCCGGAGTGAATCCGCTTGTTTTCAAAGCAGTAAAACTTGATTCATTACCGTTAGGAAGAACTAGGCGCCCATTAAAATTATCAGAAGCTTTACTTACCAAACCAGTCATGCGGTAATTCTTTGTTCCTTCATCTGTAGAGAAAGAAAGATTCAACCAATTATCAGCAAAACTTAATTTAGATTTCAATTTATTGGTGTCTTGCTTAATTTCAACTTTTGGTTTAGTTGCTTTTCCTGTTATTGACATTTTATACGTCATTCCGCCAGCGGTTAAATCATAATTACCTCGAATATCTTTAAGGTTTTTATCTGCAACCACATTTTTATTACCCTGTACCCAATTTTCATAAAGGGTAGTTTCTTTGTCAAAAATATCACCTGAAGTAATCAAGAAGTTTGCTTGACGCCCTACTTGAAGCGAACCAATACTGCTTGATTTACCTAATAATGAAGCAGGTGTTGTAGTTAATGCTTCTAGGGCAATTGTTTTCGAAAGGCCATATTCAATAGCTTTCATAAGCTTTTCTTTGAACTTGCCGGGTGATTTTAAGTCATATGGAGTAAGGGAAAAAGACACGCCGTTTTCTGCCAATACTTTCGGATTCGATGGCGCTTGATTCCAATTTCTCATATCTTTTAACGCAACCATATTTGCCGCATACGGATTCGAAACATCATAAGCCTCTGGAAAATTAATAGGAAGTATTAATTTTGCTCCCGTTGCTTTTATATCTGCAATGCGCTCATATTCATCACCTCCACCAACAATTGCGTACTGAATGCCATTAGCGTCTCCAATTTTGTCAGCACGTAATACATGACCTTTGTCTTTGGCTTCAAAAATTTGCACTAAACCTTTATTTTTATTTAAAGCTTCGAGTGATCGATCTTTGGTATCTGAATTTCCTGCGGCATACCATTTAGCATCAGCGTACATTTGTCTTAATAATGCCATTGATCCCATCAATGAAGAAGGGTAGGACTGCCCTTTAATAATACTTCTTGAAAAAGAAAGGTATTGTGCTGAATTGTCATCTAGAATTCTAGTAGCATCACCACCAGTTCCATTTAAGGCAACTAAAACTCCTGAACCTCTAACAATACCATCATGTATATGAGAGTTTACAACGCCAAAGCCGGCATCACGAAGGCCCTTGGCTTTTTTATCATCGTATTTGAATTTTGCAATAGCTGCATTTTCAGGCATAACATGATCATTCCAATAAAAACCTTCACGGTCGCTGCCGTATTGAGCACTTCTGCCACCACCCGGTTCTCTTTTAGGCTGTTCCACTCCGAATTTGGAGTATACATCAATAAAAGAAGGATAAATTGAATGTCCTTTTGCATCAATTACAACTGTGTTTTTTGGAAGGCTTACTGACTTACCTACTTGCTTGACCTTTCCATTTTGAATCAGTAAGGTTCCACCATCAATTATTTGTGTTGGTGTTACATAGATTTTAGCATTTGTAAAAGCCGTATAGTTGTTGTTTTTTGATTTTACTCCCGCGTTTTCCGGGAAGTAATCTTGAGCGAACAAGGAGGTGCCACACCATAGAATGGATAGGAGCAGAAGTCGAATTTTCATAAGAATTAATTTGATTAATTAGTCTCTTTAAAAATAAGATAAGTTCATGGAATTATCATACTTTTTTAACAACATTTAAAAACAAAAAGTAGATAGTTGCAGAAGCTATTTTTGGTTGCAGAATAACTTTTTTATTAAATAGCTAATAGTAAGGGTTTAAAGCGGATTTTTCTTGTGATAACCAACTAATAAATTAACCACTCTGCTGTAGCTTTTCACCCCATCAGCTTGATTATTAGCCTTCAGAAAAGTACTAAAGATAGATTGAAAAATAGGTTCAATCGGATTCTGATATTCATCATTAAAATCTTGTAATTCTTGATAGTTCTTTTTTACACCATCATTGATTTGATTGTATAATTCTTTAGATGCTACTTGATCAATGGCATGAACTGCATTTAGGCAATAACTAAGTGCATAGGCTGAAGCAGAATATTGAAAATAGATATCTTCATTTTTTGCCGTTACCAGATAACCAATCAGATTCGTTTCGTTTTCAGCGGAGTACCCAATTTGATGACCAATTTCATGAGCAGCGACTACGGGAAATCTAAAAACGGGCGTCTTTCGATTCACCTGAGCTTCATTGGTAAACGGGTTCAAATAACCGCCAATACCCATATAGCTTGACATTGTGCTGTACATTGATTTTTTTATATTCGGGCGAGGGTATGCTAAAAAGGGCAATTGTGCATCTAAGTGATCGTAGTTATTTATAGTTTTTTCTATGATCTCATTTCTTGTGTATGGTACTTGAACCATTTCTGTGCTATCAGCGGTTATCTTGTACTGCAGCTCATTCGTTTTTATAATTAGTGCGTTAGTGAGATTTTTGATTTCTAAAATGGTAATAGAGTCATTTATCACAAGTGTTTCTGATAGGGGTTTTCTATAATAATTGAGTCCCCAAACCATATGAAATGTAAAATAAAAAACAGCTAGCACCATTACGACATTCCTTAAAAAAGCAAGGGGTTCTGTTTTGATTTTTTGTCGTTTTCTAATGAGATAACGAATTCCTAAAAAGATTAAAATACTGTAGATTATTTCTCCCACCGAAAAAGGAATCCATCCGAATAAACTTCTAAAAAATTGACTTATCCATGGATAAAAACTAGTACTATAATAAGTTTCAACCCAATCAGGATGTTTTGCCAACCATTGCACTAAAATCAGCTGAGGAATTAGGCTAAGGGCAATTCCGTTTCGTAGTTTGTTTTTCAATTTTAGGATATAGATTCGTCTGTGTTCAAATTTAACCAATTATCAATGATACTAATTTCTGAGGTCGTATTTTTGGGAAAAATTAAACACTATTATGAGTAGCGAAGTAAGAGCCTTAACGCCAAAAGCAATTTGGAACAAATTTGCAGATTTAAATGCCGTACCGCGGCCCTCTAAAAAAGAGGAGCGTGTTATTCAATTTATGGTTGATTTTGGTGAAGGTTTGAATTTGGAAACCTTTACAGATCACGTTGGTAATGTAATTATAAGAAAGAAGGCTACTGCAGGAATGGAAGATAGAAAATGCGTAACGCTGCAATCGCATTTAGATATGGTGCATCAAAAAAATAATGATGTTACTTTCGATTTTGACAAACAAGGCATTGATATGTTTGTTGATGAAGATTGGGTCAAAGCAAAAGGTACCACTTTAGGTGCTGACAATGGTATGGGTGTTGCTGCGATTATGGCTTTATTAGAAAGTGTTGATATTGTACATCCACCTTTAGAAGCTTTGTTTACAATTGATGAGGAAACAGGAATGACGGGCGCGATGGGACTCAAAGGAGGTGTTTTACAAGGTGAAATTCTATTAAATCTAGATACTGAAGAAGATGATGAAATTGATATTGGATGTGCCGGAGGAATAGATGTTACAGCTACAAGGTCTTACAAAGAGAAGTCCTTACCAAGAGCAGTAAAAGGATATAAGATTACTGTGAAAGGATTAAACGGTGGTCATAGTGGTATGGATATTCATAAAGGATTGGGTAATGCTAATAAGATTATGAATCGTTTACTATATAACGCTTCTATAAATCATCAAATTAGAATTGCTATGATAGATGGGGGAAGTCTAAGAAATGCAATCCCCAGAGAAAGCAACGCTAGTATAGTTGTGTATAACGGTCAATCGGATGCTTTTGAGGAAGCTTTTAAAATATTAGCAAATACAATCAAGTTAGAACTTGTGGTTACAGAACCTAACTTAACTATTAGCATAGAAGAAAGTAAACTTCCGAAAAAGGTAATGGGTTTAGGAGCGCAAGAGAAAGTTTTAAAATCTATATATGCTGCTCATAATGGAGTGTATGCTATGAGCGCATCTATTTCTGATTTGGTAGAAACCTCTAATAATGTTGCAAGGGTCATAGTAAAAGATGGAAAGATTAAAGTGGGATGCCTTACGCGTTCTTCTGTGAATACAGCAAAGATGGATTTAGCTCATGCACTTACAGCAACTTTTGAGTTAGGAGGATTTGAAGTGAACTGTGATGGTGATTACCCTGGATGGAATCCGAATCCTAATTCAGTAATTTTAGAAGTTTTGAAAGGGAAGTATGAAACTATTTTTAATGAGAAACCTAGGGTTGTTGCCTGCCATGCAGGATTGGAATGTGGTATACTAGGGCAGAACTATCCTGATATGGATATGATTAGTTTCGGACCTACCATACGCGGAGCACACTCACCAGATGAGCGCGTACAAATTTCTTCTGTACAGAAATTTTGGACTTATTTACTAGCGATTTTAGCAGATAGTCCTAAAAAGTAAGCAAAAAGAGCCTGTTATTAAACAGGCTCTTTTTGCTTTAATAAGTATGTAACTTAATTATTTGCTTTAATTTCAGCACGCACCATAGTACCAGATTGAGATAAATCATTTGCTCCCCAACCACCTTGAAAACTTGCACCAGGCATTAAGGCTGCCGAAAGTTCTACTTTGTCTGTTATTGACCAATTGCACCAACCAATATTGTTAGCGTCTAAAAAATCCCACCATGTGTTGGCCTCTCCTACATCAATAGAGCCGTCACCCGAAGCTTCAGAAACTCCGTATTCTGTTACAAAAAGAGGAACACCTGCGTCAACAGCTTGTTGTGCCAAATCACGCAGCTCTTGTTTGTGTGTGGCTGCATAGTAGTGCAGGGTATAGGCAATATTGGGATCGTCAATTTGGTTTCCAATAACTTCATCAACTCTTTGAGACCAAGTTCGGGTACCACAAATCACAATATTGTCTGGGTCATTTTCACGTATGCTAGCTAACACATCTTCATGATAGGGCTTTAAAGTGTTTGTCCAAGAAACATCTAATGGTTCATTATACGTTTCATATATAATATTGGGTGTGTCTCCATATTTCTCAGATACCTCAGAGAAAAAAGCTTTTGCTTCAGCAACATAATCTTCAGCATGATGCGAATGCCAGTCAACAATCACATAAATTCCTTCCGCAATAGCGGCATCGATAACTGTAAATACTTTTTGTTTTTCCCTGTCAGGATTATTTATATAAGCATCACCTCCTTCATCAACACCCATTGCAGCTCTTACTACGGTACTTTGCCAATCATCTTTTAACCACTTTACGGTTTCAGCTGTATAGTATTCACCATTCCATTGACTCCAAAAAAATGACATACCTCTCAATTGAACAGTATCTCCGTTTTCATCTACAATATTTGTTCCTTGAATACGTAATTGACCATGTTCTTCAACAAAAGAGACTGAAGTAGATACAAGATCATCATCATCATCATCATCATCATCATCATCTGGATTGGGATCTTGCGCATCTTCAATCGGTGTTTTGATATCATCAGATGAAGAACTACAACAGGTTGTAGCAAATGATAATAAAATAAGAACAACATGAAATAATGAAACTTTCATAGCGGGGACTTTTTTTTGAACAAGTTAAAAATACGAATAGTTATCGGGAGTTCTTAAAACAAAAAAATCCCGCTCATTGGCGGGATTTTTAAAAAGTATGAAATTTATTCTCTTAAACCCGTAATCTCTAAATCAAAAACTAAGTCCGAACTTGGTGGAATCGGTCCGCTACCTTGTTCACCATATCCTAAATGTGGAGGAACGAAAATACGTATTTTATCACCGATTTTCATTGTTAGAAGTCCTTCGCGAAATCCAGCAGCTAATCCAGCATCAGGGCTGTAATCCATAACCGCAGGAGAATAATTTCCTCGGTGCATTCTGTCAATTTCTTCATAATTCCCATAACCTTCTGCAATTTCTCTTATGTTAGAATCAAATAAAGTTCCGTTTTCTAAGAATCCAGCATAGTTTACGAAAACTTTTGAACCTACTCGTATTTTGTCATTGTCGGAATTAACTAAGCTCATTATTCTAAGTCCAGAAGGTAGTAAAGTCGCTTTGCTTTTTTGAGTTGCTATTTCTGTAACTAAGGCTTTTTTTGCTTCTAGTGCAGCAGCCATTTTAGCTTGTTTTTCTTTTTCTAAAGCTGCTAATCGTTCTCCTTCTTTTGCAAAAAATTCAGTCATTACTGCAGTAGCATCAAATTTTTTGGCATCCTTGCCATTACGAATAATTTCTACTTTATTCATTACCATAAGTTCCGTAGGCTTATTTTGAGCAGCAACGGGAGTAATTGCTATAGAGTCAACTATATTAAGTCCAACAACAACTTCTCCGAAAATCGTATGTTCTCCGTCTAGCCATGGTGTTGCCGCATGTGTAATAAAGAATTGACTTCCATTAGTATTTGGAGGTCCAGGGTTAGCCATTGAAAGAAGACCTTTTCGATCATGAATTAAAGAATCATTGAATTCATCTATGATGTTATATCCCGGTCCACCAGTACCTGATGCCAATGGGTCACCACCTTGAATCATAAAATCTTTCATTACGCGGTGAAAAGTTAGTCCGTCATAATATTTTTTGTCCTTGTATTCTTCGCTAACAAAAGGGTTTTCGCCTTCAGCTAATGAAACAAAATTAGCTACCGTAACAGGTGTTAATTGATATTCTAATTTTACAACAATATCTCCTTTTGAGGTTTGTATGTCTGCAAAGACGCCATCACCAAGGTCTGAATATTTACTTGATTTGCAGCCAAAAAGGGCTATCGATAGAACTATCACTAGTACATGTACTCTTCTCATTCGTTTCATTTTAATTTAATTTTCAGTAATACGTAAATCTAATTTTTTTCTATAAATCCTAGAAGCTTTTTTGACTACGGTTTTAAATACTATCGTTCTCTTTTTCTATTTTCAGTATAGCTAAAGTAGATTTTAAAGGCATGTTAATTCCGATTTTATCTCCATCACCAGGAACACCGTATCCTAAAGAGGATGGGAATAAAAAAGTAGCGGTTTCGTTTTCCTTTAAAAGCTTTACAGCATTTCGTAATCCAGGAAATAAATCTTGCTTATCTACCTTATATTTAAAAATACCGATCTCTTGCATGCGATATAGGGTATCATTGTTTAATCCCACTACATTATATGTCATAGTAACTATATCGCCAGGCTGAGCCGTATTTTCAGCAATAGCATTCTTTTTATCATAGAAATACCACGAACCAGTTTTACTTTGCTGATAGCTGTTTAATGAATCTTTAGTTACAATTGATTGAATCATATTTTCTTCGGCTGCCAATAGTTTCTTACTTCTATCAATAGCAACTTGAATAGCACTTGTAGTATTTCTTTTTACTGGGTGTCTAGGTTCAGGACCTTGACAAGAAACAAGTGCGACTAGTAGTACTATATAAATGAAATGTTTCATGTGTTCAATTTCTCTTTGTACTGTTCTAATAAGGCTACAAAATGGGTAGCAGTTTCTTCTAGTGAAATATCACTTTTTCCGCCAGAGGCATTATCGTGACCTCCACCACTAAAATGATTTCTTGCAAATTGATTTACTGAAAAGTCACCTTCCGATCGAAAAGAAATTTTAATGATTCCTTCTTCTGAGTTTTCAATAAAAATTACTGCAAAACGAATCCCTTCTAACGTAAGACCATAATTTACAAAACCTTCAGTATCTCCTTTTTGATATTTGTATTTGTCTAATTCTGCTTGACTAAGCGTAATATATGCTGTACTATATTCTTGAAGAATAACCATATTATTCAAAGCGACTCCTAAAAGGTGTAATCTACTTGGGGAATTAGTGTCATATATTTTGTTATGTATCGCGGTATTATCAGCACCTTTCTCAATTAAACTTGAAACTACTTTATGCGTTTTGCTAGTTGTAGATCGAAATTTAAATGAGCCGGTATCTGTCATAATTCCGGTATACAAACAATTCGCTATTTCTTGAGTAATCTTATCTGTGTCTTCTAAATAGTCAATGAAATTATACACCATTTCACAAGTAGAACTCATGGTAACATCTGAATAGGTAACGGTTGCATAATCAGAAGGTGCTTGGTGATGATCGATCATCACAAAAGTAGCATTTGCCGATTGCAATACAGGTTCTAATTGTCCTGTTCGCCCTAAATGATTGAAGTCAAGTGTGAATATAAGTGTGGCATCATCGAGGGCTTTTCTCGCCTGTTGATTCTTATTTTCAAAGTTTAATATATGTTCACAACCGGGCATCCATTTTAAAAATTTCGGATAGTCATTCGGCGAAACAATAGTCGCTGATTGCCCAGTATTATTAAGGTAATGCCATAAGGCTAATGTGGATCCGATGGCATCACCATCAGGATTTTTGTGTGGTATGATAACAATTTGCTGCGGTACCGCAAGTAAGTCTTTTACAGCTTTAATATCCTCTAAATTCATGCAGGCAAAGATACAATAATATCATAGAGTCGTGTCTTCAAAAAGTCTATTTTTACACTACACATGAAGCTTATTTAAATGCGGAAAATAATATTATTACTAGGTTTTTTTCTTTTGACTTTTGGATGTAAATCAATAAAACCTGACAAAGTAAATGATGTAGATGTTACTGATTTTACGATTGCTTTTGGCTCTTGTAACAAGAATACTATTGACAATTTATTGTGGGATGATGTCCTCAGCGCAAACCCAGATGTTTGGATTTGGGGAGGAGATATCGTTTATGCCGATACTGATGACATGTCAAAATTAAAAGCAACTTATGATGCTCAAAATAAAGTGGCTGGTTACAAACAGGTTAAAAATAAAATGCCAGTTATTGGTACTTGGGATGATCACGATTATGGATTAAATGATGGTGGTGTTGAGTTTGCTGCAAAAAAACAAAGTCAACAACAGTTTCTAGATTTTATGGATGTATCACAAGAGAGTCCACGCAGAAAGCAAGAAGGAGTTTATACTACACATGATTATATTCTTAAGAACGGTACTGTTAGAGTTCTTGTTTTAGATACTCGATATTTTAGAACAGCAATAACTCCTGATAACGAAACAGAAAAAAGACTTAAACCAAATACTTACGGTGATGGAACTGTTTTGGGAAAGCAGCAATGGCAATGGTTAAGAAAAGAACTTACGACTTCAACAGCTGATTTTAATGTTTTAGTAAGCAGCATTCAATTTTTGTCTAATGAACATGGATTTGAGTGCTGGGGAAATTTTCCTCATGAAGTAGATCGATTGAAGAAGTTGGTTACTGATTCTAATGCTAAGGGGGTAATGATTTTATCTGGCGATCGTCATATTTCAGAATTTTCTAGTGTTGAAGTAGAAGGATTGAAATATCCATTGATTGATTTTACCAGTAGTGGATTGACCCATGCCTATTCAAAATTTGAAGGTGAAGCAAATCCGTTTCGAGTTGGTGAGGTAGTAAGTACAGAGAGTTTCGGAATTGTAAAGTTTAATTTTGAAAAGAAACAGGTATTCTTTGAAATGCTAAGTGATGGGGGTAAAGTGCTCGGTGAGCTACAACAAGATTACTAAAAGTTGCCGATTCTTAAATAAACTGTATTTTTGCACAAAATTTTGAATCATGACTACAAATAGAACTTTTACAATGATTAAGCCTGATGCCGTTGAAAACGGACATATTGGTGGAATTTTAGATAAAATTACATCTGCAGGTTTTAAGATCGTTGCTTTGAAATATACACAACTTAGCAAAAGAGATGCGCAAGAATTTTATGCTGTACATAGCGAGCGTCCTTTTTATGGTGAGTTGGTAACATTTATGACCAGAGGCCCAATCGTTTCTGCAATTTTAGAAAAAGAAAATGCAGTTGAAGACTTTAGAGCTTTAATTGGCGCTACCAACCCAGCAGAAGCTGCGGAAGGTACTATTCGCAAGATGTTTGCAAAAGATATATCAGAAAATGCAGTTCATGGTTCTGATAGTGATGAAAATGCAGCTATTGAAGGTGCTTTTCACTTTTCAGGCAGAGAAATATACTAGATCAAAATATTGATTTGATACAACCCAACTGGTGAAAACTTGTTGGGTTTTTTAGTTTTAAATTTATCGTAATACCAACTTAGTTATTAAATCTTTACCTAATTCTTCATTTAACATGGTGATGATTTTGGACTTTCCTAAGCTTAATTCTTCTCGAAGTACTGATGAAGAAAGGGAAACGAATAAGGTAGTTCCTCTTAATTCAACTGCGGTTGTATAATTATTTACCCCGTTGCCCATTAATTTTGACCAAGCTTCTTGAGTATCTACTTTATCAAGCCCCTTTTCTAACTTATTCTTTTGAATAAATTGTTGCAGCGCCTCGCCCATATTAAGATTGTTACCTTTTTGCTTTTTCATTATTCATTTACATTAATAGGTTCAAAACGCTTATAGGTATAGGTAAGGGTGTCTTTGTTTACAACAGAGAAACCATTCTCAGAAAGTTGAATTAGCGACTCTTCGCGTTGCATGCCAGGGTTTGATTTTTCATTTGAATTGTAACGCATTTGATAAATAGCATCTGTAATTACAATACTGAAAAACTCAGCATCATCCGATGTTTCATAAGTACCGTCAAACTTTGGTTGCACTTTTTTTCGAAAACCTTCTAAATCTTCAATTTCAATATAATCTATGGTAGGACTAATGGTGAAATCTTTGGTTTCTCCATTTGGGAATGTAACTTTTTCAATTTGCCAATATCCGTTTAGGTTTGACAAATCTTCTTTATTGATTTTTGTATTGCATCCGCAGAAAATAAAAAAAGTGGCTACGTATAAAAGGTATCTCATATTACAATTTAAAAATTCTATATGATTGATGAATATTTTTAACAACATTTTCGGTGCGTTCAGCATGCGTATCGCTAATAAATATTTGTCCAAAATCCTCATTATCAACTAAAGCTATGATATGCCCAACACGTTGCTCATCTAATTTGTCAAAAATATCATCTAGTAATAATATTGGAGTTGTGCCTGCTGTGGTTTTCATAAAATGAAATTGGGCAAGTTTTAAGGCGATTAGAAAAGATTTCTGCTGTCCTTGGCTTCCGAATTTTTTAATAGGATGATCAGCGATCTTGAAATTCAGATCATCTTTATGTACACCAACACTAGTGTATTGTACTGCTCTGTCTCGGTCACTATTCTTTTCAAGTAGAATTAGTAAATCGGTTTCATGCAATTTGCTATCGTAAGACAGCGATACTTCTTCATTACCCCCTGAGATAGCGCTGTACTGTTCTTTGAAAATAGGAACAAAGGTTTCGATAAATGCGGCTCTTTTTTGGTGAATGGGAGTGCCGTATTCTGTCAATTGCTCATTGTATACTGCAAGTGTAGCAGCATCAAAAGTTTGATTGACAGCAAAATATTTTAAAAGTGAATTTCGCTGTGATAAGATCTTATTGTACTTAATAAGATCTTGTAAATAGGCTTTGTCAGATTGTGATATAACTCCATCAATAAATTTACGTCTTGTTTCACTACCTTCTATTATGAGATCACGATCAGCAGGTGAAATTATAACTAGCGGTAATAAACCAATATGATCTGATATGCGATCATAGGCTTTTGCGTTTCTTTTGATAATTTTTTTTGCACCGCGTTTCAAACTGCATACAATTTTCTCTTCTCTATCCTTAATTTCAAATAATCCATCGATAACAAAGAAATCCGCATCATGCTTAATATTCTGAGTAGCTACCGGATTGAAATAACTTTTACCTAAAGAAAGATGATAAATAGCATCTAGTGCATTGGTTTTGCCAATACCGTTAGCCCCTACAAAACAGTTGATTTTAGTGTCAAAATCAAAATTCTGTGATTCGAAATTTTTGTAATTTATAAGGGATAAATTTTTTAAAAGCATTCGGGCTGATCCGTGATTTTTGATTTGAATCACGACATTGGCGCAAAATATCGAAAAATAACGAATAAATACCCCTCTCGATTTCAATAAAAACTTTATTTTTGCGCGATCAATAAAATTTCTGATGGCTACATATAAAAAGCGTGGTTTTAAACCAAAAAACAAAGAAGAACAACAACAGCTTGACGAGCAGGAAAGCACAACAGCTGAGGTATTTAGTACTTTAGATGAGAGTGCATCACGTAGTGAAGAGTGGGTTTCTAAAAACCAAAACTATATTCTTGGTGCAATTGGTGTTATTGCAGTAGCTATTTTAGGTTACTTAGGATATGATCAATTTGTTCAAGGCCCTAAAGAAGTTAGTGCTTCAAACGAATTATATTACCCACAACAATATTTTGATCAAGCGGTTATTGCAACTGCACAGCAAGATTCATTATATAACTTGGCATTAGATGGTGCTGAAGGTAAATTCGGATTTTTAGATATCATAGCTGAGTACCCTGGCACGAAAGCGGCTAATCAAGCATCATATTCTGCAGGAATGGCTTATATGAATATGCAAAAGTATACAGATGCTATTGATCATTTAGAAGACTTTTCATCTGATGATGCAATTGTTGCTGCTGTAGCTAAAGGTCGTATTGGTGATGCTTTCATGCAGTTAGATCAAGCTGGTGATGCTCTTGGTTATTACGAGCAAGCTGTTGCTCACAACGCGAATGAATATTCAACACCTATGTATTTATACAAGGCGGGTATTGCTGCTCTTGAATTAAAACAAAACGAAAAGGCACTACAACATTTTCAAAGAATAAAAGATGATTTTTCAAAGTCAGATGAGGCGGCAACAATCGATGCCTTTATCGGAATGGCTAAAAATGGAAAGTAATGGCTACGGCAAATAAAAATTTATCAGTTTACGATAAGACAACAATCCCAAACGCGAAAGACCTTCGGTTTGGGATTGTTGTTTCTGAATGGAATACTGAAATTACTGAAGGGCTCTTTACAGGTGCTTTAGAAGCTTTATTAGATTGCGGAGCCAAGTCTGAAAACATTATTCGATGGAATGTTCCTGGTAGTTTTGAATTGACTTTTGGTTGCAAAAAAATGATTACGGATCTCAATATCGATGCTGTAATTGCCATTGGAAGTGTAATTCAAGGTGAAACCAAGCATTTTGATTTCGTTTGTAGTGCTACCGCTCAAGGCATCAAAGATTTGAATGTTCACTATGATACTCCAACTGTTTTCTGTGTATTGACTGATAATACACTTCTACAAGCGCAAGAGCGAAGTGGTGGAAAACATGGTAACAAGGGCACAGAAGCAGCTATTGCAGCGATTAAGATGGCTTCATTAGGTTAATAGCAATCTTACTTCAACTAGTGTTTTCTGTTTTTCTTTTTCATTTGTAAATCTATTCTACAAGCATAAAAAAGGTTTTAATCGTACTTCTACTTGAAAAAAGGCACAATTATTGTATTTTACAATGAAGCCTGTGACTACCTACTTCTGTTAACATTTTTTAGCAGTTCGATTGCAACATTTTTTTTTCATTTTAAGTAACTTTGAAACTATGGGTTTTTTTGGAAAACGAAATCGAGATTATGATTATCAACCTCGCTACTACAAAAGTGACAAGGAGGGTAATCCATTTAAAATGGAATATAAATTCGATCAGTTTCGCACTACGGCGGGCTCAAATCGTGGTTTTAAAGCAAAATTCAACAATATTGCAGCAGATGCTAAACGAGAAGGTGATCGTAATATGAAATTACGAATGGCAATTATCATCGCAATTTTAGTTTTTATTTTCTTGTATATCATAGATTTCGATCTTTCTATATTCTTCGGTAGCTAATGGCAGATATTATAAAACTTCTTCCTGATCATGTAGCAAATCAGATTGCTGCGGGTGAGGTAGTGCAACGACCAGCATCGGTAGTTAAAGAACTCTTAGAGAATGCAATTGACGCAGGGGCGACTAATATCATGCTTATCGTTAAAGATGGCGGTAAAGTCTTAATTCAAGTTGTAGATAATGGTATTGGTATGAGTCCAACTGATGCACGTCTTAGTTTTGAGCGTCATGCAACTTCTAAAATTCAAAAGGCTGAAGACCTTTTTAATCTTGACACCAAAGGCTTTCGTGGTGAAGCACTTGCTTCTATTGCCGCAATTGCGCATGTGGAAATGCAAACAAAACCCGGTGCTGAAGAGTTAGGGACAGTATTAAAAATTGAAGGTAGTAAAATCGTATCTCAAGATGTTGAAGTAATTAATAAAGGGACTTCAATAGCAGTTAAGAACTTATTCTTTAATATACCTGCACGAAGAAATTTTTTAAAATCTAATCAGGTTGAATTACGACACATAACAGATGAATTCCATCGAGTTGCTTTGGCGCATCCAAACATTGAGTTCCATTTTCATAATAATGGTAGTGAAATGTTTAATCTGCCTATCAGTAATTATCGACAACGTATTGTAAATGTTTTTGGAACGAAGACCAATCAAAAATTGGTGCCTGTTGCCGAAGAAACGCAAGTAGTCAAAATATCAGGTTTTATAAACAAACCTGAGTTTGCCAAAAAGAGTAGGGGTGAGCAGTACTTTTTTGTAAATCATCGATTTATCAAGAGTCCATATTTACATCATGCTGTTGTAAATGCTTTTGAAGGTCTCATTAAACCGAATACGCATCCAGGTTATTTTTTGTATTTAGAAGTAGATCCAGCATCTATAGATATTAATATTCATCCAACTAAAACAGAAGTTAAGTTTGATGATGAACATACTTTATACGCAATACTAAGATCAACAATTAAACATAGTTTAGGGCAATTTAATGTAGTTGCAGCGCTTGATTTCGAGCAAGATCAAAATTTAGATACTCCATACGCTTATAAAGATAAAAACGCGCAGCTACCAAAAGTTATGGTAGATTCTGGGTTTAATCCATTCCAAGAAGTTGTTAGTAAATCATCTTCGGGCAATTCATATCGTAGTCAAAATACTTCTGGTGGTCAACAATGGGAGAGCCTGTATGTCGGGCTACAATCTGAAGTTGGAAAGGAACCGTCTTCACGAAGCATTCAGTTTGAATCAGAAGCTATTACGGGTTCTATATTTGAAGGGCAACAAGATAATACAGAGTCAACGAGTACCACTTTTCAATTACGAAGAAAGTACATTGTGACGACCATAAAGTCAGGTATGGTAGTGATTGATCAAAGTCGCGCTCACCAAAGAGTACTTTATGAAAATTTTCTTAAAAATATAAC
>CALLIG010000233.1 GCA_938009735.1 uncultured Flavobacteriaceae bacterium
CTTGGCTCTGTCTTTTAATGCATGGTACGAAGTGCCATAAGCCATCAAAAAAGATGCTGCCGTCGGAAAATCCATTTGTGGAGGTTTCGGAAAACAAGAATTTGCTGGCACAAGTACTTCTTCTGCCAAAGCACCATAAGGCACAAAGCCAAAAACTTCTTGACCAACTTTTAAATGCTTTACGCCCTCTCCTACTTCTTTCACAATTCCTGCAACGTCACTACCCGGTGTAAAAGGCAAATCTGGTTTAAATTGATATAAACCCTGAATGATTAGCGTATCAGGAAAGTTCAGTCCACATGCTTTTACTTGCACCAAAACTTCTTTCGCCTTCGGTTTTAAACTAGCTACTTCTTCTAGAACTAATGAAGATGGTGGCCCGTAAGTATTACATCGAATTGCTTTCATTTTTTCGTTTTCTCTTATTCTTAAAATATTCTTTATCAGCTATGTAAATCGTCTTTTTTACTTCACAATACACAATTGACCTATCCTTATTGGTTAGCGAGGTTGTCTTCGTTATCTCCATCTCGTTATTCAGAGCAACCTTTTGTTTGATTGAATTAAGTTCCTCTTGCGTATAGTAGAAATCTGCATATAAGTCTTCCTTTGCTGGTCGTTTAAATAAAATCTCAGCTGACTTATCCCAAACAATGTAATTATCATCCAAAAGATTTATCAATTGAATCATAGGAATAGGATCTACTGCCGAAAACATACTTCCACCAAAAATGGAATTCACATAGTTTCTATTCTTATAACTAATCGGAAGCTTAATCCGAACAGCTAACAGATCCTCAGAAACATCTATAATCTTCCCTGTACTTCTTTTATACATGGGCGATAGATTAAACCCATATTTAAAAAGTTTAGGCTTACTTATAAACTTAGCTCCTAAGGCCGCCATTTTTTGATAAATAGACATTTCGTATGGTTAGGTTAAATAATCTTGTTCAGATCTCTGCCTACTTTAACTAGTCTTCAATAACTTTCAATACCAGCTTCCCTTTCTTATCACCAGAGAAAAGTCTTTTATACGTTTCAGGAAAATTCTCTATTCCTTCATATACATCTTCACGACTTTTTAGTTTCCCTTGCGCCATCCATCCACCTAGAATTTTAGCACCTTCAGCATATCTATCTTGGTAATCAAAAACTACCATTCCGGTCATACTAGCTCTATTCACTAAAAGTGATAGGTAGTTACTCGGGCCTCTCATTTTTGTCTTATTATTATACTGAGAAATCGCACCACAAATTACTATTCGAGCATGCATACGCAATCGACCTAAAGCTGCGTCAAGAATTTCGCCTCCAACATTATCGAAATAGATATCTAATCCTTTGGGGCATTCTTCTTTAAGACGCTCTTTTACATCTTCGTTTTTGTAATCGATACAGGCGTCAAAGCCCAACTCATCAACTACATATTTGCATTTATCAGGACCGCCGGCAATTCCGACTACCCTACATCCTTTAATTTTAGCTACCTGACCTACAATACTACCTACTGCACCTGCAGCACCAGAAACCAAAACAACGTCACCTTCTTTGACCTTACCTACTTCTGTAATTCCGAAATACGCAGTCATACCTGGCATACCTAATGTTCCGATATACATTGGCAATGGTGCTAATTTTGGATCTACTTTATAAAACCCTTGACCATCTGTAGCAATATACTGCTGCACACCTGCATAGCCAGCAACATAATCACCTTCTTTAAAATCTGGATGATTATTCGCCTTAATTACTTGTCCAACAGAACCCGAACGCATTACAGAACCAATTTCCATCGGTGCGATATATGATTTTCCTTCATTCATCCAACCACGCATAGCGGGATCTAATGAAACGTAATGTTGTTGAATTAATACTTCTCCTTCTTTGATTTCAGGAATTGCGTTGGTCTCTAATGACCATGTAGAAGCATCTGCCTCACCCTCTGGTCTTTTTACAAATAATAGTTGTTTGTTCATGTCTTTTATATATCAGTTTACTCGATAATCGAGATTTAAATGTTCTGAGGCTTGCCCAGAGGTTGTTTACCTATGCTTTCTTTTTATTTGAAAAACTTTCTACGTAGCCTTTCATTTTTGCTCTTATTTCTGGTTTCCACCATAACTCTGAAGCCTCTTTCAAAGAGTTTTCGGCTTTCAAATCCAATTTATCCCAAAGGTGCTTTCTAAGCTTTGCTTTTGTGTTTACTAAAATTTCTTGGTCTGCTTGCAGATACCTTTTCATTTGCTTTTCTGAACGTTCTAAAACATTTTCTAGCGGAACTAATTCATCTACCAATCCAGCAGCAACTGCTTCTTTTCCGTTTAGTAATTTCCCTTGTAAAATATACCTACTTGATAAACCATCACCCATCCAAAAAGAATATATTTCGGTTAGGTTTTGACTAATTTGAATATTTACCGCTACCTCGTTTAAACCAATTACATACTTTTCTCCTTCGGCCATATAGCGATTATCACTCGCTACTGCTAAAACAGTTCCTCCTGCTGGCGAATGGCCTGTAATTGCTGAAATAAAAGGTTTTTTAAACTGTACTAATTGCAAATACAAACTACCAAATACATTAAAGAAATCTGAAATTTCTTCTTTATTATATTCATACAATTCAATAAGGTCTAAGCCGGCAGAAAAGTAATGTGGTTGCCCTGAAAGTATAACCCCTTTTACATCAACATCATCTTCTAAGCTGTGAAAAGTCTGTTGCAGTTCAATAACCATTTCACGGTTTATGGCATTTACTTTACCACGGTTCATTTGAACGATGGTATACCCTTCTTTTTTAGTTAAAATTAAATTACTCATATATTTTTATAGAGATGTACCGCCGTCTAGCGTGATTGTTTGACCTGTTACAAATTTTGAATTTTCAGAAGCTAACCAGCAAATTGCTTCTGCAATTTCAGTAGCCTCGCCAAAACGACCCATTGGAATAAATCGTTTTAATTTATCACCCATATCAGGACTAATCGACAGTAATTGATCTAATAATGCCGAATGTGTGAAACCTGGGCAAACTGCGTTGATACGGATATTTTTTCTACCATATTCCAAAGCAGCAGATTTTGTCATTCCCACAACTGCATACTTACTTGCGCTGTACGATAAATTATTACCGGATGCTTTCAAACCTGCTAAAGAAGCGACATTTACCATACTGCCATGACCTTGGGCAAGCATTTGCTTTATGGCAACTTGCATGCAATAGAAAACACCTGTTTGATTCACAGCAATTACGTTATGCCAATCATCATGTGTATGGTCAGCAGTCTTTAGTTGGTGCTTACCACCAATACCTGCATTGTTTACAATCACATCTAATTGACCATGTGTTTTTACCGTTTGCTCAATCAATGTTTCTACTTGCTCAAATTGAGTAACATCAGTTTCAATAGCAGAAGCTGTACCTCCTTCTGCAGTTATCTCATCGACCACTTTTTGAGCACTTTCTAAATTAATATCAGAAACTACTACAATAGCTTTATGAGCACCAAAAAGTTTTGCGGTTGCTGCTCCAATTCCGCTTCCTGCACCTGTTATTATTACTATTTTATTTTCTAATTTCATCTGTTTATTTTTTCAAATTAGCTTTTACAATGAATCAATCTTGAATCACTTAATGCTTGCTTTCTCAAATGAGCAGGATACCCGTCTGCCTTAACCATCTCTAAAAAATCAGCAATTGTATTATATTTTATTAATAACATCTTATCCCACAAGGCTTCATCTTCTGGGCCAATAAGCATGGTTTGTGGCTTTCCTAAGAATAGGACCTCAGCATTCGCTTTTGCAAAAAAAGGCATTGCTTGCTTCATATACGCTTTGTACGATTCGGCACCAGACAATCCTGTTTCAACAACCACATCTTTAAATTTCAACAAGTTCAACATCACTACTGGAGTATCCATCGGAAGTTGAACAAAAGCCTTTAACTGCTCTTGATTGATTTCTATATAAGATTGTTCGGTCATAGCAACTAAAATAAATTATCAATTTGATTTTTCTGTATGGCCTGCCAAGCTGTATTTATACATAATTCGGATGCTTTATTTAAGTAAGCAAATTTAGGATCACTCGTGTGTCCATGTTTGAATCGATAGTAGATCTGTTGTGCGATTACTGCAATTTTAAAGAGTCCGTAAGCATAATAGAAAGTTAGATTATCAATATTTCTTCCACTCTTAAGGGCATATTGTTGAACAATATCTGTTCGTGATGGATTGCCTTCTAGTACCGTTGGAGATTTCAATCCTTGCTTCATTATTTCAGGATCTGTTGATGTCGTCCAATATCCTAAGGAAGTCCCAAGGTCCATCAAAGGGTCACCTAGGGTACACATTTCCCAATCTAAAATTGCTGCAATTTCATTCCAAGAGTCGTCTTTAAAAACAACATTATCATACTTGAAATCATTATGAATAATCGTATGATCATACTGCTTTGGTTGATTATCACGCATCCAAGTCATTACTTTTTCAGCTGCCGGCACATCATCAGTTGCCGCAGCCAAATACTGCTTTCCCCAGTTGGTTACCTGACGTTCTACATATCCTACAGGGCGACCCAAATCTTCCAATCCCGCAGCTTTATAATCGATATTATGAAAGTCAACAAAAGTATCTAGCCACGTATTTGAAATTGTTTTGAATTCATTTGGGCTGACTTGTCTTTTATGTGCTTCTTTTGCTGTTAAGATCTCACCGGACACTTTACTCATAATATAAAATGGAGCACCTATTATGGCAACATCTTCGGTATAAGCATATGCCTTAGGCGTTTTATCAAAAACTCCATTCAGGTTATGAATCACTTTATACTCTCTACCCATATCATGCCCGCGTTTTGGGGCAGCAAATGGAGGGCGTCGTAACACATACTCTTTGTCTTCTATATTTAAAAGATACGTTAGGTTTGAAAATCCATTCGAGAATTGCCCAACTGTTAGTTCACTCTGAACATTTGTAATCAAATCATGCTCAAGAAGGAAATTCTTAAGTTTACCTTCATTGAGTTCTTCACCTTCGCGAACTGGTTTTGTGTTCATTTACGAATACTTCTTAATTGTATTTTTACCTAACTGACTCAAATGTACCTCATCAGGACCATCGGCTAGTCTTAGTGTTCTTGCGGCTGCAAAGAAATGTGCTAATGGCGTATCGCCACTTACACCTCTACCGCCCATAATTTGTATGCCTCTGTCTATAACTCGTAAAGCCATATTTGGAGCGACAATTTTAATCATGGCAATCAAATCTTTTGCTTCTTTATTTCCTGCTCTGTCCATTTTATCGGCAGCAGAAAGTACTAGTAATCGTGTTTGTTGAATTTCGCAAGCGGAATTCCCAATATCTTGACGAACACTACTAAAAGTATCTAATGTTCTTCCAAAAGGCTTTCGCTGTGTGGTGCGTTCTGACATTAATTCTAGTGAACGTTGCGCCATACCAATCAATCGCATGCAATGGTGTATTCTACCCGGACCTAAACGACCTTGAGCAATTGCGAATCCTTGACCTTCGCCAACTAATAAATTCTCTTTTGGAACTCTCACGTTATCCAAGACAATTTCAGCATGCCCTTCTGGAGAATCGTTATACCCGAAAACAGATAATGCTCTTTCGATTTTTAAACCAGGAGTATCCATAGGAACCAAAATCATACTTTGTTGTTCATGGCGCGCTGCATTAAAATCAGTTTTTCCCATGACAATGGCAATCTTACAATTTGGATCCATCGCACCTGACGACCACCACTTTCTGCCATTAATAACATAATCGTCACCATCGGCAACAATTGAAGTTTCAATATTAGTTGCATCAGAAGAAGCCACTTCAGGCTCTGTCATTAAAAAAGCAGAACGAATTTCTCCATTCATTAAGGGTTTTAACCATTTCTCTTGATGTTCTGGCGAACCGTACTTTGCAAGTACTTCCATATTACCCGTATCAGGTGGACTGCAATTAAAAATCTCTGAAAACCATATACCGCGCCCCATAATTTCTGCAAGCGGCGCATATTCTAGATTCGTCAAACCAGGACTCAAATCACCGTAGGCTATTGGAAGAAAAAGATTCCATAAACCAGCATCTTTTGCTTTTTGCTTCAAGCCTTCTAAACCTGGCCATTTTTTCCAAGCATTCGCTGGGTCGTGATGAAAAGCATCTACTTCCTTTTCAATAGGCAAGACATTCTCTGCAATAAATTGCTTTAGTTTCTCTTGAAGTGCCTGTGATTTTTCGCTGTATTCGAAGTTCATGGTGTAGTTGTTAGTTGTTCGTTGATGGTTGATGGTTGTCGGTTGATGGGAAATAAAAACACTTCCTCTTTCATCTCTTCTCTATTTTCTCTTCTCTATTTTCTTGTTTCTTGTTTCTTGTTTCTTGGCTCTTGTTTATTTTACATTTTTAATTTAATCCCTTATCCTGAAATTAAATATCCTCCATCTGCAGCGTAAACACCGCCAGTCATATAAGAACCTGCTTCTGATGCCAAAAGCATTACTACACCAGCCATTTCATCTGGTTCAGCCATTCTACGTAACGGCACCACTCCTGTATAACCCGCAACCAACTTTTCGTTAGACCAAAGACTTTCACTAAATTTTGTTTTAATCAAACCAGGACAAACAGCATTCGCTCGAATACCATATTTACCCCATTCTTTCGCTTGATTCTTTGTCAACATAATCATTGCAGATTTCGTCATACTATAAAGACCCAATCGAAAACCAGGGTGGATACCTTCTACAGAAGAAATATTAATAATACTTCCGCTACCACTAGCTTTCATATGCGGCTGTACCAAGTTTGAAAGTAACCAAGGGGCTTTTACATTAATATTCATGATTTTATCAAAAACCTCCTCGCCGGAAGTTTCTAAAGGACCATAAAAAGGATTTATAGCAGCGTTATTAACCAGAATATCAATTCGCCCATACTTCTCCATCGTTTTAGCCACTAGAGCTTCACGCTGTTCCGCATCGCCAATATGACAAGCTATTCCGATAGCTTCTAAACCCGCTGCTTTAAATTCTTCTGCTACGGCATCAACCGCATCTTGTTTTCGGCTGCTAATCACAAGCTTGGCTCCATTTTCAGCCAATCCTCTTGCTATTGATAATCCAATACCTTTACTAGAACCGGTTACGATTGCTACTTTTCCGGTAAGGTCAAATTTTTGTTTTATAGTGCTCATATGTTATTCCTTGTTCTCTTATCAATATTAATAAAGATCTATTATACTGCTAACTGCAACTGCCAACTGAACACTATTCTTGCGTTCCTAAATTCTCGACTGAGCTCGATGTGACAAAACAGTTTCTATTCTCTCTTG